>SFCA01000187.1:0-5132 GCA_007095475.1 Microcystis aeruginosa Ma_QC_C_20070703_M131 | reverse complement strand
GTTCACTTATCATTTTCGTTATTTAGGTCATATATGGTAAATATGACTTATCTTTTTTTGGAGTCTGTGTCTGTATTTTATGCTACATAAGCTTTTCAGCTTGCTTGTCCCCCTGTCAGCTATTTGACCTATAAGTAGGGTCTGCTGAATAAATCTAAAAACCTTGTTGGGTAAGACTTTTAGACTTTTTGTCAATCAAAAAGTACCCGGCATGGGAGTGATCAGGGGGAAAATTCAGGGACTTTTTCCCTGAAAATTAGGTAATTGGCCACCTCAAAACCGGTAAAACCCCACACCCCACCTGCCCCCCCGATGTCGGGGGGGCAGGTGGGGCACACCCTGCCACCACCGAAAAACTTTTTCAGCAAACCCTACTTATTCAGGTCATTTCCTGAAATGCGTTGGACAAAAATTGACCAGACTTGGCGATCAATGTTTCTCTTCCAACCATTAAGAGTGTCGAAATAATAGTGAAATTTTGTGACAAAGTGCAGTCAGATCTAAGAATCTTTGCTAGAACTCTAGAAGGCTTCTGTGATCAGTCTCCTTAAAGGAGGTTGTTTGCAGTAAGCTCATCTGGCTAACAGGCTTTTGGGCGTGATATAGGGAAAGTTTCTTGCGATTGTACTAAAATGAGGTAATATGCCGAAAGTTGACCCATATCGTTACTCTGGAGAGTGTTATATAGAAAGTTGACCTGTAATATGTAGTTAGGCTGACAGACTCTACCAAATTTCAAAAGCAGGTCTAATCACAAAAGAGGGTGCAATTAGTATGTTGCTCAGAAATGTAATATTCACAATTGGCGTACTTCTGGTAATAGTTATCTGTATTTGTTTGCCAAATGCTATTGGTGTTATATTTTATCGGGATTCCATGTTTAACAATAAGGGAATGTCCGGATTGGGATGTTGGTTGAGTTCTCTATTTTTGGTACATGGCTTGGCGATCTCTACAAGTTTAGAAATCGTCTTGGTGGGAGTGCTAGTTTACAAAAATTGGATTTCTCAATCAATTGGAACGATAACCTTTCTTTTGCTTTTGACGATCATTGTAATTGCCTTGATCTCATGGAGAAAGTTGAGGAATTTTGGCCGTAGTTGGCCGTAGGGTGCGTTCCCTAATGGGGGTCTTACTGCTCCACCGATCGATTTTTGGGAACGTACCCTGCACATTGATTAAAGCTGTGACTTTAAGTACGATGCCGCTCTGGTGGGACCAGTTGAGGAATGTTAGCGAAGATTCCCAATGTTTGGTTAAAATAGAGGGGCAAAAGTTGCCACAGGGTCGCTTCAATGACAGTTAGACAACCCCGCTACAGTAAAGAAGAATTCGCTCGACGTGGCGATGAGATTTATGAGACCCAGGTACGTTCTCAAGTCGAGCAAGGTAATCAAGGCAAGATTGTGGCAATCGCTCTCGAAACTGGAGACTTTGAAATTGACGCGAGTGAAATAGCCGCTTGTGATCGCCTTGAAGCTCGTCGCCCAGATGCCCCAATCTGGATGGTTCCTACTGGTTCTCGTCAAGTTCGTCGATTGGGCGGACGCAGGAAAAGAGCCGTTTGAGACCTCTTTGACCCCATCTTGCTCCCAAAAATGAGCGAAGGATGAGTCCCATTAGAGGAAACTTTACCCTTCCCCCTGCGTCTTTAGCCTCTAAGCAAACAAGTGTCACGCTTGCGATAGAATAGATCGGACTTAGCCTAAATGGGGTCAGGGAAAGAATGTGCGGAATTGTTGGCTATATCGGAACCCAAACAGCGATCGATATTCTCCTAGCTGGATTGGAACGTTTAGAATATCGGGGTTATGATTCGGCAGGAATTGCCACAATTCTCGAAGGTGAATTACATCGAGTCCGCGCCCAGGGTAAACTCTACAATCTGCGGGAAAAATTAGAACAGGAAGTTAATCCCTCCCAAATTGGCATCGGTCACACCCGTTGGGCAACCCACGGCAAACCCGTAGAAAGTAATGCCCATCCCCACACCGATAACAGTCAACGGGTGGCAGTGGTACAGAATGGCATTGTCGAAAATTTTCAGGTATTAAGAACAGAATTAAAGGAAAAAGGCTGTATATTTGACTCGGAAACCGACACAGAAGTTATTCCCCATCTAATCGCCAGTTATCTACCTAAACCTACCGATGAAGAATACTTGGGGGTGAGTCCTTTCCTCAAGGCAGTTTTAAGGGCAATTGAACGTTTGGAGGGGGCCTTTGCCCTAGGGGTGATTAGTCCCGATTATCCCGATGAATTGATTGTCGTGCGGCAACACGCCCCTTTAATCATCGGTTTTGGTCAAGGGGAGTTTTTCTGTGCCTCCGATGTTAGTGCTTTGGTTCCCCATACCCGGGCGGTGCTGTCCCTGGATAATGGCGAAATCGCTCGGTTAACACCCTTGGGAGTAGAAATTTATAATTTTGAGGGCAAAAGAGTCCGTAAAAGCCCCAGAGTCCTCGATTGGAGTCCGACGACCGTAGAAAAACAGGGTTATCGTCACTTCATGCTCAAGGAAATCTACGAACAACCCGGAGTGGTGCGCGACTGTTTAGGAACCTATCTGCATCCCCATTGGACAGCACAAAATGAGGATAATGTCAACCCAATAAATATTAATTTTTCTGAAGAAATTTACGATAATTTAGAACATATTCAGATTTTAGCCTGTGGAACCAGTTGGCACGCTAGTTTAGTCGGTAAATACTTGATCGAGCAGTTGGCAGGTATTCCCACCAGGGTACAGTACGCCTCGGAATTTCGCTATGCACCCACGCCCCTGATGCCCAATACTTTAACTATCGGGGTGACGCAATCGGGGGAAACAGCCGACACTTTAGCGGCTTTGGAAACGGAAAAACAGCGTCGTTTAGGATTAGAAAAAAAATATCAGGCCCGGATTATCGGTATTACTAATCGCCCCGAAAGTACCCTAGCACAAATGGTCGATCAGATTATTAATACCCAAGCAGGAATCGAGATCGGGGTGGCGGCAACTAAGAGTTTTACGGCACAATTATTGGGTTTTTATCTCTTAGCTTTGGATTTATCCTATCGTCGTCAAACTTTGTCTTTAGAGAGAATCGAGGAAATTATTAATGGAATGCGATCGCTGCCAAGATCGATCGAAACTGTCTTAGAAACACAGGAAAAAGCGATCGAAGAATTAGCCCATGAATTTAATGACACCCAAGACTTTATTTTCTTGGGACGGGGGATTAATTTCCCCATTGCCTTAGAAGGGGCCTTAAAACTCAAAGAAATCAGTTATATTCATGCGGAAGGCTATCCAGCCGGAGAAATGAAACACGGACCAATCGCGCTTTTAGATGCAAAAGTTCCCGTAGTAGCGATTGCTATGCCGGGGATAGTTTATGATAAGGTTCTCTCCAATGCACAGGAAGCAAAAGCAAGGGATGCGCGGTTATTGGGAGTAGTTGCCGACAGCGATACGGAAGCGCCAAAAGTCTTTAATGATTTGTTGTATGTGCCGGAAATTGAAGAATTATTATCGCCAATTCTAACAGTAATTCCCCTACAATTGCTCTCCTATCATATCGCAGCCCGTCGCGGTTTAGACGTGGATCAGCCGCGCAATTTAGCCAAAAGTGTCACAGTGGAGTAAAGTTCATCAGGTTGAAACTATCCGATCAAGCGGAGATATCTGATCGTTGTGCTTTGCTGTTCTATGTTGTTCAGGTGTCATCCCTTCGGTAAAACCGAGGGTCTTCCCCTGACATTTGTGATAAAATCAAGAGGCCGACTGACATCTGAGAAGCGATAGCAACCATGACGGGTGTGGACTTACAGCAATTATTACTAGAAAAATGGGGTCGTTCCTACGATATCCAGCTACGACGCATCAAAGATAAGGTTCATGTCCAGGTAATGTGGAAATATCTCGAACAAGCTTCTTTTCCCCTCTCCGAGTCTGAATATCTGGAACATCTCAATGCGATCGCTAATTATCTCCACGAATGGGGTGGTTTTAGTCAATTTCAAGCTTTTATCCGCGAAACCCGCGAGCGTCCCCGTCTCGGTAAAGCGGTTAGTCTGGCCCTAGATTTAGGTGAAAGGGCATCGGAATGGCTGATCAGTGATCAGTGATCAATTATCAGTGACCAGTGGGATTGTTAAGTGAACAGTATACTGCATTTAAATTGCGTATTGGATATTTTAATACAAATGCTCGAACCCCCCACTCCCCCATCCCCTTCTCTAGACACAAAAAAAGGCGTTAAGCTTAACCTTAACGCTTGCCTTTGATTCAATGGCAGTGACTAGCTCTTGCGACGAGCGAAAGCACCAACACCAGCAACGGCTAAGATACCGAGGATAGCAGAAGGTTCGGGGGTTTTAACAATGGATTTTTGTCTGAAATCGTTGGTGATACTGTTAAGTGATCCGTTAACACTAGAGACAGAGAAAGTGTCTCTGACGTAAAGTTTCAGGATATTCGGATCAATTGGAACCGTTAGGCCAGGAGAGCCTATGCCACCAATATCCAGGCTTCTAGCCTCTGAGGTTCCGACCAAACTCGACCCGCCGAAAGCATCTGACCAAACCGTCTTGTTCAGAGAGACACCGGAGTCAGTCTGGCCAGTTGTGGTATAGCCGCCGCTGAATGCTTCGAACATCTTCGTCAAAAGTTCGTTGTCGGGAGTGTCGGGGTCATCAACGATCTCGATCGTGTAATCTATGACATAAACGCCACCTAAACTGGTCAGAGGGGTAGCTGGGGTGAAGGTGAAGGTGTGCAAATCGCCCAAGGGCAGCACGGTTTCCGTAATGGTCAGAAAATTGGCCGGGTCATTTATACCACTGCCAGATGAGTTGATGTGTGTAAACAACTTGTCCCCTTTTCGGCAAGGATTGGCCTTGAAATTGTTGAAACTTTGTGGTAAACAATCCACCTGCGCCTGGACGGGGGCAGTATTGGCAAAGCCGAAAGCGGCAACGCTGCCAGCGATAGCAAGAGCGCCAGTGGTTAGTTGTCTAGATATGTTGGTGATCATTAGACCTCTTGCATAATTTTTTTATGGTATAATATAAGGTTTTGCTTTTTTCTCAATTCTTAGATTGAAGTGGAAAAAAGAATAAAATGTGATCTTAGGTCAGGAAATCATCTA
>SFCA01000186.1:0-3163 GCA_007095475.1 Microcystis aeruginosa Ma_QC_C_20070703_M131 | reverse complement strand
TTCTGAATCGTAAGTTATAACTATTATAATCTCATTTCTCTTTGTGATCAGGTTCAAGATTTTCTCGTTTTTGACTGCTATAAGCATTAATACTCATTGCACAAGTGAGATGCTCCCCAATTTAACAGCCTCATCGTAGGATTTAGACTGGGCTTTCTGAATTAGGGACTCGACTTGCTGCCAAACTTGCGCTTCCCGTTTAGCTAAAGTTTGTAGTTCCTCAATTCGCTTGGCTTCCGCTTCTTGTTGTCGCCGTTTTTCTGCCTTTTTTTCTTCCTCAGCAGCAGCCTCAAGAAGTTCTTGTATCCTGCGTCGAGGCTGGTTAGAAGCGGGAGAATTAGGGATTAATTGAGATAGCTTTTGTTGGAATTTAGCAGATAAATTATGTTCTCCTTTAGCCAATCTTAATAGGAAATCTTCGCGTTCAGAAGCCGATAATTGAGTAATAGCTTGTTGCCAAGTTTGCTCCGAGATAGTTGTTAGTTTACCACTGGATGCACAAGCAACATTTAATAAGTGTTCGTCCAATTCAAAGATTTCCGTAAAAGCCTTTTGAGCGGCAGAAAGTTGCCCTAGTCCGGGGGGTAAAGGAGGTTCTAGTTGGGTCTTATCGATGTCTATATATCCCTCGGATAAGTCAATAGCTTTCAGCCAGGCTAAATATAATCCTCGATAATCTTGCTGGAGAATTTCTTGGCGTAATCCTATCAATTCCGATAGAATCCCTTCTCCTTCTATCCAGTCATTAAAACCTTCTTCCTGACTAAATTCCCAATCTAAAATTGACCAATCTCCCGCAAAAGATAAGCTGATATAATTATCGATACAGTAAAGTTCAATTGCTTCTCGGTTGATCAGGGATGTGGGAAAACGAAACATTAATTGCTGTGTTCCCCAGTTGGCGATGTAGTACATGATATCGAAATACCGAGCCAGCACCTGTTTGGGATCGCCTCGAAAATTGCCGTAACTATAGGTGAAACTGGCACTCGTTGCCGTCGGTTTGACGCGGCTCGATAGTTGGCTGATGGCAGCCCTTTCCTCTTGGGTGAGGGGGCGATCGATCGCTTGGAATTCGTAATATTGGTATTCGCTCATGGTGTGCAACCTATCTCAAGGTTTATGATCGATATGCTAATAATTGTACGGGGATAGTTAGGGTTTAAAGATAGATAAGACGGGACGGGCGCTCTCGGATGTATTAGGAATAGCAAGAATAGGCAAATCGCCCGATCTTTACCGATAAGGAAAAAGTTCGGGTGATCGATCGGTAATTTACTCTCATTGGTCTTTTCAAGAAATCTAATCTATTCCTTTGGATAGTGGCACGGTCAAAATCGATAGGATTACAATTTCTTTTGTTAAGCACTTTAGCGATCGCTAGATATTTCTGCGATTCGTTGTCGGCTAATCGTTAAATTTTATGAAAACAGCCTCATTGGTTGAGATTATCGGAGATAGAGTAGGGATAGGTGAATAAGGGGGAAATAATTAGAGCCTTTTGGCATGGTTTCTCGATGGAAAATTCTATAGATAAAAAAGCACTGGGTATGCTTTTCCCGACTATTACCAGAAGATCGGTTTGGCGGGTACGGCGGTGGCGTGTTTTTGAATTTAAAGTGCGATCACTGTTCTTAGGGAGCAGTATGTGGTGGGGACGGTGACGGCAAAGATTATTCAGCCTAGAGCGTAGAAAGGAGGTGTCTTAAGATGACTAACGAAGACGATGATCAACACTTGCCCCTTGCGTGGGAAAAGGGGAAGGTTATCGCACAATTTTTGGGAGTTATTGCTAACACAGCTATAGCTGTAGTTGTTTTCTTGGTTGGCAATGCTTATAATCAACAAATTGAAAATCAAAAGCTGGCACAAGATTTAAGGATCAAATACATTGATTTAGCTCTGGCGATCATCCAAAGCTCTGAAAGTAGTGATGAAATTCGCACTTGGGCGGCTGACATAATACAGAATAATTCAGAGAATATTACTAGAACTCCAATGGATGAAGAGACCAAGAAACAACTTAAATTGTGGGGTTTAAAAGAAAAACAAACTCAATCAAGAAAACCAAATGTTGGCACACAACAAACCACAACCAATAGTATTACTTTAGATCAAGCTTTACAGGAAGCCTTGACTAGGAATCCTCCTTATACAAGACAGGGTGATACTTCCAAATATACTGACTTTAACCTTTTCATCTGCAATGAAAATAGTTCCGTAGCCACTCCATTAGCCAACTTAATTGCATATAAGCTTGACCAACAAAATCATGGCGAAATGCAGGTAAAGGTTCTTAGTGATGAGGAAGAGAAAAATGAGTTTAAAACCTTATTACCCAGAGGAGCTATCACTGTAATTACCGATGAAGGTCATCCTGAAAATGGTGAATGGGGTCGTATTAGCGATCTCCTGCAAAAAGCCATAGGAAGCGTTACTGAACCAAGCAATCCTCTATATAAGCAACTGGTTAGCTCACCTGACGACAAAATAAAAATACTTACAACAATTCAGAAGCCTGACATCAAGCAGGAATTCAATGCTGGCAAATACTCTCCTTGGCGCATTAGCATATTCATCTGTCCTAAGCCCTCCGATCGATCGGGCGATACTAATAATTAACCCCTCCCGGTGTGCGTCTATACCCCGAACTTGTCCAACCTTCTCCCACGAGGACTCGCCCTCCCCAACCTGAAAGTATATTACTCTTTTCTTCTTTTCTGGGAGAGGGATTGGGGTTGAGGGCAATTAACCATCTCTGCCATTACTTTTGAAAAATGGCATTAGAGAGCGTTAGGTAGGGACAGTGACCGCCGAAATCAGCAAAGACCGTTCAATTCCCCCAAAACAGCCTGATGTTTCTGCCGCGCTGACCTTTCCTCGGTCGATGTGCGCTGGCACTGTCTCAGATTTTGGCCGATGGTCGATAGGTGGATTTCGATAATCCCGCCAATTCTTTCGCTCGATGGCATCGAGTTCCCGACATATTTCGGCGGCCAGCCGATAATCCACACTTCCCGTTAAAGTAGCTCCGTCATCGAAAATTTGGGTCTGAAACCCCGTCGTTCTACGACGGCTTTACTGTTAAATATGAGCATCGTTTACAAAATATACGCTAAAATGTGAGGTATGGAAAAAGCCTATTCGTTTCGATTTTACCCCA
>SFCA01000185.1:0-13116 GCA_007095475.1 Microcystis aeruginosa Ma_QC_C_20070703_M131 | reverse complement strand
CTTCTCGCAAAGCTCGTCAGGATTATTATGGCAAAATTACCTTTTCTTTTATTCAGGAGTTTGAGGCTTTCACATAACAGTACTTGTCTTTGTATTGAAAAATGTGTCCGTCAGTCAGGGAGATTATTTAAAAAACTAGGATTAAGATTTTGTAGCTGCCATCGAATTAGATAACTTGTCTCTAGTCTTTGGGAATTTTCTTGTCTGGTTGCCTCTGCATCTAAGATTTGAGTTAAAGTTTCTATCCACCCCGATAATTCTGATTCGGATGCTTGACTCAACACCAGTAACCAAGTAGCTTGTGCGTCTTCTTCTCTATCTTGTAAAAGATAGGATAATCCTAGATAAAAATAATCCTCAATTACAGGAGAATTGTTTTCAGTTAATTGTTCATAAAACTGCAATACCAGTTGATAATTGTTGTCGTTTAAATGGGTTTGTATGTCTTGATGCCATTGCATAGTTTTTATCCGCTAAGATTGACAATAAATATTCCACATTTGCCGATAAGCAGTTTCTAAATCTCTGGTAAATTGTTTGGCATTCCAGAGGGGAGATGTATGACGAGACTTTCGGAGTTTCCAACGGACTTCTTCTCTTAAATTTTTATCCAATCCTAACTTAATTCCCCACTGCACATATTCCTCATCACTCCAAGCTATACCCTCAGTTATTCCCGCATTCATCATTAAAGTATAACCGTTGCGTGCAGAAAACTGCTTACCAACTCTCGTGACTAAAGGAATTCCTATCCAAAGAGTTTCTAGAGTTGTAGTAGCACCATTATAAGGATAAGTATCCAGTACAACATCAGCAATACCTAGATTAGCTCGATGAGTTTCCTCGTCAAAATCCATTGGGATAAATTTTAATCTATCCTGATCAATTTTTAATTCGTCAGCAGCTTTTTTAAATAAATAGCGAATAGTTTTTGAGTTAGCAAACTCCTTAATTAATAGATAGCTGTTAGGTACAAATTTCAAAATTTGCATCTGTAAGCTGATAATTTTAGGATTACACTTCATGGATGTTTGGGAACTGAGGTAAATAACCGCATCATTAACAAGACCTAAATCCTCTCGTCTCAGGGTGGGAACGGCAATTTCAAACCCATCTACAGCGATAAAACTGTTAGGCAAAGTCCAAACTTTTTCTTGGTAGTAATTCTGGATATTTTCCGGCACAGAATAATTGTCTGCTAGAAAATAATCTACTGCGGGTAAACCGGAACTATCAAAACCTAACCAGTTAACTTGAATAGGAGCAGGTTTTAAGGCAATAACTTGGACAACCATTGGTCCAGTACCACTATCTAAGTCCACAAGAATATCGATGTTATCTTCTTTAATTTTGCGGTAGGTTGCTAGGGAATCAGCAGTAGCATGATAGATTTTATCTGCGGGATTAGAAAACCATTGTTTAGTTATTTCATCCACAGGTTGACTCACCATATAAAGGTGAATATCAAACTGCTCACGATTGTGATAATTAATAGTCCAACGACTCAATAAACCCACGGGATGACGTTTTAAGTTTTGGGCAATGTAACCAATTTTAAGTTTTTTATTGGCATTATCTTCTCTCAGTTTGTCAAAACTTTCCTCTTGAAAACCCAGCATTTCTTTGTAAGTTTCTTGGAAAAAACTGCCAATCTGATTTAACACTTGTCGATTCTCTCTCGGGTTATCTTCATAGTAATAAATCGGATTCATAACTGTTAGCAAAGCTTCTCTAACTAAGGGATGTATATCTTGAGGCTTTTCTTTTATAAATTCTTGAATTAAGTGTTTATACTCTTGACAAATACTAGGAATATCATTCCATTTCGAGGCTCGTAAAGAACCATTAAAGAGAAGAGATTGACTAAACATTTTCAAATCAATTGTCTGACTTTTCTCTTTCAACTTATTGACTAAATTGATGGCTTTTTCATAGTCAGGTAAAGAGATATAAAACCAAAATAAATTAACTGCTAAGTACCAATTTTCGGGATAAAGTGGTAAAAAAGCTTCCGCTAAATCTATCGAATAAAGAGGTAGTTTTTTTTGAAACGCTACCTGACGAGTAATTTTTAAAATATGATCCAGAAGTTTTAAAGAATTCGACAGATAGGGTAAACTTAACCGAACTAATTCTATGGTATATTTATGAGTGTAAGGTATGACGGCAATTACTACCCGTTCCAATAATTGAGAGTTAACTGAACCCTGAGTAATTAATTCTAGTATTTGCCATTCTTGCAGTTGTTGAGGATGAAATCTATTTAATTTAATTTCAACGAGGGTTAAATGCAGTAAATTATCGAGATAACTGGGATTAATTTCCTGTAGATGTTTACGAATTAACCAAGTGATTTCTAGATTTTCTAACTCTAATTGTCGGTTAGCTTCGACAGCTAAAATATTGCTTAATTCTAGCAGCCATGACTCGGTTTCCTGTTCATCTCCTTGAGTGAAAACAAATAACCAAGTAGTTTGCGCTTCTTCTTCTCTTCCTTGCAAAAGATAGGATAATCCTAAATACCAATAATAACTAATTTCTAGGGTTTCTCTTTCTATCAGTTCTTCGTAAAACTGACTAACAACATCGTATTGATTGTTTTCTAAAGCGGTTTTAACTTCATTGTGCCAAGACATGATTTAATTCTCTCCTTAATTAACTTTCACAATAGATTTGCCACATTTGACGATAGGAGCTTTCCACATTCTTAGTAAACTGACGTGCATTCCAAATCGGTGAAGTTCTTCTAGATTCATCTAATTTAGCGATAACTTTGCGTCTCAGGTTTTCATCCTTACCTAACTTAATTCCCCAATCGATATACTCCTCATCACTCCAAGCAATACCCTCACTAATTCCCGCATTAACCATTAAAGTATAACTATTTCTCGATGACCATTGTTGACCAACTTTTGTAACTAAAGGAATCCCCATCCACAGCACATCTAAAGTCGTCATTCCTCCCGTAAAAGGATAGGTATCTAAAACCACATCAGCTATCCTTAAATTTGCTCGATAAATTCCTGTGGGATAGAGGGGTAAGATTTTTAATCTCTCATAATTAATTCCTTCTTCCTCGGCAACTTTGAAAAATAATTTTTCCACTGATTTAGCATCACTTAACCCTTGAATACTCAAATAACTATTAGGAACTGCCTTTAAAACTTGTAGCTGAAGTCGAATAGTTTCAGGGTTACGTTTAACCCCCGTTTGTACGGTTAAGTAATTAATTGCATCCTCTGGAATCCCTAAATCATCTCTTCGGAGAGAGGGGTAAGCAACCTCGACACCATCCACACAAATATAGGAATTAGGTAAGCGCCAAATTTTTTCTCGGTAATATTCCTGTGCATCTGCTGGTAAAACGTAATTATCAGCAAGATAGTAATCAATTGCAGGAATTCCTGACGCATCAAAACCTAACCAAGTCACTTGTATTGGTGCGGGTTTAAGTGCCATGACTTGACAAGTTGTGTTATTAGTGATGCTGTCTAAATCTACTAAAATATCAATGTTATCTTGACTGATTCTTTCAGCAATCATTTGAGGATCGACAGGTAAATTATAGCAAGCATTTACCTGATTTCTAAAACTATTTTCAGTGATAAGGTCTTCTTTTTGAGATACTAGGTATAAAGATACATGAAACTGGTTATAATCATGATACTTCATTAACCATCTAGAGATTAATCCGATAGAATGATTATATAAAGTATGGGCGATGTAGCCAATTTTAAGAACTTTTTGGGTATCTTTAATAGTCGATTTTTGATAGTAATTACAGTTACAGTTAGAGTTATTGCGAACATATTCCTGAAAAAGTTGACCAATACAATTATTAATGTAACGGTTTTTTGGTGGGTTATCTTCTAGGTAAACTAGAGCAGATAAAATTGTTAGGGATGGTTTATCCAATAATCTGGGACATTCTCGATTAGCTATACTTTTTTGCAAGGATTCTGTATATTCTTCAATATCTGCCTTAATATCGACCCAATTACCACTAAATAATTTGACATAAAGAGCAACATAATCAGCTACAGCTTGAGAAGGCAAACCTCGACAAATTGTTTTTAATTGACTAGCGACTTGCATAGCAGCGGGAAAATCTCGATTATCAAAATAACATTGATAAAGTTCAACTAACAGACAAATTTGCTCCGGTTCTACTGCTAAACAAGTGTTAATAATATCAATAGCCAATGGTTTATTATTCATGGCTAGATAAAATACTTTAGCTTCTACTACTTTGATGAAAGTTTGTCGCTGACAGTGAGATTGAAATATTGCTTCCAAGTAAGGGACGGTTTCTGGTATCTGATAATCGAGAAATTTTTCTAAAACTTCTTCTAATAAACTTAACTCTAGACTCTGGAAATTATTTGTTTTTAACACATCAACAAATAACCAAGCTTTTAACTGCTCTTTCTCGAAATAATTCAAATTAATTGCCAATAAAATAAACCGCAGTAAATTATCAACATTATCGGGACTAATCTCGCGAATATGTCCTCGAATTAACCAACTGGTTTCTAAATTGCCTAACTCGAATTGTTTGAGTGCTTCCCCATCCAAAATATTGACTAAATCTGCTGTCCACAGCATCACCTCCTGTTCATCCCCTTGACTGAGGACGAATAACCAAGTAGCTTGTGCTTCTTCTTCCCTAGCTTCCAAAAGATAGGCTAATCCTAAATACCAATAATGACTAATTTCTAAGGGTTCCTTTTCTATTAATTCTTGATAAAACTGGCTAACTTGCCAGAAATCTCCTTGGATAATTGCCGGTTCAACTTGGGAATGCCAAGACATAAGTATTTATCGTTAAGTGTCTCTACTAGCGTACCCAAACAGAAGCAAAATTTTTCTATATAAGTAAAATTTATCAGTCGCTCAGGGGTTGGATTTTGGGGTGGTCACTGCGTGCGCTTTGCGGGGGGTGTTGGGGTTTTAGTTGAAATTCCCCATTCCCCCATTCCCCCATTCCCCCATTCCCCCATTCCCCCACTTCCCACTCTGCACCCAGTTTCAACGCGTCTTGGCCTACCATCAATCCTCAGCCAAGAGTCAGTTTTTTGAAAGATTTTCTAGATAAACCAATAAATCGGCCATAGCTTGAGTATCAGGCTGAAATTTCGGCATTGGCGGGGTTTTACCGCTAATTACCTGTTCAATCAGACTAATTCTCGATTTGCGACGGGAAACGTCCTCTAAACTTGGTCCGATGATGCCATCAGCAAACTGACCGTGACAAGCAGCACAGTTAATCTGAAAGATTTCGTAACCGCGACTGACATTACCTTGTAGGGATAACACCTCTTTAATGTAGGGATCCGACATCTTAGCCAGATGAAAGGTGATTAAAAAGGTGCTAATCAGCAACAAAACCACGATTATAACCATTAAGAATCGATAAAGCCCGAATTTGGGTTTAACTAACTGACTATTCACGAAAGCTGCCGAAGAAAAGATGAGTTTCTCTTTACATTTTGCAACTTTTTGCCCGAAAATTCCACCGCCCCTGCTAGAGATAGAGAAATGGGGAGTAAGATAAGGCAAAAGTGCAACTTTTTCTAACCCTCTAGCAATGAACCTATTAACCAGACTGGAAGATTGGCCCTATATTATCTTACCTATCACCATCATCCTCAGTTTCCTGCTGTTGGGATGGCTCGTAGAAAAGCGCGTTGTCAGTCAACTTTTATCGATTGCCAGAGAAAAAAACCTGCGTTTCTCGGAAGGGGTTTTACGTTCCCTTCGTGGATTAAGCATACTTTGGTTCGGACTTTTGGGGTTAAATATTGCCCTCTCCCTTCCCAATCTTCCCCTCTTTCCCTCCCTGATTCTCCTGAGCCAAAAATTGCTGCTAGTGGCTTTTTTAGCTTCGGCTACTTGGGTTGTTGCTCAATTATCCGTGGAAATATTACGAGTTTATACCACGGGAGATGATGGCATTTCTTCCCTAACTTCCCTATTTGAATTTCTCGCCAAAGTTCTGATTTTTAGCTGCGGTTTTTTGCTGATTTTAAGCTCGATTGGCATTTCGATAACTCCGATGCTTACTGCCTTTGGTATTGGGGGTGTTTCCCTCGGTTTAGCTCTGCAAAATACCCTAGCTAATTTAATGTCAGGGATTAATATTATCACTTCTAAAAAAGTTAGACCGGGAGATTATATTGAACTGAGAACGGGAGAAGCTGGTTATGTGCGAGATGTGGATTTAAGATGCACAGTCATCGAAGAAATTACCAATAATCTTTTGGTCATTCCCAATGCTCAGATCATTGCTTCTAGTTTCCGTAACTATAGTTTACCAGATCACTCCCTACTGATTCCCGTGGAAGTGGGCATTAGTTACGATAGTGACTTAGAAAAAGTCGAAAAAGTTACCCTAGAAGTTATGCAAGAAATCGCCCAGTTATTGCAACCTCACCTCGGTAACTATAAACCCTTGATCCTTTATGGTAAACTCGATTACTATAGCATTGTGCTAACAGTTTATCTCAAGGTGGTAGAAGAAGAATTTTTTCAACATCTCACCATTAAACACGAATTTATTAAACTCCTACACCGACGCTATCAGCAAGAAGGAATTAAACTTCCCTATCCAATTCTTTTTCCCTATCCCCCCAGTAATCCCCCTAGTTAACCTCAATTTGCTATCGCAACCAACAATTTAAATGCGCGGACAACTTACAACTGGTAATTCTCCTCAAAAAACTTACGAGTCATCGGTTGGACAACTTCAATACCGTGGCCTTCTCCTAATAATTCTAGGGGTTTTCCTTCCACTTGAATCCAGACTTTGGCATTGGGATCCTCGGTAGTAGTAGTATAGATGATTTGTGCCAAACGACCGATCAACATATCAGGGCCATCATCAGTGCCAAACTCGCGCGAGAGATTAATCTTAATTCCCGTTTTATCTACTTTTAAATCAAGTAATTTAGTCCCGGGGGGAATAGTAGTCATATCCTGAGGATTACTTGGACCAGCTAATAGAATCTTCAATACTGCTGTTAACTCTCGGTCGTCGCTATTCGCTTTTTGAACGGTAATTTCTTGGGTGACTAATTGATTACCCGTATCGGTCACTTTTAACCAATAAACCTGTCGAGTTTCCCTAACAGGAATAGCAGCAGGAGTTGCTGTCGGATTTGTCTCCACTGGACCCGGAGAAACCGGTTCAACAATTGGTGATTGACTTATCGGCGCCGGACTGGGAGATTCAATCGGGTTTTCGCTGGTTTTCTGGGAGGAAGATAGGTGATGGACGGCAAACCAAGCAGTGGCCCCACCAGCAGTAAATAAAGCGAGACCGATACCAATTATCCAAGGCAAAGAGATTTTATCACTAGAGCGAGAACTAGGCATAATTCAGTTATCAGTTATCAGTTTTAAGTGAGCAGTTATCAGTAATCAGTTATCAGATTTGAGTTTTAAGTGAGCAGTATTAAATAGCAGTTTTCTTTTCACTGATTACTGATTACTGAACACTGAAATATCTCCTGTTTTCTGACCGTTAAATTTAATTGGGGTTCCCCGATCGAGGTTCAATTCTGCCAAAGGCGGCTATACTCAGCTTATCATCGTCGATCTGCAATTGGAGAAGGCGGGCGATAATTCCTTGTTTCTCGAAGTTTTTTAAATCTAACTGGGTGGATATACCCTCGGCAAACCCCTTGAGAAGGCGCGAGGAGATGCGACGACCATTAAGAGTGGCTGTGGGGTCAATAAGCTCGATTTTTCGCCCCTGCACTAGCTTAAATCCCACTTCTAAGCTCAGATTGAGGTTGGCTGCTGGTTCGTCTGGCCTTTGGGTCTCCAGCTGCAGGCTGAGAGCGACTCGATTATTATTAAGAAAGTTAAAATTTGCTTGACTAAGTTGATATTTTGTGCTATCTAATTCTTCCCTAGAGGGAATCAGATGATTAATCAGGGTCTGAATTTGTTCTTTGACCGCTGCCGATTGTAAAGCTTGATTAACATTAGTTTCCGTGAGGACAAGATGCAATGCTCCCGCAGCCGGTCGGCGCAGTGCGGCGGCTAAACTGCTGTTTTTTTGCTGTAATCGCCGCAAATCGAGGCTAATTGGCTCAGTTTCTAGCTCGATCTTCTCAATGCGAACATCAGCAAGGGGATAAATTCCCCGTGCGGAAATGCGAACTCGAGCGATTTTGCCTTGCAGAGCCTGATAATTGGGAGTATTATCGACCCTGACGGCTAATTGTTCCACTTTTTGGACTTGGGAGCGAAGGGTATGGGCTAAAACCGTATCAATAATTGCCCCTGCGGGAGTTAACAGGGTCAAAACACTAGCGAGAGTGATTGTTAGCCATTCCATCGCTCAATTACACCCATCCAGCTAAATTTTGCCAAGCATTAGTCAAAAGCTGACTTAACCAACGTCGTTGCACTTGATCTAAAATCGGGTCTTCTGCGAGAATTTCTTCGGTAAGATCGTCTAGAGATTGACCCTGGGCGCGGGCCATTCTAATAATTCCCGCAATCACGGCAGCGATCATCTCCTCATCGACGGGACGCTGTCGGAGGGCGGCAATTTCTTCGGGGGTGGTCGGGATGGGATAATTCATAATCAGATGGGGTAGGCTGTGTATTAATCTAGGTATGTAAAGTTTTTTAAACTTTTTTCAGAAAACTTTTTGTGTAGTCTAGCGTAATCAGACGATTTTTGGGTGTAATAGCTAAATCAAGATGAGAGAAATACTTTACAGAGAAATTCCGACTCCCGACTCGATCGCCGTTTGTCAGTGGTTACAATCCGATTGGCAACCCGCAAGCGGTGTCAAGACAAATACACCTAACGGGGTGAGATTGCGCTTATCGGAGGCGATCAAATTGTCGATCTTTGTCTGGACGCTGCAACGGACTACTTATTTAAAAGTTTTCCGCTGGGGTGAGCAATCGCATGATCAAGAAACATCCCTGACTCGGCAGCTCGATCGAGCTTTACAAAAGCGTTTTCCGCCGCAGCATAACACGATACCAAATATCGATCAAAAAAATCACTCAATTTTTACAGATTTAGAAGCGGACTATCCCCTAACGGTTCACTACTTCCGCAAAATGCCGCAAGGGGAGGCAGATTTAGAACGTTTGTATTGGTGGGAAAAACGTTGGCGCGACAGTGCCAAAAATCCCCAACAACCGCAGCCGGTAATTTTCTCTAGCAGTGAGGAAAATGATCATCCCATCACCTACGACTTAATTTATATTGGTGGTGCCTTGGGGGCAATTCATGCGGCACAGATGGCCAAATTAGGTTATCGAGTCCTCTTAGTAGAAAGACTGCCTTTCGGACGGATGAATCGGGAATGGAATATCTCTCGATCGGAGTTTCAAAGTTTAATTAATTTAGGTCTATTTACGGCCGAAGAATTCGAGGAATTAATCTTCCAAGAATACATCGATGGCTTTAATAAGTTTTTTGATGGCAATAATCCCCCCCATCTGAAGGCGGAGATTCTCCATACTCCCACGGTTTTAAATATCGCCATTAATTCCGACAAATTGCTGCAATCCTGCGCTAAAAAAATACAGGATTATGGCGGTAAAATTCTCGATCAAACGGAATTTATTAAGGCTGATATTACTGCTAATAGTGTTACTGTCACCCTTAATCATGGTGGAGAAATTCAACAGATAAAAGGTCGTTTATTGATTGATGCTATGGGTTCCGCTTCTGCCATTGCCTGGCAATTAAACGGAGTGCGTGCCTTTGATAGTGTCTGTCCGACGGTGGGGGCAGTAGTAGAAGGATTCGATCCGGTGGTGTGGGATTCTCACTATGGCGATGTCTTGAATTCCCATGGCGATATTTCTAAAGGCAGACAATTAATTTGGGAATTATTTCCGGGGGAAGGAAGAGAATTAACTTTCTATCTATTTCACTATCATCAAGTCCATCCCGATAATCCCGGTTCTCTGTTGGAAATGTACGAAGATTTCTTTACTATTTTGCCCGAATATCGACAGTGTGACCCAGAAAAATTAACTTGGAAAAAACCCACCTTTGGTTATATACCGGGGCATTTTAGCACAGGCAAAAAAGATCGAATTGTCTCCTTTGATCGCATTTTAGCCATCGGTGATGCCGCCTCCTTGCAATCACCCTTAATTTTTACTGGTTTCGGTTCTTTGGTGCGTAATTTAGAGCGCTTAACCCATCTTTTGGATACGGCCTTAAAACACGATTTACTAACAGCTAAAGACCTAGAAAATGTGCGGGCTTATCAAAGTAATGTGGCGGTAACTTGGTTATTTTCTAAAGGAATGATGGTTCCCACGGGAAAAACCTTACCACCCCAAAGAATTAACGCCATGTTAAACACATTTTTCGGTTTATTGGCCGACGAACTGCCAGAGGTTTCTGAAACTTTTATTAAGGATAAAACCGATTGGTTGACCTTTAGCCGTTTAGCAATTAAAGCGGCCAGAAAAAACCCCGCTTTACTGTTATGGATAGCAGAAATGGCTGGCAGTCAGGATTTAATTCGTTGGTTGGGTTCCTATCTCGATTTTAGCCTTGATGGAGTCAAAAATCTGCTTTTTGGTTCCTGGTTTCCCCAATGGTTAAAAAACTCCCAAAGCTGGCTAGAAAAAGACAATCCTCGCCTCTGGTTAAAGTTATTGAGTTTTAATTATGGCTTAAGAAATTAGAGGATATTTATCCAGCAATTCCCAATTCAAACAGTAGCAGAGAATACAGAATTAAGCTTGCTCCTGCTTGGCAAAATCGAGTGAAAGTTGTCAAGAGTGGGTTTCGGGGCAATGTGAAGTCAAAGCACTGAGTTTTATGGGAGTGTTGAGCTATTTCTAGGTAGTTATCGCTGGGATGGCTGACCCTCGAAGAGATAGCAATGCCAGTCGCTACAGTCGGCAAGACCCGATATTAGGGGCATTTGCCGCCTTTTTTCGCCGGAATGAATCATTCCTAGAATATCAGCGTCAACCCAATAGTCGTTATGGACGAGATAATACTCAAAGTCTTTTTGGCCTGGTAAAAATCCCGACAGTAGAACAGACGCGGAACATTCTCGATGGGATAGCAGCGAAGCATCTTTTCCCTATTTGTCTGACCAAGTATTATAACTAAGCTGACCCCGAAAAAAAAAGGACAGGCAAAAGCCCACCCTAGGATTAATGATTGATTCGTCAGTCAAACCTTAGACATCGTAGTAGAGAGAGAACTCGTAGGGGTGGGGACGTAAGCGCATCGGGTTAACTTCGTTATCGAGTTTGTAGGTAATCCAGTTGTGGATAAAGTCTTCGGTAAAGACACCAGAATCGGTCAAAAAAGCGTGATCTTTTTCGAGACTTTCTAGAGCTGCTTCCAGAGAACCGGGGGTAGAGGGTATTTTTGACAATTCTTCGGGACTGAGTTCGTAGATATCCACATCGAGAGGTTCCCCGGGGTCAATTTGATTTTTAATCCCATCGATACCGGCACAGAGCATGGCGGCAAAAGCGAGGTAGGGGTTAGAAGTCGCATCAGGACAACGGAATTCTAAACGTTTGGCTTTTGGGTTGCTTCCCGATAAAGGAATCCGAATCGAAGCGGAGCGATTACCTTGGGAGTAGGCCAGGTTGACAGGGGCCTCAAAACCAGGGACGAGACGCTTGTAAGAGTTGGTGGTGGGGTTAGTTAAAGCTAAGAGTGCGGGAGCGTGTCTAAGCAAACCACCGATGTAGTGCAGTGCCATTTGGCTGAGTCCGGCGTATTTATCCCCGGCGAACAGGGGTTGACCATCTTTCCAGATAGACTGGTGAACGTGCATCCCGGAACCGTTATCACCAAAGATGGGTTTGGGCATAAAGGTGACGGTTTTGCCGTATTTCTTAGCCACGTTCTTGATGCAGTATTTGTAGGTCATCAAGTAGTCGGCGGCCCGTACTAGGGTAGAGAATTTAATCCCTAACTCGTTTTGACCACCGGTAGCGACTTCGTGGTGATGTTTTTCGATGGGAACTCCGCAGTCGGCCATGGTTAAGAGCATTTCCGTGCGAATATCTTGAGAGGTATCGGTGGGGCTAACGGGGAAATAACCCTGTTTGTAGGCGGGTTTATAGGCAAGATTTCCGTCCTTTTCGTCTTTACCGCTATTCCAACGACCTTCGACACTATCCATGTAGTAATAGCCTGCGTTGGCGGTTTGGTCAAAACGAGCGCTATCAAAAAGGAAAAATTCCGCTTCCGGTCCAAAAAATACGGTATCACCTAAACCGGTAGTGCTAAGATAATCGATCGCTTTCTGGGCAATAGAGCGAGGATCGCGGCTATACCATTCACCAGTTCTCGGTTCTTTAATGCTACAGATCATGCTTAGGGTAGGTTCCTTGTAGAAGGGATCGATCCAAGCGGTGGTAGGATCGGGAACCATGGCCATATCGGACTCGTTAATTGCTTTCCAACCGCGAATACTGGAACCATCGAAGGCAACACCGTCGCTGAAAGAGCTTTCATCGATTTGGTCGTAGTAGAACGAGCAATGTTGCCAGATACCAGGCATATCAATAAATTTCAGGTCGATAATCTTAATATTTTTGTCCTGAATCATTTTCAAGACTTCTTGTGGCGTTTCGGGCATGGAAAACTCCTTTGACGTATGGATCGGTTCTTAAGCTTCTCAAAAAAACCATCCTAAACAGTCACTTTCGCAGGTTTTGTATTTTTCGATACAAAATCTTTGATCCTAGCTTGAAAAAATCTGTAATTTCCTTGTTCAGGTCGGTAATGGCTCCGAAGGGCGATTTGCCTATCAGCTTCTACTACCTCTTGCCATACCTCAAGCAGGTTCGCTTCTGCAAACATTTGCCGTCTAAGCTAAGACCCATTTTAACTTAGTGTCAGCATTCGTACCTCGCGCTTAGAGCGATGGGACGGGGCTTTTAAAGGGGCGAAGTAATTCGCCCCAGGGTTCCCCTCATGAATACTGACTTTGTATATAGGGTTTGCTGAAAAAGTTTTTCGTGGGTACAGGGTGTGGGGTGTGGTGCGATTCGTTGGCTAGAAACTAGACAGTAAGACGTTTAGAGGATTAGCCGCTTGGTAAATGTAGTACCTTGATAACTTTATAACCTTACAGGTGCGGGTTA
>SFCA01000184.1:0-3326 GCA_007095475.1 Microcystis aeruginosa Ma_QC_C_20070703_M131 | reverse complement strand
TCACTGATATATTCATTTTGCCATTGAGCTAATTGCTCTGGTAGGGCCTCATTTTGCAGGGCAGGAACCAGGTAAGCAACGAGACGTTTATTCCCAGTATTATCTTCCCTGGCAACGACGACATTTCCCGCTAATAGGAAATATTGACTTAAAACAGCTTCTATTTCCCCCGTTTCAATGCGAAAGCCCCGAATTTTTACCTGATTGTCAATACGTCCCAAAAATTCTACATTGCCATCGGGTAAATAACGGGCTAAGTCTCCCGTTTTATAGAGACGAGAACCTGGGTCATTACTAAAAGGATTAGCAATAAATTTTTCTTGGGTTAATTCGGGACGATTTAAATAGCCCCTTGCCACCCCAACTCCACCAATGTATAACTCTCCTGACACTCCCACCGGCACTGGCTGCAAATGGGAATCCAAAATATAAATTTGGACATTAGCGATCGCCTTACCAATCGTCACCTTTGAATCATCTTGATAACATTGTCCAATCGTGGCACAAACACTTGCTTCCGTTGGCCCATAGGCATTAAAAAAGTTTCTACCGACTGACCATTGTTTAACCAAATCCAGAGAACAAGCCTCACCCGCCACAATTAAGGTTTGTAAGTTGGGTAATGATTCCTTGGGTAAAACCACTAAAGCTGAAGGCGGCAAAGTCACATGAGTAATATAAAGCGTCGCTCCAGAACCAAAGGTCATCAAAATTTCTGAAATACAAGCATCAAAACTAAAAGAAGCAAATTGCAGCACACGACTGTTATGGTTGACTGCAAAAGATTGAATTTGAGAACTCGCTAAGTTAACTAAGCCCCGATGTTCAACCATCACCCCTTTAGGCTTACCCGTAGAGCCAGAGGTGTAAATAACGTTAGCCAAATTGGAAGGAGTTAACTCACTTTGAAGATTATCTTGAGAATATTGAGAAATCTGCTCTTGGATGTGATCTAAACAAATTAGAGTCGCTTGAGAAGCAGGCAATTTTGCTAATAAAGAACGTTGGGTAATCAAAAAAAGAACTTGACTGTCTTCTAACATGAACTGAAGACGCTCGGTAGGATAGTCAGGATCAAGAGGGAGATAAGCACCACCGGCCTTGAGAATGGCTAATAAGCCAATAATCATTTCCAAAGAACGTTCTAGGGAAATACCGACTAAGACCTCTGGCCGGACTCCTAAAGTTTGTAAATAATGGGCTAACTGATTAGCGCGACAATTTAATTCACTGTAGGTTAATGATTGCTCCTCAAAGACTACGGCGATCGCAATTCCAATCAACTAAAAGTTGCTTTTGTTCCGGTTCCGACAACAAAGGTAATAAATTTACTGACTCTTGAGGGTTGGCAATAATCGCCCTGAGAATATTCTGGAAATGTTCCAATAGACTGGCGATCGTTGAGCCATCAAATAAATCCCTGTTATAAGAGCAAAAACCCCCCAGTCCTTCGGGTGTATCCCACAGGTGAATTTCTAGATCAAGCCGTACCGAATCCCGTCCCGCTGGTATATCCTCAATTTTTATCCCAGGCAAGTCCCAGGGAGAACTAGGAGCATTCTGAAGGGTAAAAACTATCTGTATTAAAGGATTACGATCTAAATGCCGCTCAATTTGTAATTTTTCGACTAACATCTCGAAGGGTAAATCTTGATGGTCGTAGGCGTTTTGGGTAACTTCTCGTACCTGCAACAGAAAATCCTCAAAAGAGGGTTCCTGGGACAGATCGAGCCTCAATACCAAATTATTCACAAAAAAGCCGATTAAACCCTCAATTTCCGTGCGGTTACGATTGGCGATCGGTGAACCAATTACCAAGTCGGTTTGTCCACTATGGCGAGACACTAAGACGGCAAAACCTGCCAACAGCGCCATAAACAGCGTACAGCCCATCTCTTGACTGAGTTTTTTAAGCTGTTGGGTTAGCTGAGTATCTAATTTCAGTTGCTCTGTACCACCCCGAAAACTCTGTACGGCTGGGCGGGGGCGGTCTGTGGGAAGTTGGTGCAGTAGAGGTGCGTCCGTTAACTGTTGTGTCCAGTAGCTTAATTGATGTTCTAAAACCTCATTTGTTAACCATTGACGCTGCCACATCGCAAAGTCAGCATACTGTATCGGTAGAGCGAGTAAATCTGCTTTTGTTCCTGTGGAGAAACTTCGATAATAGACCGATAATTCGTCAATTAAAACACCTATTGACCAACCATCCGCCGCAATATGGTGAATAGCTAATAATAGGACATATTCGTCTGTCTTCAATTGCCATAATTTGACTCGTAATACCGAACCTGATTCAAGATCAAAGGGTTCGGATGCTGATTCTACTAACAGGTGTTTTACCTGTGACTCAGGATGACTCAGGTTTTGCAAATTGACAACTGGTAAGGTGAAAGTTACATTAGGCGCGATTACCTGGATCGGCTTATTATCCTTGAGCTTAAACTGAGTTCGTAAAGGTTCATGGCGTTGCACAATTGCCTGAAAAGCTTGCTCTAGGGCTTTAACGTTGAGATTGCCTAGTAAACGCATAGTAAAATCAATGGTATATGCCCCACTTTCTCCTTCCAATTGATTGACAAACCACAGACGTTCCTGCGCCCAGGATAGGGGGATGTCCCCATCACGGTTAACTGGTACAATCCCTGGCAGCTTTAGCCCTGAGCCAGTTTGTAGTTCCCTTAAAATCACTGCACTTAACTGAGCAATAGTTGGTGATTCAAACAGATAACGTAGGAGTAAAGAAATTTCAAAGGCTTGTTGAAAACTTCACTCCAAATATGAGTTAGTTGAGCTTCAATGGGATTACGGGGTAAAACAAAACTGTTCGCTAAATTACGAGTCGCCGCATCAGGAGAAGGTAACGCCTTACGATCCACCTTGCCATTGGGAGTCAAAGGAAGGGAATCCAGCAACACAAACGCCTGGGGAACCATATAACTGGGTAGCTTTCCTTGCAGAAATTCTCGTACTTTAGGAATTAACTTTTGGACTAACTTACCGCGCAGAGGATTATTGGTGTAATCAGTCCAGGGTTTTGTTTTAAGGGCTTTTTCATCCCAAAAAGCCAAGTTAGAAACAGCTTCTGACACTGAATCACGCTGAAAAATGACATCAAAGGAACCGTCTTGACTACTTTCCCACCAACTAAGGTGAGCGGTGTAACCTAAAGACTCAGCTAACTGCCAAACCTGTTCAGGATTAATGCCAGTATCTGTTTGTTGGGCTAGGATGGTTTTCAGTTGTTCAACCGTTTCAACATCAGGGGCATTTTCCACCCATTCCCAAATTTTGAGAGCCTGTTCCACTCGCTGATTCGGAATACCACG
>SFCA01000183.1:0-6842 GCA_007095475.1 Microcystis aeruginosa Ma_QC_C_20070703_M131 | reverse complement strand
GCCACACAAGCGTTTGAACTCTGTTGGCTTTAAAGTTTTTACTTGTTCGTAATTCATCTTTCAATCTTAACTCTTGGACTATTTTATCCTATTTTGTCTAGACTTATGCAAGAGATCTCTTGAAGTAACCGTTCAGGGGGGACAAAATCTAGTAATCTAAAAAGACGCAGAAAAGAGCGGCTACTGTCAGAGAGTAGTATCCATGGCTCTAGGAAAGGCAGTTCTTCTCCCTCTCTGCTGCCCCTGGAGAGTCCTTCCACTGAGTCAATGCCACTGGCGGCTTGACATCCCCTCCCTGAACGGTTACAATAAAGCTATACGCCTGATGTAAGTTAGAAGCTGGAATGGTGTAAACTCGTTCGATAGATTATCTCTCTAGTCGGAGTGTTGGACTCAAACACTTGATCCCTAATTAGGTTGTTTTAGGTCACATCAAGAGTAATACTTTATTAGGTTTCTTACAGGAAATTTTAAAGGTTTGAGCCTTCGGTAAATCTTTCGAGGTAGCCTAGTTATCTTATGTCAAAAATAGCTTGAGCGATTTTTTCAGAGGATTTTCCTAATGTAAAGTAATACCCTCTGAGTGTTTATGATATTAAAAATTAAGTGATTTTTACTCATTTCAGTACAATGGCAAAGAATCAAGCCGAATCTATGTCTGATCAGAATCATCAGCAGCCAGATATGGGTGCGAAGAAAACAACGCAGGCTAGGATAGAAGATCAGGATAATAATCAAATAAAAACGGGAATTGATCCTAAAATTGATTCGGAAAAAACGTTTAAATATTCGGAGCCAACAGGAAGATTAGGGGAGATAATCCTGCGCTTAATGCCTGTGGGTCTTTTGCTCGGAGGACTGAGTTATTGGGCGATAGTTGGTAAGATTCCGACTCCTATTCAAGGACGAGCGGTCATTTTGATTCCTCGTTCTATTGTTAATATCGAACCCCGTCAAGGTGGGCGGGTGTTAACCCTCCTGATTCAACCGGGAGATTCTGTTAAAAAAGGGCAATTACTGGCAACTTTAGAGTTTCCTGAATTAGAAACAGAATTAAAAGATAAAAAGGATAGGTTAGCAGATCTCAAGCAGCAGGATAAAAGAGTTGACTCTATTGAAGTGAGTCGTCGCCAATTGAATGCAGCCTCAATAGATCGCCAGCAAAAGGCGAATCAGCTTCAGATTAAAGCACTTCAAGTTCAATTATCCAGTAATCAAAAACAGCGAGAAGCCTATCTCTCCCATGCTCGATATCTTAAAAATTTCCAGAACTCAACGGATGAAAGACTAGCCGCCTACGATAAACTTATCGAAGAGGGGGCTGTAGCCAAGCTAGATTTTCCCTCCTATTTGTTTCAGTTCAATAATCTAGAGGCTTCTAATAGTATCAATCGCGTCCAAATAGAACTCGGTCTCGCGTAGCGAGCGCGTTGCGACCGCCTGAAGGGGGTTGATGAAAGCCTGCGAGCGCAGATGAACGCATTGACGGCCCAGAATAATATACTAAACACAGAAAAACGGCAAATAGACCTGCAAGATACAGCCAGTGATATTCTTCGTTACAATGCGATCGCTGACCAGCAACGAGAGATTAATACGTTAAAAACCACCATTCAAGCCAACAAAAATGTAGTGAGTCTGTACAACGGCCAGATTTTAGACTTATCTGTTAATCCGGGGGAAGTCCTGGCTCCGGGGGGGCGCATCGGTACGTTAGAAGTCTCCAATCTAAAGGCCAAGACCAACGTGGTGGCCTTGTTTAAGAGTGGTGATGCTAAACGATTAGAACCGGGCAAGGAAGTAGAAGTCGTTCCCGATCTCTATGATCGCGAACGCTATGGGGGTATCGTCGCTAAGGTAATTACCGTCGATCAGCAGCCGGTAACTGTGGCAGAACTGGCAAATATAGTGGGAAGTCATGAACTCGCCAGCAAACTGTTTCTGGGTAGAGATGAAGACGATCGCGATAAGCCTATACCCGTCAATGCAAGTGTTATCAAAGCCACTTTAGCCCTGAAGGTCGATCGCAATACACCGAGTGGTTTTTACTGGACCCAAGCCAAGGGAGCGCCCCAAACAATTACCAACGGGACTACCGCAGATGTCCATGCCGTGGTAGAAGAGCGTTCTTTAGTGAGTTATATAACCCCTGCTTTTCGCTGGATTACAGGGGTGTACGATCGTTAACCACAATCTTGCGAGCGTAAGTAGCTGAAAGAAACAACGACTAGAATAAACGGTTAAACCTAATATGGAAAATCCGAAAAGACGTTCTCAATGGTGGACTTGGTGGTTTAAGTGGTGGATTATTGCCGCAGCGTTTGTCTTAGTAATCTTGATCCATAGTGAGCCTCCTCAGCTTTGGTTTTGGTTGGTGACGTTTTTGGCACTGATTTTATATGGGATTGAGCGAGCGATTAATGGGTAACAATGAGTAAGTCGAAAAAGGATCTAGAGATACCTTGGACAGTAAAAACGGGCTAATGATCAGACAGGGATTGAAGTTTTCGCTGGGTGCTGCTCTCTTAACGAGTTTCTTTTGGCACCGAGGAAATGTATTAGACAACTTTGTCTATCCCGTCTTTGGCTATGTATCTGTACTGATTGAGCCATCGATGGGAGGTGCGATTGCGGCAGGTTTGGGGCGTTTGGGGGGAAGTGCTTTGGGGGGAATCATTGCCGCTATCCTGGTGAACGCCTACGGAATCCAAGGCTCAAGTTTTTTTGTCATTCCCTCTCTCACCTACATTTTAGCCGCCCTGATCTGTGAAACTTACCGATGGCAAGCCGCTTATTCCCAAGCCACACTACTGGGCGCTTTAATTGCCATGAGAGTGGTAGGAACATCAGCACAACAAGATATCTGGCTCTATTTGCGATCGCGCCTCATCGATAACTGGATCGGAATCGCTGTGGGAATTGCTGTGGCCTTACTATTTTGGCCCCAGAATACTCGATCCGATCTCAACCGGAACTTGATGGGAATCCTTCAAGATATACCGCGCTTGTTCCAAAAAATCCTCGATCGCTACCTAAAAACTGAGGTCGAGGAGCGGGATTATTCTCTTTCTATTGAGCAGAACGAGCTTAACTTACTCAATCAGATTAAAAAATCAACACAAACTAGCCTTTCAACACTCACAAAAGCAACCCATGAATTCGGTAGTGAGATATTGGTGGCAGAAAATTGGAGTGAAATCTTGGCAATTCAGAACCAATTGACTCGACAATTAGCTGATCTGATGGCTTTTAAAGGCGAAAAGCATGAACAAAATTTAGTGCATCAGTTCAGGGCGGAATTTCACCAATTGGCGACTCATCTTACCGACAGCTTTGATAGCTTGAGGGATCTGAGTAACGGCCAAAAAATCTTAGCTACCCCTTACCTCAGAGAATTAGAAGAAGATTTAGGGAATATTGGGGGTAAACTTGATCATCTCCGAACAAGTGGAGAGATTGACCGGTATGATGTTCAAGAATCACTACAGTTTTATCAATTTATTCAACTTGTATCTCGATTTATCCAACAATGCGAGGGATTAGGAGGCAGGATAATCGATAAAACCAAAGTAACTGCAACTTTCAGGCGAAGACACCTGATTACCTTTCCCAAATGGGCCCCTATATCCCTAAAACGCCTGAGAGAAATTGTCAGTCTTGGCGTGGTTATTGGTTTGTTACTGGCTATTATTCGTCACATCGAGTTTCCCTATCCTTCTGCTTACGAAAAAGTGGCAGATATTGTGATAATAGGTGCAGTGGTCACTGTCATTCAACCGACAAGGGGTCGAGCGATCGCGATCGGTTGGGCGGCCACTGTTTCCTTGAGTTTGACGATTCTCTGTATTTACCTGTTGGTCAAGTCCTTTGGTTATAATCCTTTTAGTAGCAGTCTGGCTTATTTTTTCGCCTACTTCAGTTGTGCTTGGCTGGGGTTTACGCCAATCGCTCGCATCGGTGCGATTGTAGCAGCCGATGCCATCGGGAAGGATATTTTTCCTTTTTTCGAGCAAGGAATTTGGGCTGCACTGATTTCAGTTCCCGTAGGCGCGTTTCTGGGGGTGTTGCTGACCACTGTATTTATGACAAAATCGGCTACAAACCAACTGGAAACAGATTTTTCTGTGACTTTTAAGAAAATGGGACAGCTATATCAAAAACTGCTGTCAGGCTATTTTCAGGATAGGATACCACCGTCAGATATCGCCCAACTGAAGCAGGCAATCACAGTGGCGATCGCTCAACATCCAGCCTCGGTTAAGATTGCCAGTCTCGAACAAATTTCCACAGTTTTAGCAACCAAACACCAAAATTTTTGGAATTTCTCCATCGGCTACGAACAAAAACTCTCGGCTCAACTGGATGCTTTACAAGATGTGCTACAGCAACCGCTTCCTGAACCGATACGACAAAAGTTTTTACCTGAATTACAAGCGATCGCACAACAGACTGCGATCGCTTTTGATCAAATGGCTGAGGCGATCGCTGCCCAAGTAATTCTCAACCCACCAAGGTTAGGATTGCTCATCCAAGAAATTGAATCTCTTGAGAAGCAGTTACTGAGCTTGCGGGTTGAGAGTCGAAGTTATCCCTTAAATGAGCTAATCGCCTTTAGCTCGGCTTTTATGACGATGAAAGCCATTGCCAGCAACTTAAATCAAATGAGTCAAGACTTACCTGCCTACACCCAATAGGTAATAGGCAAATATTATCAGCCTGAAGGATTTCTGCTCTCAGGGCTGTATATTCAGTAGAGTGTAGGGTGCGTTAGGCGGCTATCAATTTAGTCAAAAAACTAAAATTAATAATTCGCCGTAACGCACCCTACAAGATCTGAGATCGCACTTCCTCTACTAACGTTAAAGGCAAGATTGAGAAACATCTCTCCCTTGCCTTACGAACTTAGATTGGGTTACAAGAACCCTAGAGATTTAGCGATTGCAATGAGTGCAGCGATAGCCTGTAAGAAGGGCAAAAAACGCCTAATAACTAATCTAAATCTTCGATAATAAGATCGAGAAGTTTTATCTAGACGCTTGATACTCACCTTTAGCCTTTGGCAAAAAGACTGAAGTGACTGGTTTGATTTGCGCTGCCCGTTGCCGTTGAGCTTACTTCCCTTTAACACTGTCTTCCTCCGGATCGAGTGAACCGGCATTGCTCTCCCTTTGCAGGAAAGATAACAGTGGAGATCAGGGACTAAGGATTAACCCGATTGCCCACACAGCGGACTATCTTTCGATAGTCGTGTTAGTCTGCCGTCTTAGTCCCATCAACTCGGAAAGGTGTGGTGTACCCCTTGTAGACAAAGGATAGTTTCTTAATTATAGCGGATCGAATCAAGCCCGCAATTACAGTTTGCCAGTACCTCCGTTCCTGAATCTAACTCAATATCTCGTGTTCTTGAGCATAGCGCCAGACTACGCGATCGCTACTTTCCATCGACAATCTAACCTCTCTAAAGGTGACAAATTGGACAGACTGAAACTCAAGTTAACCGCGTTTTGCCAATATACCAAGAAAAATCAGCTTCAATCAATGTGCATGGTGCGTTCCCCAAAATCTATTGGTGGAACAGTAGGACTTGCATTAGGGAACGCACCCTACGGCTACAAGGGAAAGTGTAGCTTCACGGCGCAAATTCACAACTCCGCGTATCATGAATTCTTATTTAAGCTCCGCGAACCAAAGTGATACACGGCACGGTGTCCAATCCGAATTCCAAAAGGCTGGGCATCAGGGTTACGCTCAAATAGCCGATTGGTTGCAGCTACGACCGTTTCATCAACCTCAAAATCTCCGGTTTCGATGTCGATCGCGATAATTTTACCCTCATTACCCGCTTCGACTTGCTGCCGAATGCCAGACTCGTAGATTTCTTTCCCCCGACGAGCCATCTCCTCTTTGCTGTAACGCCTTTGCCGAACTGTCATAGCCTTGCCCCATTGACTGCCTTCTCCATTTTAACCTGAACGATCTCGCTCTTTTGAATTGATAGGGTGTGTTTGGCAATCACTTAATCTTGGCGATCGATATGATGTAGCCTGTGTCAATCCACTACTGATAAAGTCGGCTCCAATGCAGTGTTAGACATTTGGTAGCCTATCATATGATTCTGGCTCTACATCAGGAACTTTTGCTAAAATTGCTTCATACTTCAATCGACTCCCCTTTTTGGCTCTTTCGTTGAGGTAATTCTCAGTCATTAGAGCAGAGAGCTTTTCTGCGATCGCAGTAGATATAAATTGATCTATAGAAATTCCATCACGACTAGCAAGATCATACAGGCTTTTTTGTAATGAGTCAGGAATTTGAATTTGAACTATACTCATGGCAACTTTCCTATCAAGCGGAAAAACTCTGAAGGCTCCAGCACGTTTAACCCAAACTGCTCTATGCCTGCAAAGTCACGAGTGTTATATGTAATTATACTCTGACATCCTGCTTTGACTGCAAGCTCTAATACCATTTCATCTTTGGGGTCGCGCAGGAATGGTCGCCAAAGAAAGAAAATTTCATATCGATGAGCGTGAGCAATTGAAATGCACTACCTCGCCTAGACCTCAACCCAGCAACAATGACGTTGGTATCAATAACCACTTGAGGTAATGGCATTTGGAACTAGACAACTATCACTATCAGTACAACTCAACTCTATCATCACAGGATAAAGATGAGGTGCGTTACATTTCATTAACGCACCCTACAAGATCGGCGATCGCACTATTTATAACTGTGAGTTAGGGATAGGTATAGCAGCTTCTTAAAAGTTGCCTAAAGATTAATCAAGTCAAGGAGAATTTATTCTCAATTTTTATAATTGAGATAGTTTGTGCCGCTTA
>SFCA01000182.1:0-23862 GCA_007095475.1 Microcystis aeruginosa Ma_QC_C_20070703_M131 | reverse complement strand
ATTGTGGAAGAGCGACGGCACGGAGGCCGGTACGGTTCTGGTCAAAGATATCAACCCTGGTTCCTTTGGTCCCTACCCCCGCAATCTAACGGCAGTGGGTAACACCCTGTTCTTCACTGCCGATGACGGCGTGAACGGTCGGGAGTTATGGAAAAGCGACGGCACGGCGGCCGGCACGATTCTGGTGGGGGACATCCGCCCCGGTTCCAATGGCTCCGACCCCCAAAACCTGAGAGTAGTGGGCAGCACCCTGTACTTCACTGCCGATGACGGCGTGAACGGTCGGGAATTGTGGGCCGTGAGTGGTCCCGCAGTTCCCACCCTCGCTATTGCCGCCACCAATGCCAATCAAACCGAGGGCAACAGTGGCAGTAAAGCCTTTACCTTCACCGTCACTCGTGCGGTTAATACCACGGGAACCAATAACGTCAACTGGGCAGTTACCGGCAGCGGAACCAATCCTGCCAATGCCACTGATTTTGTCGGGGGATTGTTACCGTCAGGAACCGTGAGTTTTGCGGCGGGAGAAACCAGTAAAGTGATTACTGTTAACGTTCAGGGGGATACAACAGTAGAACCCGACGAAAACTTTACCGTCACCCTCTCCAATGCCACCAACGGCGCTACTATTACCACCGCTACTGCTATTGGCACTATCCAAAATGATGATGTAGCAGTTCCCACCCTCGCCATTGCCGCCACCAATGCCAATCAAACCGAGGGCAACAGTGGCAGTAAAGCCTTTACCTTTACCGTCACTCGTTCGGTTAATACCACCGGAAGCAATAACGTTAACTGGGCAGTTACTGGCAGCGGCAGCAATCCTGCCAATGCCACGGATTTTGCTGGGGGAGTCTTACCCAGTGGGGTAGTGAGTTTTGCGGCGGGGGAAACCTCAAAAGTAATTACTGTTAATGTCCAAGGAGATACAACGGTAGAACTGAACGAAAACTTTACCGTCACCCTCTCCAATGCCACCAACGGCGCTACTATTACCACTGCTACTGCCACGGGAACCATCAATAATGATGACTTTATCGGTACTTCTGGTCCAGACACCCTTGCGGGAACCTCTGGAGCAGATGCCATGACTGGATTAGCAGGAAACGACACTTATACGGTGAATGATGCCGGGGATTTGGTCATTGAAGCTCTCAACCAGGGAACCGATACCGTGCAAGCTTCCATTTCCTATACCCTTCCCGACAACGTGGAAAATCTCCTCATCACCGGTACTGGTAATCTTAATGGCACGGGTAATGCCTTAAATAACCAGATTACAGGGAATAGTGGCAATAATAGCCTCAATGGTGCTGCTGGAATCGATACTTTAACTGGTGGGACGGGGACAGACATCTTCATCTTCCAGTTTGGTCAGTCCACCTCGGCAGCCCTAGACCGAGTTACGGATTTTGCTATTGGTACTGATAAAATTGACCTGCTTAGTCAAGCTGGTGCGGCAATTAATGCCCCGGTCGCTTTTACCCGGGCCGCAGATAGCACCACGACCAATATTAACACCATTGTTACTAACGTCTTTACCGATGCTAATGGGGCAACAGCCGGAAATCAAGCTCTCGGAATTAACAGTGCTGTTTTAGTGCGGGACAATAGTTCTTCTACTTACCTAATTATCAACGACGGTACGCTTGGTTTCCAAAGTGCTAATGATTTGGTGATTAATCTGACTGGGTTAACGGGTACTTTCCCGGCGCTCGGCACTATTGCAGTCAATAGTTTCTTTGTCTAGATTGATGGGGGGGATTAATTCTCCCCTTTTAATATTTTTCCTTAGTTTTTCTATAATCAAGTTTAGAGCCAAGAATATAGGCTTAAGTTAAGGATGCATCTCAATTTTGGAGAAATATTTATATTATATTTTGGGCGCACGCAGTTCGATAAACTCACTGGCCACGATGCGCCCCTAGCATGGGAAAATCATATAATTGTAGGGGCGAATTGCATTCGCCCTCTTTTAATAACTGCTGCTGCTCATCATAACTGGGAGAGAATCACAAATAGGGTAGCATTTTTCTTTATTCGTAGCAGGCATCTTACTCCCCTCTCCCAGAAAGGGAGAGGGGTTGGGGGTGAGGGCAATTAACCATCGCTGCCATTACCTGTGAAAATAGATAATTTAGATAGTCAACAGCTTACCATTAATCATGGATCAACCGATAGATATTGAAGTAGTTAGAACTGAAGCACTAAGAAAGCTGGGTAGAAATATAGTTAATTTTTCAAAGATTGAAGGTACTTTAAAGTATCTACTTTCAGTGACTCAGATCGAGGGATTATCAACATCAACTCGTAACCAGTTCGTTGACAATCATGAGAGATTTCGTAAGCACACATTAGGTCCCCTAGTTCAGAAATTACATAACACTGTGCTAGTGGATGATAGTCAGTCTGAAGCTCAACTAAACTCTTCTGAGTTAGGTATGTCTTTGTCATTTAAGGCTACCTATAGTGACCCAGATTGCTTAAATGCTCAGAAACAGGCTCTTTCAGACATTGTGGTGGAACGAAACAAGTTGATTCATGAAGATTTAGCGCTACTCGATACTAGCTCTATAGAAGACTATTATAAGTTAATCAGTCTTTTGGATGAACAAAACCCTCGATTATTAGCTCATCTTGAAGAGCTTGGGTGGATGCTAACCTCATTTATAGAGGGACTAAAAGACCTTCAATCATTCATTAAATCACCAGACTTTCACCAGTTTATACACTCTAGCCAATCCGATGCCTAACAAGCGCGTGTATAGGGAACGGCGGCAGAAACTATCGGTTATGATGCAGACAGTTGGTCACACCCTGCCCCCAGGAAAAACTTTTTCAGCAGACCCTAGCTATTATACCGATAGGACGGGTTGGCTGGTAGAAATGGCCTTTTCAACGATATCGGCGGCCATTTTCACTCCTCCAGTCTTCTGCATCGCTTTTTGCATTCTCAGGGCATTTTCTCGGTAACTGGGGACGGATAACACCTTTTCAATGGCCTTTCGTAAACGGGGAACTTCTAGACGGGAAATCGGAATCACTTCCCCGGTCCCCGACCATTTTATCCGAGCAGATACCCCCGGTTGGTCGTTAGCGATGGGAATAGCCACCATCGGTACAGCTTGGGCAAGGGATTCTAGGGTAGTATTTAAGCCTGCGGGGGTGATAGTAAGAGAGGCTCTGGTTAAAAGCTCTAATTGGGGAGCGTAGGGAACAACTAGGGCGTTTTTGGTCGTTATTTGAATGTTAGAGTCGCTATTGCCCAGGGATAAAACTAATTGTACCGGCAAATCAGCACAGGCTTCGGCGATCGCATTAAAGGTCGATTGTAGGCGAGTTTGAATTGTACCAAGGGAAGCGTAAATCAAGGGTTGTCCGGTTAATTTTTCGTAGGGAAAAGGAATCGTTTTTCTGGTGGAGGAATCGTGAAAGGGACCGGTAAAGTGAAAGTGAGCGGGTAAATTTGACCGAGGAAACTCGAATTCGGCAGGTTGTTGGCTAATTTGGGCGATGGGTGAATAGCGTTGATTGATGTTTTGATAGGGAATTAACCCCCATTCTTGACGTTGCCGGTTGATTAACTCATTCAGAGGACGAGTCAGAGAGTCAAGGAGTTTATAGCCAAGTTTATTGCGAATAACCCCGATAAATGAGGGATTATAGTCCCAAGTGGTCATAAAGGGCGGAATAAGCGGATCGCGATTTAAAACCAATGCCGAACAAAAACTGATAAAGGGAATAGCCAATTTTTCTGCGATTGTACCCCCTGAGGCGGAGACTTGATCGACAATTAGGGCATCAATTCCCAAGCGACGCATCTCTTGCGGGATAGTTTCAAAGAGGGCAGCGGTAGAATCACTTACTAATTGTACCGTGCGACGGACGGCGGCTGTTCCCCGTAATTGACCAATTTCGGCTAAATTTTGGGCTGATGTGCCTTTCGGATATTTGTCGGGTGCAATTGCCTGAAAATTTAACCCGGCTGCTTGCACCATTTCTTCACCATCAAGAGTTAAAAAACAGGTAACTTTATGACCGCGTTTTTGTAACTCTTTTCCTAAAGGTAGAAGAGAATAAATATGTCCAGAGGTTGTAGGACAGAGTAAACCAAAATGAGTCATTAAACACCTCCACAGGTTTTCTTTAATTCTTCTAGATTCCAGAATGCTCCACCCAAGGCGGAGAATTGTATTCCTTCAAAGCAGTTACGCACAGCCCCCAAAGCGAGGGGATTAACTAGATAAATAAACGGGACGTATTCCTGTTGAAGTTGTTGAATTTCATTATAGATAACTTTGCGCTTCTCAAAGTCTAATTCTTGGGAACCTTTGACGTATAAATCGGCGATTTTTTTCTCCCAATCCGCCGCTTGCCAGCCTTGAATCGGCGGGCTGCCGGGTTGAGGTTGTTGGTTAAAAGCGTGGAGATTTCCATCTACATACCAAATATTAGGGGCGTGGGGTTCATTATCGCCGGTAAAACCTAAAATATGTGCTTCCCAATCTAGACTATTACTTAGTTTATCAACTAAATTGCTAAAAGCGATCGCTTGAAAATCCACTTGAATTCCTATTGCGGCTAAATCATTTTTAATTTGTGCGCCAATTGCTTCCCGGATTTTGTTACCCGCGTTAGTAATCAGGTTAAATCTAACGGGATTATTATCAGCATCGACTAGCAGATTATCACTATTATACTTAAATCCCGCCTCTAATAATAATTCTTTGGCTTTTTCGGGATTATAATCGTAACCTTTCAGGGTTTTATCGTAAAAAGGAGATTGGATAGAAAGAAAAGAATTTTGTTCTTGTCCCAATCCTCGATAGATATCATCAATCATTCTTTGACGATTAATGCCGTAGGCAATAGCTTGGCGGAAATTTAAGTTATTAAACCAACGGGATTTAATCGGATCTACTAGGGGTTTTCCGTCGCGTTTTCCTTGATTGAGATTAAAACCGATAAATTGGGTTCCGTAGGCAGGTCCCCCATTAAAAATAGTGAAATTTCCTCTTTCTTCTTCAGTTTTTAAGAGGGAGAAAAATTCGGGAGTTACCCCAATAGAATCTAAACTTCCCGAACGAAATTGTAGTAAAGTTGTGTCCTGCGATTCAACAATTGCCCAAATTACCGAAGTTATATGAGGTAATTGTTGTCCCTGGGCATCTTTTTTCCAATAGTAAGGGTTATTCTCAAAAATAATCCTTTGTCCCGTTATATATTCTTTTAGTTTATAAGCACCATTAAAAACAATTTTATCGGGAGGAGTATCTAACCCCCAAGTGGAGAGAAATTCTAACCTACCATCGGGGCTTTTTTTCTGAATAGTTTTTTCTAAAGCGTGTTTAGGTAAAATCGGTGAACTGACAGCATCTAAAAAAGGAGCAAAAGGTTCGGGTAGTTTAAATTCGATTCTGCGATTATCTAGTTTAGTAATAACGGGGAATTCTTTTTTTAATCCTATTCTTAAACTATCGCGGTAGTTGTTAGGAATATCAGGATTTAGATATAAGTCTTTATAGGTAAAAACCACATCATCAACGGTTAAGGGTTGACCATCCGACCATTTTAAACCCTCTCTCATAGTAAAAATAATGTTCAAATTATCATCGGAAATTGTCCAAGATTCTGCTAAGACTGGTTCTTTTTTGCCAGTAATGGGATTTTCTGTTAATAGTCCTTCGTAGGTTAAACCAAAAATATTCGGGGATTCGGCCGATAAAACAGCATTAAAGGTTTTTGGGTCACTTAATACCGATATGACCACTTGATTGCGTCTAACTTGATTACCACAAGCAGTTAGGGAAATCAGCAATAAACAAGAAATCAAAAATACCGTTAATCTCCGCCAAAATCTTACCATAATCTTTAATATTTTTCCTCAAAATTATTGTATCGTCTCTCCGTTCCCCGTTCCCTTGCCTCCACAATTAACTTTACTTTTGTCCGGCTAAGTAGGGAGGCACAATTATTTGTAGGATGGGTTAGCAGTAGCGTAACATGAGCGGGCGTTGGGTTGGAACGAAATAGAGGCTTTTAAAGACTGCGTACATGGAGAATTAAAACAAGAATTACCCTCGAAAAGCCTATTTTTCCACTAAGTATTTATGCTCATTGCAAAGGTGAGATGCTCCCTCATGCTTCAACCCAACCTACGTTCATCTTATATTTAATTCCACCCACCCACTTACTTACAAGTACAGGGTTTCTCATAAGTGCGAAATGTTTAGGCATCAAATAAGGTTCAAATACCTGAAATAACCGCCTAGTAAAGTTTTTCAGCTTCATGGCTGAAGGCAAAGGTCAATCCCAACCAACCTTATAACTGTTTTTACGTCCCGACGTTCTGTATCAAGAAGACACAAAAACTAGGTCAGCGGACTCAGGGTCAATATACTTTGTAATAAATTTTAATAATTTATCACAAAGGTGAGAGTAACGGCGATAGAGAAATCATAACTCTGGGATGGAAGTGGGGAACGGAAGGCTCCGAGGTGTAACCTAAAACCAGTATCGAGACCAGGGATTGGGGGAGATTTAGCTAATCTAAGGATAGGCGGTTAAAATGCGTCTTCGCTTAAAACCCCACACCTGAGGCAAAACTTTTTCAGCAGACCCTACTTTAATCTATCCCTTGCATTAGTCCAGACATTACACTAGAAAAGAAGGATTATTCTAGGGAATCATGACACTGCTGACGGTTCGATCGCTCAAAAAAGACTTCGGTATCAAGGAAATTCTCAAAGATGCCAGTTTTAGCCTCGATGATCGGGATAAAGTCGGCCTGATCGGTACGAATGGATCGGGAAAATCGACCCTATTGAAAATGATCGCCGGATTAGAAGCGATCGATGGTGGCGAAATTCAAATCAATTCTGGGATGAAAATCGTCTATTTACCCCAGCAACCCGACCTAGACGACGATAAAACGGTTTTAGAGCAGGTTTTCGCCGATAGTGGCGAAAGTATGACTTTAATCAAGGAATACGAGGAATTGTCCGATCGCCTTGTCCATGAGCCAGAAAATCTGGATACTATTATGGAACGTTTGTCAAGGGTTTCGCAACAAATTGATCAACTTGCGGCCTGGGATTTAGAAACCAATGCTAAAGTTATTTTAAGTAAACTAGGCCTCGATAATTTTAATGCTCGCGTGGGAGATTTATCGGGGGGATATCGCAAAAGAATCGCCATCGCTACCGCACTTTTAGCCGCTCCTGACTGTTTATTGATGGATGAACCCACCAACCATTTAGACGCGCTTTCCGTGGAGTGGTTACAGAGTTATTTGTCCCGTTTTCGGGGAGGATTATTATTAATTACTCATGACCGCTATTTTCTCGATCGAGTGACTAATCGCATCATTGAAATCGATCGAGGAGACTTATCTACTTATGGGGGAAATTACGCTTATTATCTAGAAAAAAAAGCTTTAGCGGTAGAATCGATCGCCAGTAGTCAACGCAAACACGCGGGAGTTTTACGACGGGAATTAGAATGGTTATCCCGGGGACCAAAAGCGCGCAGTACCAAACAAAAAGCGCGGATCGATCGCATTCAAGCAATGGGGACTAAGGAATTTAAACAGGTGGAGGGAAAAGTCGATATTGCCACCGCAGGAAGACGCATCGGCAAAAAAGTTATTGAAGTAGAAAATATCTCAAAAGCTTACGGCGATCATACTTTAATTAAAGATTTTACCTATATTTTTACTCCCGAAGATCGCCTTGGTGTTATTGGTAGTAACGGGGTAGGAAAATCTACTCTCATGGACATTATTACTGGGAAAATTCTTCCCGATTCAGGCACGGTTGACATCGGTTCCACTATTCATATTGGTTACTTTGATCAACAATCCGATGATCTCAATATCAACGAAAATCAAAGAGTGATCGAATATCTGAAAAGTGTGGCCGAATTAGTCAAAACCCTAGACGGTAGCGTCATCACCGCTTCCCAGATGTTAGAAAAATTTCTCTTTCCTCCCGATCAACAGTATGCACCAATTTATAAACTTTCTGGAGGAGAAAGACGACGCTTATTTTTACTACGAGTGTTGATGAGTGCGCCTAATGTTTTAATCTTAGATGAACCCACCAATGATCTCGATGTGCAGACTTTAGCAATTTTAGAAGAATATTTAGAGGACTTTAACGGTTGTGTGATTGTCGTTTCCCATGATCGCTATTTTCTCGATCGAGTAGTTGATACTATTTTTGCCTTTGAAACCGGGGGTAATATCCGTCAATATCCAGGTAATTATTCCCTTTATCTCGATCAGAAAAAAGAGGAGGAGGAACCAAAAGAAAAAAAAGTCACCCCAAAAACTGTTAAAGCTTCTCCGTCACCCGTCAATAAGAAAATCTCTTTTAAAGATAAAAAAGAATACGAAGACATCGAAAAACAAATTCCTATGCTAGAAGCAAAAAAAGCCGAAATTGAACAGGTACTTTATGGAGAACCCCTAGAAGATTTCACTAAAATAACCGCTCTGACCGAAGAATTAGCTCAATTGACTCAAAAAATTGATAATTTAACCGATCGCTGGTTAGAATTAGCAGAAAAATTAGGCTAGAATGATCCCTATTTTTCCGATCAATTTAGTTAAAACTGAGTGATAATTTCTGGTGAATCATCCTCATCCATGATCAGATCTGCCGACTCCACCCGCAAGAGTGCCAAATTATCGTTAACCACCCCTTGAAGATAGATTTCCCCCATCCCTTCACCCCCTAGATCGATCGAGCCGAAAACTTGACCAGTTTTGGTATTAAAATTAAACTGAAAATAATTAGCCGAGGAAATTCCCTCGCTGACATTATCGTATTTAGCGATCTCTTGACCACTGTTATCATAAAAAGATACCTGAAAATTTTCTAAAACTTGCATTTTTCCCGAACCTTTTTCTGAAAAGATAGTCGGGGACGTTTTTTCATCATAACTAAAAGAACCTTTAGCTGTATAGCCTTGATTTCCCGACCATTGAAAATCGATCGTCACTGCTAAAACCCCTTGGCTATTCATGTTAGCAACTAAAAGCCAAGCTAATAGTAAAGTCAATATCATCTTTTTCATAGTCAATCTGAACCATCATTAATGGGTTATTTCAGTTATCAGTGATCAGTCACCACAGCTGGTTTTCGGCAGCTTGAAATCAGAAAGACTTTAATTTTCTTCCCCTTGCAAGGGGAGAATTGTTACCTGGTGCATCTCAATTTTGGAGAAATATCTATATTACATCTTGGGCGCACACGATGCGCCCCTACCATTGGAAAATAACATTATTTTGTAGGGGCAAATTGCATTGACCCCTGAACGGAAATTTAAACCAGACAAAACCATCCTAGGGGCTGGGGTTCGCAACTGTGGCACACTAGAGAGTAGAACTGAATTAACAGTAAACCCTTGACTAATCAAATTACCCCTTTCGACCCCCTTCACAACCACGACGAGACGGGCCATGACCACGAGTCAAAAGGGACTCCCCACGTCCATAGTGAAGCTTCCCTGAAGCAAATTATGAACCGTCTCTCGCGGATCGAAGGACATATTCGCGGCATCAAGACGATGGTATCGGAAAATCGTCCCTGTCCTGAAGTTTTGATGCAAATTGCCGCTATTCGCGGGGCGATTGATCGCGTCGCCAGAATTATTCTCGACGAACATCTGAGCGAATGTATTGCCCGGGCCGCCCAGGAAGGTAGTATCGAGACAGAAATCGAAGAATTAAAGGCTGCCTTGGATCGCTTTTTACCCTAGATTGTGCTACAATGAGAAGTTGGCATTTTTTAGGCAGAGAGCAGTTACAGGAGGTGAATTAGGTTAATGACCCAAGTGGTAGTTGGTCAGAACGAGGCGATCGAATCGGCCCTGCGTCGTTTTAAGCGACAGGTAGCGAAAGCGGGAATTTATGCGGATATCAAAAAGCATCAATTTTTTGAAACCCCTCAAGAAAAGAGAAAGCGTAAGGCAGTAGCCCGGAGGCGACAAAGAACCCGTCGTCGTTAAAATTACCCAAGTCAGAAGCCGCTCGCAAGCTTCTGGCTTGCTTTTATTTTAACCTGCTTTTGGGGGTTAGAGGAGAAGGGAGAGGGGTGTGGGCCTCGGCCGTAAGCTCCGGCTTCGACGGTGAGACTTCGGCGAAGCCTGACTCCTGACGTTAAACTAGAAACCAGTGATCAAAAAAACTAGCCGTCCGAACCTGATGATTTCCTCCTTTCCCGTTCCCAATAGCTTAAATTGCGCTCAAATTCGCCTTGCTATTCGTTGCCTGCAGCCGCAATTAGTCCACTGGCGTCGACAAATACACCAAAAACCAGAACTAGGCTTTCAAGAACATCTCACCGCCTCCTTAATCAGTCAAACCCTGACTAAATACGGAATTGACCATCAAACCGGCATCGCTGGCACCGGAATTGTCGCCACCATCGAAGGCAGTCAACCGGGGCCAGTTTTAGCCCTGCGGGCCGATATGGATGCACTACCGATCGCCGAAGCCAACCAAGTCCCCTATCGTTCCCAACATCCCGGCCAAATGCACGCCTGTGGTCACGATGGTCACACAGCGATCGCCCTGGGTACAGCAGTTTACCTAGCACAAAACCGTCACGATGTCAAGGGGATCGTAAAAATTATTTTCCAACCCGCCGAAGAGGGGCCGGGGGGGGCGAAACCGATGATCGAAGCGGGAGTGCTGAAAAATCCCGACGTGGAGGGAATTATCGGGCTACACCTCTGGAATAATCTGCCTTTAGGGACAGTGGGCGTGAAAAATGGTCCCTTAATGGCGGCGGTGGAATGTTTCGATCTCCAGATTCAAGGCCGGGGCGGCCATGGGGCAATTCCCCATCAAACCGTCGATTCACTAATGGTGGCGGCCCAAATCGTCAACGCCTTGCAAACTATCGTCGCCCGCAACCTTAACCCCCTCGATGCCGCCGTGGTGACTGTGGGCAAATTAGCAGCGGGAAGCGCTAGAAACGTGATCGCCGATAGTGCTAATCTCAGTGGGACAGTGCGCTATTTCAATCCCCAGTTAGGGGGCTATTTCCGACAACGGATGGAAGAAATTATCGCGGGTATCTGTCAAAGTCAGGGGGCTAGTTATCAATTCGATTACTGGCAATTGTATCCCCCGGTAATCAATCATGATCAGATGGCGGAATTAGTGCGCTCCATCGCCGCACAAGTGGTGGAAACCCCGGCTGGAATCGTTCCCGAATGTCAAACCATGGGAGGGGAAGATATGTCCTTCTTTTTACAGGAAGTCCCCGGCTGTTATTTCTTCTTGGGGTCCGCCAATCCCGAATTAGGATTAGCCTATCCCCACCATCATCCCCGCTTTGATTTTGATGAATCGGTGTTAGCCATGGGAGTCGAGATTTTTGTCCGTTGCGTGGAAAAATTCGGCAACTCTAAGACTTTCTAGAAATCCGTTCAAGGTGAACAGTTTTTGTCAAACCCGAAACCGCTAAACTGGTCACTGAATCAGACAAGTAAAAAAACCCATGAATAATAATAATATCCAGGAAAACGATGCCCAACGGGTGAAAATCCTCAGCGAGGCCCTACCCTATATACAGGAATTTCGCGGTCGTACCGTAGTGGTTAAATACGGTGGTGCGGCCATGAATAACAGCGATATCAAAGACACGGTCATGCGAGATATCGTTTTTCTCTCCTGTGTGGGGGTTCGTCCCGTGATTGTCCACGGCGGCGGTCCAGAAATCAATAGTTGGCTGGATAAATTGGGCATTGAACCCCAATTTAAAGACGGTTTACGCGTCACCAATGCCGCCACCATGGATGTGGTAGAAATGGTGCTAGTGGGACGCGTCAATAAAGAAATTGTTGCCCTGATCAATCAAGCCGGCGGTAAAGCGGTAGGATTATGCGGTAAGGATGGTAATCTGATCACTGCTCGTCCCGTGGGTAAAGAGGGCATTGGTTTTGTGGGAGAAGTGAGCAGTGTCGATACTAGCGTCGTCGAATCCTTGGTCAATAGTGGCTATATTCCCGTGATTTCCAGTGTGGCCGCCGATGAAACCGGCCAAGCTCATAATATCAATGCCGATACGGTAGCCGGAGAAATAGCGGCGGCTTTAGGGGCGGCTAAACTGATTTTGATGACCGATACAGCCGGAATTTTAGAGAATTATCAGGATACTTCCACTTTATTGGCTAAATTGGATATCCAACAGGCCCGGGAGTTGATTCAAAAAGGCATCGTTGTCGGCGGGATGATTCCCAAAGTTAGCTGCTGTGTGCGATCGCTGGCTCAGGGAGTTCAAGCTGCTCATATTATCGATGGTCGTCTTCCCCACGCCCTTTTACTGGAAATTTTCACCGATCAAGGCATCGGTTCCATGATTGTGGCCTCCGGTTACACTAATCTATAGTAGTAATTACCGTACTTTTGCTCAAAAAGACTTGCCTAAAACCAGAGATCCGGTGTACAAGTAAATTAGTAAATGCGCTTCTCGCTCCTTTGTAAGGGCAAAAGTTTTAGTCTTGAGTTAGTTTAGTCGGGAAGCGCAAAATCCGGAGTTTTCATAGCAATTGAATTTATGACCAAACAAGCTGTAGCTCACCCGATGGTGAAGTTTCAACGCAAGGTTAGCAAGTGGATAGATGCAAAAGTAGTCAAACCTGGCGATAGTATCTGGAAACTCGCTCTTTTATACGGAGATGAGTGGACGTACTGGAAGCAAGAGTTGCTCGATTTCGGTTTCTCCATGCAAGACCCTCTCAGCGAAGTGGTAGCGGTAGAAGCTTGGGACGAAGAATAGGCGACCATCGACTCAAAAGCGGCTTTCTACTAGGACTATCGCCATGGGATCGACTCCGATTATCCTTTCCGCTCTGGTTATCTTATCCTTCAGTGCCAGTTGTTCTCCCCGAACCGAAACCCAACCACCGCCACCGGCGCCCCGTAGTACTACCGTCAACGTCACCACGGCTAAACCGGCAACCAGCGGAGGCAATCTCGATTACACGGGAACTACCCGACCTTTAAAAGTTGTTTCTCTGCGATCGCAAGCCCCTGGGCAGTTACTCAATCTCCTCGTTGATGTGGGAGATGAGGTGCAATATGGGCAAATCCTCGCCCATATTGATGATCGTCTCCTTGCCACCGTTGTCCGGCAAGAAAAAGCCGCCCTGTCGGCCCTAGAAGCGGAATTAGCCCGGGCGAGAATTGAAGTCAGTAACGCTGAAATTGAAGTGCAGCGCCTACAACTACAATACCAACAGGCTAAAAATGATGCCGAGCGCCTGCAAAAATTAGCCCTAGAAGGGGCGATTCCCCTACAACAGGGCGAAACAGCCCAAACTGCGGCGGCAGTGGCTTTAAAAGCCGTTAGTAGCGCAAGAGCAAGAATTAAAGTCGAGGAGCAGGTAGTGGCGGCAATTATCGGCAGAATTGCCGCCCAAACATCGGTCATCGCTCAGGAACAACAACGTCAGGCCTACGCTATTCTTAAATCACCGGCGACGGGGATAGTTATCGAAAAACTGAAAGAGCCAGGGGATTTAGTCAGTATCGGCGATGAAGTCCTCAAAATTGGCGATTTTCAACAGGTCAAGGTGGTGGTGTTATTATCGGAATTGGATTTAAAAACGATTAATTTAGGACAAACGGTTAATGTCAGCCTTGATGCTTTCGGTGATAGAAATTTTTCCGGTCGCATCACGAGGATTTTTCCCCTCAGCCAAGGCACGACCAGGCGGATTCCCGTGGAGATTACTCTACCCAATGGGGATGGTTTAATTAAAGGGGGATTATTGGCCCGGGTGCGGTTTAAGAATAATTCTGCCCCTCAGGTGATTGTTCCTGAAACGGCAATTGTCGGTCAGGGGGAATCCCCAGCCATTTTCGTCCTTTCCGAGTCCAACTCGCAAGTGGAAAAACGTCCCGTTCGTCTCGGTCAAGCGCTCGACGGTCAGGTAGAAATTATCACCGGACTTGAACCGGGGGAGCGTTTCGTCGTTAATAGTAGTAAACCTTTGCAAAATGGCGAAAAAGTCCGCATCAGTATCCTAAGTAATCCTTGATTAGTCAGGGGTTGGCGGCTTTTCAGTTTTCATCGAAAATTTTGAGTCTCAAACAAGGTTTTCAGATTTATTCGGCCAGCCTTATCTATTCGATCAAAAAAATGCCGAAAATCAAACTATTTATCTTTGCTGCCACGGCCAAGGGAATGCCTACCGATGGGAGACAGAAGACAATTCTTAAGCTTGCAGAAGCGAAGGCCATCGAGATTAGTGACGGCTGCCGCAGTGGCAATCGTGGCACTTGTATTGCCTGTCCTGTAGCTCAAGTGACTATGGAAGCCTAAAATCGGTCAACTAGAAATGACGGGAAACGATTTTTTCGATAGTTGCTTGGGTATCCTGCAGCAATTTCTCGCGACTATCTCTAGTATTAGTCAGATTAGGCAGGAGATTACGAGCTTGTAAAGCCATGTGAAGTTGTAGTTGAGCTACATACTCGCGGATATCTTCACGGGTTTCCGATTGGTTAGGATGAAACATGGAGAAACTGGAAGGGTCGTCTAGCTGATGGTGTCTTGTCAATAACTCCTCTACAAGTTATCACGAGAGCTTGGGTTCCAGTCAAGGGTCGGCTCCAACTCTACACATTTCTCAACATAACTTATAACAGTTATCTTAATGGTGAGGTACAAAGTTTCGGTTTTGGGGAGCCGGTCGCTGGTCGTCGATACCAAATTAGGTTACACTTCCTCTTGATGGGAAGGGCTGTATCTTGAGAAAATAAGTCAGCAAAATAGACCTGAATTTAGGGGGTATTTTCCAGAAAAGAATCACTATAATTAAATAAAAATGGTACGCTATTTTTTCCCGATCCATCCATGACTAAAACCCGGGGCATTTGCGCCCCACCTTCGCGCCAAGCTTCGATCGCTTCTTTCTGTAAAACCAATCCTCCTCCCTGTTCTTTTAAAGTTTCTGCTAATAGTCTTTGTGCCTCAGCTTTCCCTTTAGCGCGATTAATTTCTGCTTGGGCCTGTTGTTCCGCTTCTTGGGTGATATAAACGGCTCTTTGGGCGCGTTGTTCTGCGATTTGTTTATCTTCGACAGCCCGAGCGAATTCCGGGGAAAAATTCAAATCTACCACACTGGTATCTAAGACTAGAATACCATACTTTTCTAACCGAGTCGATAGGGCATTATCAAAGTCTTCTTTTAACTCACTGCGTCGAGTAATTGCCTCCTCTACTGTTCTTTTAGCGGCGGCAATTTTAAAGGATTCTTGGGTTTGAGGGGCGATAATTTTAGCGACAATATTTTGCAGGGTGCCTTGGGTTCTTCTAATGGCCACTACTTGCGTCGGATCGAGACGAAAATTAATCGCAAAACTAGCAGATAAATCCTGTAAATCTTTAGTGGAACTTTGGGCAGGAACTTCAAATTTTTGCACCGTAACATCGTAGATATCGACACTAGAAACAAAGGGAGGTTTAAAGTGCAATCCCTCCAATAAAACCCCGTCTTTAGCTTTTCCTAACACACTTAAAACTCCCGCTTGTCCCGGGGTGATAATCACATAGGCATTAAAGGCCGCTAAAATGACAATAGTGGCCAATAATCCCCCAATCAGGGAAAGTAAATTAATAGCATCTTTCTGGTTCACAGTTTATACTCCTTGACGAAGGACTAAAGCGAGAATTTTTGTTGCGACCGCTTGATTGACAGGCATCACTGACAGACGATTTCCTGTCCTTACTAATAATAATTCATCGGCGGTAAAATTTTGTTTTAAAATTCCTAGGGGCAGCAGTTGGGGAAAAAGGCGATCGAACTCAACTTTAACCGTCCACCAGCGCGGGCAATCCGGGGAGGATTTAGAATCATAGTAGGGACTATTGCGATCAAATTGTGTCGGATCGATCAGATCGGTTTCCACTACGCGCATCAAGCCAACAATCCCGGGCGGGGTCGTATTAGAATGATAAAAAAAGGCTAAATCTCCCCGTTTCATCTGACGGAGAAAATTGCGGGCCTGATAATTTCGCACTCCCTCCCAAATAGTTTGACCATCTTTTTTTAAATCTCCGATACTATAGACATCGGGTTCCGATTTCATTAACCAGTAATTTAAATTCATCATTTATACTTGTTATTAATTCAAATAAGCTCAAAAATATTTTTAGCCGTTCCTGTCAGCCTTGTTGCCATAGGGTTAAATATAATTCACTTTGGCTGCTGTTGTAGTTCTACTCAAACAATTATTGAGAAGAATGTATCTAAAAATACTTTTGTTAGCGACAATTTTTAAGGACTATGATCGTTCAAGTCTAGCTATTCTTGGCAACCGTCAGTTTTTCCCTATGGCTAAAAATAATTTATTCTCCACTATTAAATCGCTCAAATAAGCTGTAAAATAGGATACATTGCCCTAAAAATCTCTAGCCAATCCATAGATTATCGGTGTTCCAAGCCACTCGCCGCCGTTTAGCCTTATGGTACACTGTTGTCACTGCCATACTACTGCTTTTTCTCGCTACGGGAATGTATTTTTATGTGCGGCATACCCTAGTAGATCGCATTGATGATACCCTCAAACACATCATTGAGGTGGTAAATCGTTCCCTCGTGATCGAATCGATTCCCCCGAACCAAGGACGTTATCGCGTCGATCCCCTGGCAAGTTTTCCCAGTCAGGGTAAATCCGTGGAAGACGATCATATAGATTTGGAATGGTTCGATCCCCAAGGTAATCTAGTTTGGTCAACTCTGGCCGAATCCTTAGATATTCCCCTCCATCCCCACCGTCAAGGGGAAACTATTCGCTTATCCGATAATCGTCTGCTGCGACAAATAACCGAAAGGGTGGAAATCGGTCATTATGTTTTGGGATATCTGCGAGTAAGTCATCCTTGGTTTGAGGTGACAAAACCGATTAGACAGCTATTATGGGATTTAATCGTCGGAATTTGCCTGATGATTGCCAGTGTCGCCTGGATTGGTTGGTTTTTGTCCGGTTTAGCCATTCAACCGGTAAAAGAGTCCTATCAGAGTTTAAAACAATTTACCGCCGATGCTTCCCATGAATTACGCAATCCGATCGCCACTATCCAAACTAACGTGCAAATGGCGATCGCTTATCCCCAAACTGGCGATCAACGCTTGCAGGTGATCGAGCGTTTAACGGAAAGATTGGGCAATTTAGTCAATGATCTGCTTTTTTTAGCCCGTTCTGATAGTGGCATCGTCCAACCGATCGAGCAAGCTGTACCTTTGGATGCTTTATTGATGGAAGTGGTGGAAGAACAGCGTTTAATCGCCGATAAGCAGGGAATTTGCCTCTCTTTGTCGATTGTGGAACCGGACCAAGAGGATTTTTCCTACAGCGATGAAATGTTTACTATACAGGGAGATTGGGATCAATTAGCTCGTTTATTCACAAATTTAATTTCTAATGCCCTGAAACACGCTTTTTTGCCCGAATCTGAGCCTAAAAATGTAGCAGTGGAATTGGAAAAAAGTAAACGCGATCGACAATCGGTGTTACTGGTACGCGTCAAAGATAACGGAATCGGGATTCCCGAGGCTGCTTTGTCCCATATTTTTGATCGCTTTTATCGTCTCGATCCCGCACGGCAAAATTCCGCCACTTCCGGGGGAACAGGATTAGGATTAGCGATCGCTTTAGCGATTACCCTCAGTCATCATGGACAAATTAGCGTCGAAAGTCAGATCGATCGAGGAACAATTTTCACCGTCACCTTACCAAAAAGCCATCAACGGGAGAAAAAAACCGAAAGGTCAGAAGCTTGACACCTCTGACCTTCTTTTCATACCCCCAAGGGAATTCGAATCCCTGTCGCCTCCGTGAAAGGGAGGTGTCCTAGGCCACTAGACGATGGGGGCGTGGATTTCAGACCTTTTTAAATATAACAATAATCTTTCTGGGAGTCAAGGGTTTTGGCAAAAAATTTTTTTATCCCGCCCTTGCACAATAGGATAGTGTAATTGAAGATGTTATCGCCCAAAATCCATGGCTGCCGATCCCTATAAAAGCCGACTGTTCAACCTGATCAACCGTCGCTTGATCCGTCTGAAAGATAACCTCGGCCGCGCTTCCCGTCGCGGTCAAAATGCGATCGCTCTTGCCCTGCAAATAGCCATCTATCCCGTCTATTTACTGATACAATCGCTGCGGGTGACAGCTAATCAATTGGGGAACAGTCTCCAGAAACAATTATCACCCCCCGGCAAGGAGGGGACGGATGCGATTGCGGAATTTCTCCAGAGCTTATCCGACCAAGAAACGGCATTTATTGGCATAGCAGCTGATCTGGAGGATCAAGCTTTAGTTTTCGTCACTAACGATCACCAGACCGTTAAAATCACCGATAATCAAACCCAAAGACAAATAGAAAAACAAATTAGGACGGCACTGGCTAATTACGCCCTCGAAAAACGGAGAATTAAGCGATTAAATCCTCAATATCCGCCTTTATTACCAAATTTTACCGACAAAAATCCTGTCTTGCCTCCGATCCGTTGGTTTTGGAACCTACTACGCTGGGAACAACAGGGACAGATAGCGATCGCTATAAATCTGTTCCAAGAATCCCATCTTGTCAAAACCTCGACACCACCCTCCTTACCACTGCCTAATTTAAATTCCCAAGCGATTTTAGAAGTCATTGACGAAAAATTAGCGATTTTCGAGACTAAATTTCTGGCTATCTCCCCCGCAATCCCAGGCAGTTTGAGCCACACCTCTAACCCCCCTTCCGATCTCGTTAACCAGTCCCCGACTCTCGAGAAAAATTCCTCCTATCTCTGGCGACTTTATTGGTTAATTTATGCGGCGATCGAGCATTTCTGGGCAAAAGAGAAGAATAATTGCGAATATAGTGCTGATTCACCCGCTTTATCGGCAAAATATCCCCTAAGTCTTCCTAATTCTCTGCTGATCACCTTCAAGCAACGTCTCCAAGATTGGCTAGAAAAACAAACCCAAGCGGATCCCTTCACGCTCGGCAAACTCATCCAAGCGGCGATCGATCACTTCTTTTCCTCTCGCCAATCCCTGACATTTTCCGCCGTCAGCGAGCAACCTTGGCTAGAATCCGCCGATATATTGGCTATTTCTCCCCAAGACTCCGAAAAACCCCGCCTTAACCCCGCTAATTCCCTTCGCCAGTCCCTAGAAATCACATCCGAGCCTAGTATCACAAAAAAAACTTTTAGTCAAGAAAAACCAAATAAATCTTTACCAAAAATCCCCCCGGCCGCTGCCCAAATTACTCCTGGAGAATCCCCCCCCGCCACCCAATTAGATCCCCGCTATGCTAAGGAGATAATTCAACCAATTAACGAAGAATGGCTAGAAACCGAGTCAACCCCCGTCGGCTACGTTAAACACCCCTTAGAACGGATTTTAGAGGGATTGGATGCGATTATTTTATGGGTGGAGGAATTAGTCATTAAAATTTGGCGTTGGTTGCGGTACAATCGACGCATTTCTAAATTACTCAAACGCAAACGTTAGGTAGTTGGACAAAATTACAGCCTTTCTCGTAAAGATGAAGTACAGACTAATCCTTCCTCGACTTTCGGCCACGTCTCGACCAAAAAACCATCACAATAGTAGATGAATACTGCCCTCTCTACCGAGACCTATTGCCAGCAAGTGAGAAGTGACGAGTATTTAAAATACCTGCCCATCGGTAGGCTAAACTAAAACACCCTGACAGCCTTTCTCACAAACATGAAGTATAATGTTATCGATAGCTAAATTGCCAAAAAATGAAATCCTATCCAGTAGAGTTCCGTCAGAAAATCCTAGACTGTTATTATAACGAGCCCATCTCTCAAAGACAATTAGCGAAGAGATTCTGCGTAACCTTAAGTTTCGTACAAAAGCTTTTGAAGCAATCTCGAGAAACGGGAGATATTCGACCGAAGACTTATCGATGTGGACGTCATTTAAAACTCACGCCAGAACAGATGAGTACCCTGGGTGAGTTAATCGAGGAAAATAATGACGCAACTCTAGCCGAACTATCGGAACTATTCCTAGAAAGAACTGGTATATTGTTAAGTGTGGCGACAGTGGCAAGAATAGCCAAACGCTTGAGAATGACCCGCAAAAAAAACTCTACACCCGCCAAAAGCCAAAAAAAGAGACAGAAAGAGTACAAAAACTTAGACAAGAATACAAAGGATAAAATTCGGGACTTAGACGAGAAAAAGCTGATCTCGCTCGATGAAGCTGGTTCAAATCTAGCTTTGACCAGAACCGACGCTCGCTCGCTCAAAGGAACTAGAGCGCAGGGGACTCGACCTCTGAACAAAGGACAAATCTTTAATGATTAACGCTCCCAAAGCTATTGGAAAGGATTTGACCAGTGCGCTCATTTCTGCGGAGAAGTTTTTCGCATATTCCTCTTCAAATTCTGACCAAGGGATGAGATTGGTTATGAGTAACCAACGATTATCTGGAGATAATTTTCCCTCAAAGGGAAGCTCGAAGTTTTTTGGTGAGGTTGGGGGTTTGAGGGATTTTAGCAGATTTCCTTGCACCCAAGCGACTCTCAATTCAGCTAAAAGCCTTTTTTGATCAAGGTTACAGCTTCTTGCAGCCAACCCTAATTATGATGGGTTAAGCGTCAAAACATCGAGGCTTTTCCTTGATCCTGGCAATGTAAACTTTGATTAAGAGAAAGACTTCTAGCTCCGCTCCGATGTTATATTAATAATTGAAGCTAAAGAAAAAAGCTTCCCTGACAGATCAACTGGCAAGGTTATAAGGTCAAGTTCACAAAGGAGTAAACCCTGTTAAAGTTACATTCTGTCTCGATAACGGCGATAACAGCGATCAACCTGAACGCTCATATTTCCTAGAGTAGAGAACAAGGGAGTTAGGCAGTTGCAACTAAGGTTCAATGCTTCTCCAACCAGTCTCAAGTTGTGAGGGGAAATACCTGAGAATCGGTAAACTGATCGCTGTTATTGTTTGTCAACACAAGTAATTGATAATTGCAGTCCCTCTCCTTTGATGAGATAATAGAAAGTCTTCTGTTCAAAAGGATATCGATAGGATGCGACTCTCTCAACAGCTTTTTGTCACCCTCCGGGAAGACCCGGCCGAAGCGGAAATCCCTAGTCATAAATGCTTAGTCCGTGCCGGTTACATTCGTCGCATCGGCAGCGGTATTTACGCCTATTTACCCCTGATGTGGCGGGTTTTACAGAAAGTCTCCCAGATAGTCCGGGAAGAAATGAATAAAGCCGGCGCCCAAGAATGTTTACTTCCCCAACTGCAACCGGCGGAACTCTGGCAAGAATCAGGCCGTTGGGACACCTACACAAAAGCAGAAGGGATTATGTTTGCCCTGACGGACAGGCAAAACCGGGAGTTAGGATTAGGACCGACTCACGAAGAAGTAATTACTGCCGTCGCTCGTGATTTAATTCGTTCCTATCGACAATTACCAGTTAATTTATATCAGATTCAAACTAAATTTCGCGATGAAATTCGCCCTCGTTTTGGTTTAATGCGGGGACGAGAATTTATTATGAAGGATGCCTATTCTTTCAATCTTGACGAGGAATGTTTAAAGAAAACCTATCAAGCGATGGATATAGCTTACCGCAATATTTTCCGCCGTTGTGGGTTAGCTTTTCGGGCAGTAGAAGCGGATTCTGGAGCGATTGGCGGTTCCGCATCCCAAGAATTTATGGTCTTAGCTGATGCTGGAGAAGATGAGGTTTTATTTACCGCCGATGAAAAGTATGCGGCTAATGTGGAAAAAGCCGTTTCTTTGCCGGCAGATAAAGTGGCTTCTCCCTTGAAAAAGTTTGCTAAAAAAGAGACTCCTAACACCAACACGATCGAAAGTTTAGCTAAATTTCTCGATTGTTCTGCCACTGCTATCGTCAAGAATGTTCTCTACGAAGTGGTTTATGATAGCGGCATAACTGTTTTAGTTTTGGTGAGCATTCGGGGCGATCAAGAGGTTAATGAAGTTAAACTACAAAATGAATTAGTTAGACAGGCGAGCCGTTACAATGCTAAAACAATTTTGGCTTTAAAAATACCCGATGCTGCCGCTCAACAGAAATGGGCAACTAAACCTTTACCTTTGGGTTATATTGCTCCCGACTTAGAAGATAATTTACTCAAAAAAGCCGGCGATATAGCTCCTAAGTTTTTACGCATAGCAGACAACACGGTGACAGACTTAGAAAACTTTATCACCGGTGCCAATGAAACGGGGTTTCATGTAGTGGGAGCCAATTGGGGTCAAGATTTTATCTTACCGGAATTAATCGTCGATCTACGCAAAGCCCGGGTAGGCGATCGAGCTATTCACGATCCTAATCAAACCTTGCAAAGTGCTAGAGGAATTGAAGTTGGTCATATCTTCCAATTGGGCTATAAATATTCTCAAGCTATGAATGCTTTTTATACTAATGAAGCGGGAGAATCTACCCCCATTTGTATGGGTTGTTATGGCATAGGAGTATCCCGTTTAGCACAGGCAGCCGTAGAACAATCCTACGATAAAGATGGCATTATTTGGCCGGTAGCTATTGCCCCCTATCAAGCGATTGTGGTTATTCCTAATTTAGCCGATGCCGAGCAGGTAAAAACCGCCGAAAGTTTATACAATGAGTTAAATCAAGCGGGTATTGAAACCCTTTTAGATGACCGGGATGAACGTGCGGGAGTTAAGTTCAAAGATGCGGATTTAATTGGGATTCCCTATCGCATTGTCACGGGTAAATCTCTCAAATCGGGTAAGGTGGAATTAGTCGAAAGAGCCAGTAAAAAAGCGTCAGAAGTAGCAATTAATGAGGTAGTTTCCTATTTGAAAACTGCTATTTCAAAGGTAAAAGCTTCTGATTGAGTGATTAAATATACAGATAATTTTGCTTGTTTGTGGTTTGATAAGCGAAGATGACTGGTTGAAGGCATCAGAAACTGTTGCCCGGTTTTTAGCATAAGTTGCTGTTTGCTTCGTTTTCTCTTTAATTCTATCAGCTAATTTCAAAAGATTGACTCTGTAATTCTGGCTTGCTCAAAAGCTTGCCGATGATCTAATCTCTCCTCTTGCCGCAATAAGGAATCAGTGATCATATTTTTTTAGGAACGTAGAATATCGGACAAAATATCTACAATTAAGACTGGTAATTAGGGCAAAGATAATGTGTTGATAGCCTCCAATTTGATTGGTTAGGCAATAAGCCGGGCGAACTTTACTGGAAAATAAATCGTCGGAGGGAAATTGAATTAAAACGATTTTACCCTTCATTGCTTACCGGTTGTCCATCGTTAAGGGCATAAATATCTTCTTCGGGATCATGCAGAAAAGCAAAGCTAGGGTTATGGGAAACGCTATCTAGCCAGTTTTTTTCCTTCAGTTCATCCTCCGACATCAAAAGAATGACGCGCACAAACCGATCTTTTTCTTGGGGAATAGGATGATCAAGTTGAATTTGCCCTTGGGTGTTGAGGATACCAGTGGTTTCAATCGCACCCATAGTAAAGCCTAAAGAGAGTGATTTGATTCTAACATTTCAATTAATAGTGTTTTCAACTGAAACGTGGAAAGACCCCTGTATTGGGCCCTCATATCGTTCCACGACTCCAATGTAAACGCTATAGTTGCAAATTGTTGTTACTGTCGTTATCCAAGTTTTTGGAATTGTGATTGGGAGAATAGACCAGAAAAAAGGCGCGTTAAGTAACGCACTCTAGAACCCGCATTTCTCACAAACTGAATTGAGAACCTAATTTAGAGGTTGAGAGTTGTGTTTTTAAAAATTAAGAAAAACTCTGAAGGTTGCCGAGCGATAATTCGACAAAACTAGCCAAAT
>SFCA01000181.1:0-16031 GCA_007095475.1 Microcystis aeruginosa Ma_QC_C_20070703_M131 | reverse complement strand
TTAGAAGGATTTGGGGCAAAAATAGACCCAGATTGGCCAGAAGGAGTCTATTTTCTTCCCGCGCTTTATCGCACGGCAATTATCGCTATTAATCAATTGCCTGTGACTGCTGAGACTCTTTGGTTAAGATTATTAGGACGGGGAAAAACTCAAGACCAAGCGGTGGGAGAATTGTTAGAATTACCTCAAGGTAATGCTTTCCGGGAAAATGTCCTAGAATTATTAATTAGTTGGCGGGTTAGTATGGAAATAAATAACATCCTGGAAACTGAGGATAGAGAGGTGTTTATGACTTTATCTCAAACCTATCAGGAATGGAAGGAAGCAACTAAACGGGAAGGACGACTGGAAGGAAAACTGGAAGGAAAACTAGAAGGAAAACTAGAAGGAAAACTGGAATCTATTCCCCGTTTGCTGGCTTTGGGTTTAAGTGTGGAACAAATCGCTCAAGCTTTGGATTTAGACTTAGAGCAGGTCCGACAAGCGGCGCGAGAGTAAAGGTGGAGAGTTAAAACGCAAAAATGCCACAATGGATAAAATAGGCATTTTCTGACTAACTGACATCTTCTATGAGTAACCACCTAAGCGGAAGCGAGATTCGCCAGCGATTTTTAGACTTTTTTGCGGCCAGAAACCATAAAATTCTCCCTAGTGCCTCTCTAGTACCAGAAGACCCCACAGTTTTGCTGACTATTGCGGGAATGCTCCCTTTTAAGCCGATTTTCTTAGGGCAAAAGACCCCAGAATTTCCCCGCGCTACCACTTCCCAAAAATGTATTCGTACCAACGATATCGAAAATGTCGGCCGGACTGCTAGACATCATACTTTTTTTGAGATGTTGGGCAATTTTAGCTTTGGTGATTATTTCAAAGAACAAGCGATCGCCTGGGCCTGGGAATTGTCCACAGAAGTTTTTAACCTTCCCCCCGAAAGATTAGTCGTTAGTGTCTTTAAAGAGGATGAGGAAGCTTTCGCTATCTGGCGCGATAAAATCGGTATTCCTGCCCATCGTATCCAAAAAATGGGCGAAGCGGATAACTTTTGGGTATCGGGTCCCACGGGTCCCTGTGGTCCCTGTTCGGAAATTTACTACGATTTTCACCCGGAATTAGGGGATAAAACCATCGATTTAGAGGATGATAGCCGTTTTATCGAGTTTTATAACCTCGTCTTTATGCAGTATAACCGCGACGCGGATGGCAATCTGACACCCCTGGCCAATAAAAATATCGATACGGGGATGGGTTTGGAACGGATGGCGCAAATCCTGCAAAAAGTCGCCAATAACTACGAAACTGACCTAATTTTCCCGATTGTCGCCGAAGCGGCCCGGTTAGCAGCGATAGACTACCAGAAAGCGGACGAAAAAACGAAAGTTTCCCTAAAAGTCATCGGCGATCATGTGCGTTCGGTAGTACACATGATAGCGGATGGTATCTCAGCATCGAATACTGACAGAGGTTACGTCCTGCGTCGTCTGATTCGGAGAGTAGTACGACACGGGCGTTTGATCGGTATTGAAGGTCAATTTATCACCAAAGTGGCGGAAGTTGCGATCGCTCTTTCCGAGTCCGTCTATGGCAATGTTCGGGAACGAGAAACGGTGATCAAGGCAGAATTAGAGCGAGAGGAAGCGAGATTTTTAGAAACCCTAGAAAGAGGCGAGAAACTGCTCGAATCGATTCTAGAAAAAGAAAAAAGCCAGATTTCGGGAGTCGATGCCTTTACCCTTTATGATACCTATGGCTTCCCCCTGGAACTCACTCAAGAAATCGCTGAGGAGCAGGGTTTAAGCGTCGATACGACGGGTTTCGAGCAGGAAATGAAAAAACAGCAGCAAAGATCGAAAGCCGCCCACGAAACCATAGATTTGACGGTACAGGGTAGTTTAGATAAGCTGGCAGAACATATTCACCCGACGGAATTTCTCGGTTATACGGATTTACAAGCAACCGCAACAGTAAGGGCGGTTTTAGTCGCTGGTAAAACGGTGGAATCGGCCGCAGCAGGCACTGAGGTGCAGGTAGTTCTCGATCAAACCCCTTTTTATGCCGAATCGGGTGGACAAATCGGTGACAAGGGTTATTTAACCGGCGATAATCTGGTTATCCGCGTGGAGGATGTGCAGAAAGAATCGGGGATTTTTATCCATTTTGGTCGGATTGAGCGGGGAATTGTCACCACCGGCGATACAATTAATGCACAGATTGACCGTTCCTGTCGTCGTCGCGCCCAAGCTAATCATACCGCCACCCATCTGCTACAATCGGCCTTGAAAAAGCTCGTCGATGGGGGGATTTCCCAAGCAGGTTCCCTGGTCAATTTCGATCGCCTCCGTTTTGATTTTAACTGTCCTCGTCCCCTGACTAGCGCTGAATTGCAACAGGTGGAAGAACAGATTAACACTTGGATTGCCGAAGCGCATGACACCGAGATAGCGGTGATGGGATTGGAAGAAGCGAAGCAAAAGGGAGCTATTGCCATGTTTGGCGAGAAATACGGCTCAGAAGTGCGAGTTATCGATATTCCTAGCGTTTCTATGGAATTATGCGGGGGAACTCACGTTAAAAATACCGCCGAGATCGGTTTATTTAAAATCATCTCCGAGACGGGAATCGCCGCGGGAATTCGTCGCATCGAAGCGGTGGCTGGCCCTGCCGTGTTAGCATACCTGAATGAACGGGATCAGGTGGTGCGGGATTTGTGCGATCGCTTTAAGGTCAAACCTCTGGAAATTCCTGATCGCATTACGGCCCTACAATCGGAGTTAAAAGGCACACAAAAGCAGTTAGAAGCGATTAAACAGGAGTTAGCACTAAATAAATCGGATGCTTTGCTATCTCAAGCTGAATCTATCGGCGAATTTAAGCTATTAGTCGCTTCTTTGGGCGATATTGATGCTAATGCTTTGATGGCCGCAGCCGAAAGACTACAGCAAAAATTAGGGGAAGGGGCGGTGATTTTGGCCTCGACTCCCGCAGCTGATAAAGTGAGTTTAGTGGCCGCTTTTAGTCCCCGGGTGATTAAAGATCGGGGTTTACAAGCGGGTAAATTTATCGGTGCGATCGCTAAAATCTGCGCTGGTGGTGGTGGTGGTCGTCCCAATTTAGCTCAAGCTGGGGGACGGGATGCTAGTAAGTTAAGCGAAGCTTTAGCTAAGGCTAAAAGTCAGTTAACTAGCAGTTTACAATAGTTGCTAAGGTGGGCATTTTGTCCACCTTTAAAAAATTAGTTATCCTCTCGGTGTGATTGGTAAAAATAATATGGAACTACTGATCAAGAATTTGGGATCAATTAGAAATAATAATCAAGCTATAGATTTAACTAAGAAGTTTTATACTTTTATTGGCTACAATAATAGTGGCAAAACCCTAGTTTCTCAGCTTTTATGGACAATTTTTAATCATGACAATATTAGAAAGTTTTCCGAAAATAACCAAATTGATTCTTTAGTAATTGACTCGGAAAAACCTATTAAAAAAATTACTATCAATCAAGAATTAATCGATGAGATTCTCAATAAATTTAGCCGATTTATTGAAAAAGAAGTTGTTAATACTTATAATCTTGATGCCAGTATTAAAGAAACGATTATTAGTTCCAATAAATTAATTTTTCAAGCGGATATTAAAGAATTTAAAGATAAAAGCTTCAGATTAACCTTTGTTGTTGACAATGATCTGGAGTATTTACAGATTAGCAAGGGCAAAGGTAGCCTAACAATAAATATAAAAGAGAATAATATCCCTGAGAAAGTATTTGATCAAATACCCAGAGACTTTTTTGAGAGAGCTAAACCATCCAAGCAATCAGTAATTATTTCGTCAGTAATAACAGTGCTTTTGTCTCAGACAGAAGATACTTTTTTTATCCCCGCTAGTCGTAGCTTTTTTCCTGTTTTCTACCAGTACATTTATGAGATAGAGAGAAATAAAAGAAGTGAGTCTAACCGTCTATTTTTAGAATTAATAGAAAATATTGATGATGATAGTGACAGTAATGAAGATAAATTAAAACGTCTTCGGGAACAATTACCCAAAAGGTCTTATACAGAACCAATGAATAAAGTGATTGAGTCGCTTTATTCTCTCAATACCAAGAAAAAAATTAATTCAGTTTATAATTCTCTGATTGAAAAAATGATCGGATTAATGGGAGGAGAAATCACCATTTCTAGTCTAGAATCGATCGCACCTATTCAATTTTCTTTTAAATTCGATGAAAGCAAAGATTTACCCATGTATCTAGCTTCATCTTCAGTCAATCAGTTGACTATCTTGTATCTTTACCTGAAATATTGGGCCAAGGAAAAAAACAATTTTTTGATGATAGATGAACCAGAAGTTAATTTGCATCCCGAAAATCAAATTCGCTTAATGGATATTTTAGTTCAATTTGTCACCGAGCATGATAATCGGGTTTTGATCACCACCCATAGCCCGATTTTAACCGATATTCTCAACAATTATGTTTATCTTCATACCTTAAAAAGTTATGATGTTGATGTCACAAAAATTATTGAAGATAATCAATTAAAAAATTTAAATCCAGAAATTTCAATTGCTAAAGAAGACTTAGGAGTTTACTTTTTCACGGGTGATAAAATTATTGATTATGGAACCAGTGAATATGGTGTTTATTTTCGTAACTTTAAAGAAGTTATCAACTCCGTGCAGAAATCTGGAGAAATTTTAACCAATCATATCTATTTAGCAGAGAATGAGTAAGTCTAACTTAACAAACGAAATATCGTCAATAGCCTACCAGTTATCCAAAATCTGACCAAAAAATTTTCATCCCCCCAGCATCTCCATCCCTCTTAAAAAAAGGGAAAAGGGGGACTTAAATTCGATGATTTGATCTGTAATTTCTCTGAGCAAAAATTGCTATTAACTACCCGGAGGGGGAATTACAGGAATTTCGATCCCGTCCGGCGCTAAGGGGGGAGGTGTGGGAGTTAGTCTTGGCTGGTAAACAGGTTCAGGTGTACTAACTAAGGGGATATTTTCCAGCACGGGAAGACGGGGAGTGATGGGTTGGGAAAACATCGCTTGAATTGCCGCTTTTCTGGTTTCTGGGGGTTCCAAAGCTTGCTGCCAGAGACTTTCATAAAAGAAGAAAATCACCCCTAAACCCCGTTGACGAGCAGCCAATACCTTTTCTTCAATCAAGGGTAGGGCAATCGGTCGATTGCGTAAACCGGTTAAAACCCCCACACCGGTGGGGATAGTTTGCTGGGTTTCCTGAATTTCGGGACGCTCTATTTGTTTGAGAAAACTGGGCAGATCCGGACGATAAACCTGTACGATTAACTCATCGACTAATCCTTGCCGCACCCAACCGAGCCAATCCTGTAAATGACCATTATAGGCGAATTCGTAGGGATTAGGGGCGATCGAAAGCAGTATATTCGGTTTAATTGCCTCAATTGATTCTTTGAGATTAGCCAGAAAAGCAGTGATTTTATCGGCCCGCCATTTTGTCCATTCGGGATCCCGGGGGTTAGCCGGAGGTGTTTTTTCCGTTTCCTGTTGATAAAGGGCGATAGTATAGGGATCATAGCCGAATTCGTTGGGTAAACTCAGATGATCGTCGAATTGGATGCCGTTAATATCGTATTGTCCCACCACTTCCAAGACTAATTCCCGCAGAAAATTCTGCACCTCGGGACGGAAAGGATTCAACCACACCACCTCACCGGCTGCCCCCACCCAAGTGGTCCCTCCGTCGCGTTTTTGGGTTAACCAGTCCTGATGTTTTAAGGCTAATTCTGAGGTGGGAGGAGCCATAAATCCAAATTCAAACCAAGGAATGACCAATAATCCCCTGCCACGGGTTTGTTCCACCAATTCTGCCAAGATATCTTGTCCCTGCGCTCCCGTAGGCACAAAAGGCTGTATTCCTTCCCGTTGGGCGATTGCACTAGGATAGAGAGCATAACCGGAATTCCAGACCACGGGATAGATAGCATTAAAATTAAGATTAACTAATTGCTCGATCGCCTGTTGTCGTTTATCCCTGTCCATCAGCATCGCAGTATCGTTGGTGGTAATCCAAACACCGCGGATATCAGGATCTCGACTTTGAGAGAAAGCGGCAGAAAAATAGCCTAATAGTAGGACTATGAGAAAAGATGCTAAGAATAGTAGTATAGGGAGCTTTTTAAGAATTTGCCGCCAAACGCTAGTCGGAATTAGAAAAGTCATTTCTTTAAGGTGAAGATTAACGGTTTTAACTGGTTATAATACCAGCTTTGCTCAACTCTTTGAGGCTAGATTGACCCAAAATATATATTTACCTATTTCTTCCCTCGCCACAATTGACCATAGGGATAGAAATAATCAAGACGAATATCGAATTGATCTAGGGCCAGTAATAACCGATTGGAAGGACGAAAAAGAAATAAGTTGACCCGGGGAATTTCTAGGACTTCTTTTAACTTATCGGTATCGGGGTTAGTGGTAGTCAGGAAGTATTGTACATCAGCATTAAGACGATAATTAAGGGAAAGCAAATCACCTAAGTTAGTCCAGTCATTACCTTCGTCGCTGATAATAATGGCATTGGGTACAGCATTAATTTTTCTGGCAACTTCGCCATTCCAATAACTAGGAACTTTTGCCCAACTGGTTTCGGAAAGAGCATTATTAAAGTTCGATATTATACTAGCAGTTAACAAAAAAGTCAAGATAATTTTACCTGAAAATTTACCTTGGTTAAGCAATTGTGACAAGAAAAAAGCCACAGTTATATAGATAGTGGGAAAGGAGGCAATTAGATAACGGGTGACAGTTGATCTAGTGGTGGTCAAAATTAGATCGGGAATGACTAAAGCTAGGAAAGGCCCTAGGGTTGAGGTAATCAGAAAAGTAAAAGCTATGGGGTTATTGTAGCGAGAAACTCGATAAAAAGCAGAGATAGTTAAGATTAAAAAAATTACTCTATATATATAGGTGAAGATGTTATTAAAACCAAAATCGCTATCGCTAAATGGAGAAGTAAAAGTTAAGAGCCATAATTTACTGATAAATCCCCAATCGAGATAGTTAACGGCAGCCCAACTGGTGGAGTTAAAGGCCCTTTGAGAGTTAGTTAAAAAAACCTGTAACCAGGGTATATAGAAAATTATCATTGTTAACCCAGATAACAGGAAAAATATCAAGTTATTTTTTCGCTCTGGTTTCATAACAAGATACCAAAGTATCAAGGCTGCTTGAGCAAATAAGTTGAGAATAAAAAAGAGATGGGTGTAGAGTCCGAGCGTATTAGAGAGAGTGTATAAAGACCAATTAACAAGAGTTCTTTTTTTGAGGCATTTTAACAGCATTAATTGACTGATTATTGTTAACAAAACTAAAAGACTATACTGACGAGACATTTGAGCAAATATTATATCAACTGGAGAGAGTGCTAATAAAATTACTGCTAAAACTGCCGTTAACTTTGATGTAAATAGTTCTAGGGATAGATAGTAAATCAATGGCAGAGATAGAAGACTAAAAACAATCGCTAAACTGCGGGAAGAAACGGGAGAAAAACCGAATATTTGTTGCCAATAGCGAGAGATAATAAAGTATAAAGGTGGGTGTTGAGGGTCTTCGTTAGCGAGAGATTTTATTGTATCAAAAATATTACTTTCTGGTTTCAGTTGTTGAAATTTTTCTAATTCTGTGGTAGATAAAAGACGATTTTGAAAGATAGTATCGGCGATTTCCTTTGCTTGATAACCAGTGGTTCTAATCGTGGTGTAGGATTCATCATGCCAATAGATTTTTTTATCGATATTTGCCCAACGAAAAAACACACCGAGAGTTAGGATAATTGCCAAAAGTATTAAGAGCCAATTGGGAGTTTTATAATTAATATTTGCTTGCATTTTAATAATGAGAGCGACTTTGTTTAAGATTAAGAAACTTAGTAAATTCTGGTTGAAAAAGTAGCTTAATCGTGCCGGTGGGACCGTTACGGTGTTTAGTAATAATTACTTCAGCCACACCTCGATCGGGACTATCGGGGTTATAATATTCATCTCGGTATAACATCATAATTAAATCCGCATCCTGTTCGATACTATTATGGACGATGATATTATTGGCAATAAAGTTATGCAGTTTATCTACTGTTAAATCATACACTTCTGTCTCTCCATCCGCTTGAATTGCCATAACTTCATCCCAGTAAATATCACTATCCGCTAAGTGCTGTATTTGGGAACATCCAAGAATGTCTCCTAATTTATTGGCTCTTTCTCGACTTAAGTTTGATTTGTATAAACTTGTCCCACAATATTGATTACCCAGTGCAGCTTGCATTTGTCGTGTAGTTAAACCACTTTGTTCCATAGCGGGTACAGCATATAGTCGCCAGATATCGTTAGGAATGATATCCTTATTAGGATTAGCTTGGTGATTTTGAAGATAAGTAGTTATTTCTTGTAAAGACTGGGTTTTATAGCTGCCAACAGCACCGATAATCTCAGTAAATTTCTTCAAGTCTGATTTACCTGTTATTGTAACATGGTATTGATCTCGTCCTTTTCCTGTTTGTGAGTGTTTCGATAGCTTTCCATTAATTTCTACTCTTAGTAAAAGCGATTGTACATCCTGAGCTAATCTTAAGCTACTGCTAGAATAATAAGCCATAGGACGAGGTGATTTTCCTTGAACCAATTTAAGGGAACCATCGGTACTCCAAAGATGACGTAAAAATAAGGCTATTGCTGATTGAGTTTGCTCAAAAACTTGAGGAGGAATGAATTTTTCATAGGAACATAACCCCCAAACTCCTAAACGTTCTAACCATTGAGAAATAGGATTTTTAATATTATGAGTTAAGGGATAATTCGCTGTTAAATAAACCTGATACCATTGATGTTCAGGACTAATTCGAGGATGAATTCGATTATCAAATACTTGTATCGCTAAAGAAGCAACTAAATTGGCTAAATCTAACTCTTTAGTCGTATATTGAACACTATGACGTGGTAAGGTACATCCATCACCAATTAGATGACCTAATAAGGCTAATTCAGCATTACTCATAGTTTGTAATTGCGAACTAGGTAAAAAGCGAGGTAAAGCGATATAATTACCAATATTTAATTCATCTAATCTTTGCCAACCGTGGACAGTCAAAAATTGATGATTGGCTGTAGCTCTAATCGTGCGACCTAAACGAGTTGTTAATCGAAAAACTGGCTTAAATCCTGTGGAAAAGACCTTAGTTACCAGTGCTTTTTCTAATTTCATTGTTTCCTCATTAAGAGCAAAAACCGTAAAATTAGAGCAATTCACTAACTGACGAATTGGCACTTTAGCACGAGGATCAGCTAACTCAACTAAACTATCACCCGCTAAACATCCCGACTCGCGTAAATCGGACATCATCGGTCTTTTATTATTGCGAGATTCCACGGCGCGACTTAACTGAGAAAGAGCAATTACTGGAGCATGAATTTCTCTCGCTAAACCCTTAAGACTGCGGGTAATTTTAGAAATTTCCTGAACGCGATTATCACCTCCCCCTTCCATTAATTGCAGATAATCGATTAAAACTAAGCCTATTTGTCCCTTTTTTTCTGCCTGTAAACGACGCACTTGGGAACGCATTTGAATTACACTTAAATTGGCACTATCATCGATATATATGGGCAACTTTGATAACTTATCTAGTCCCTCAAGAACCTTCTCTAAATCATTTTGTCCCAAACGGCCAGAGCGAATCCGATTACTTTCGATTTTAGCCTCATTCGATAACAAACGTTGGGCTAATTGTTCCTTGGACATCTCCAAACTAAAGATAGCTACAGGTAAATTCTGTTGAGCGATATTATAGGCAATATTAAGAGCAAAAGAAGTTTTTCCCATGGAAGGCCTACCCGCGATAATAACTAAATCCGAGGGTTGTAAACCACTGGTCATCGCATCGAGATCATAAAATTGAGTTTCGATACCGGGTAGAGTGGTGGTCTCCTGCATCTTCTCAATTTCGTTAAAAGTTTCGATTAAAGTATCCCCCAGAAAAATTAAACCCTCCTGGGGTCGTTTTTGGGTGAGACGAAAAATCTTTTGTTCCGATTCATCGAAAACATTTTCTAATTCTAGCGTCGTATCCCTGGCTAACTCGATAATTTCTCCCCCGGTGGAAATTAACTGACGACGCATATATTTATCCATCACTAATTCAGCATAGCGATCGATGTTAGCAGCCGAGACAGTACGCTCAATTAATTGTAACAATCGCGGCATTCCCCCGATTTCTTCCAGCAGATGATTATCCTGTAACCAGCTGCTAACCGTCATTAAATCCGTCGGTTTTCCCTTCCCTTGTAAAGCAAGCGCCGCACGATAAATATCTTGATGGGTTTTCACATAGAAAGCTTCTGGAATTAAAAAATCACTGATTCTACCTAACGCTTTTGGATCTAGCAAAATACCACCTAAGATAGATTCTTCCGCTTCAATATTTTGGGGGGGGAGGGATTGATCGCTAATCATTGTCAATGCTGACTGTGCTTTATCATTAATTATAGTCATTCACCCTAATTAAATACAAATGTTCAGGTTAATGATAGGATTCAGGAGTCAGGAGACAGTATTCAGGAGATTGTTTTTATTTATTCTCCCCACATCCCACACCCCACTTCCCCACTTCCCCACACCCCTTGTAAACAGGATTTAGTATGACTTTAATGGACTCCTCGGCGCTCTCCCCGGCCGTTTACTTTATTGGTGCAGGACCCGGAGATCCGGAATTATTGACGGTAAAAGCCTATAAAATTCTCCAAAAAGCCGATGTCATCCTCTTTGCTGATTCCCTCGTCCCCCAACAGATTCTTGAGGACACCCCTAAAGATGCCGAGTTAATTCCCACCAGTAGCATCACCCTAGAAGAAATTATCCCTTTAATGATCGATCGCGTGCGTCGGGGTTTAGCGGTGGTGCGACTGCAATCGGGGGATTTAAGTCTCTATAGTGCCATCCAAGAGCAAATTGAGCTTTTGACAGCAGCAGATATCCCCTTTCAGCTAATCCCCGGAATTAGTGCCTTTCAAGGATTAGCGGCTAAATTGGCCCTAGAATTAACGATTCCGGAATTAGTCCAGACAATTATTCTAACCCGGGTGGAAGGAAAAGCCTCTCCCATGCCAGAAAGTGAAGAATTAGCCTCTTTAGCCGCTCATAAAGCCAGTTTATGCCTATATTTAGCCGCCCGTCATGTTGACAAAGCCCAGGAAAAACTCCTAAGATACTATCCGGCAGAGCAACAGGTGGCCGTTTGTTTCCGTCTCGGTTGGCCCGACGAAAAAATCTGGGTTGTCCCCCTGTCAGAGATGGCCAAACTAACCCATCGGGAAAATTTAACTAGAACTACCCTTTATCTCATTAGTCCCGCTTTAAACCAGATTACAGGAACTCGATCGCAACTTTATCACCCGCAACATTCCCATCTTTTCCGTCCTCATCCTTAGGTATTTTCTGGGAAGTCTATCGAAAGAAACACTGGGTTTCTACCTAAAGATAGATTTAAAGAGCGGCGATTTTGTTTAAAATCGCAGTGGGATGTAGGACAATTTTAAAAACGTTTAAAATTCCTCTAACAATCCATGCACAGCTGCCCGATTTGTTCGGGAATTACCCTTCGTCACCTTGTAGCTAGTCGTGCCTACTGGTATTGTCCTCACTGTCGTCAGGAGGTTCCTAACTTCCTTGATTGCTCCAGTCCTGCCAGGGTAGAGCGAGTTAGAGCGGAAAAAACAGTCTAGATTTTTAAGTTGGTAGATGGCAATAATATCTGTGGGATGGGTTAATTTTTAACCCACCCCACTTTACCTGTCTAGACATCCCGAGGATTGAGATGGCTCATTTCCCAAGTCACATAGGTACCGATCGGACTCCAAATCAGGTAGGGTAGGAGTAGGATGCCCGCCCAAGAAGAAACAGGGAAAACCAATAGCACCAGAAGACAACCCAAGAAAAAACCCGTACCTCCGATAATCGTTCCCGCTTTGAGACTGCGTAGTTTACAGGTGACGGGAGTATAGGCAGTAATAGTCAATTCCACCAACAGATAAAAAGCCATCAAAAACCAGCGATTAGCCGGTTGAGCTTCCCAGACTAAATAAGCAGAAATTGCCCCACAAATATAGATAATTGTCCAGATAAGAGGGATTAATCCTTCAAAGGTTAACCAATCGGGACGACGCAAACGCGCAAACCAACGCACATCGCGAGAATTGAGTAATCCCCCAGCTAACGCTACCAAAAATCCGACGACACCGATAAGCAACCAAGAGGGAATCATCATTTTTAGCTATCCTCCGCTAATTTTGGCTTTGTAACCCGATTCAATGAGAATTTGTAGAATTTTTTGGCGATGATCTCCTTGGATCTCAATGGCATTTTCTTTCACTGTACCACCCGTTCCGCAAGCAGTTTTTAACTGTTTTAATAATTTCGTCAGAGTTTCGGTTTGGCATTGAAAACCTGTAACCATGGTAACGGTTTTTCCCGCACGACCAGAGCGGGAGGTTTGTACTCGCAAATTCTGCTGATTTGGGGGTAATTCAGGGATGGAACGCTCAAAAGCTTGAGAATTGCTTTGATCTCCAAATTCCTGATAGGCAATCCGGTTTTTTTCCTTAGATTTACTCATATAGCAATTATCATACTGGGTTTGGGGGTTTTTCAGTGACCAGTAAACAGTAAACAGTAATCAGTGAACTGAAAACTGGCATCTGATAACTGATAACTGATAACTGATAACTGATTCAAAGCTGACTGCTGATAGCTCTTAATTGGTTGGACTGGCAGCGCATTTGATTAAGTTCAGCTGCCGACATTCGATCGAGATGACCTAAAATCATATTAACTCGACCTTGGGATTTTAATTTTTCTCGATGTCGTGCCAAAAAATCCCAGTAAAGAAAGTTAAAAGGACAGGCTAAATCCCCGACTCGTTCATTTTTTTTATACAGACAACCCCGACAATAATCACTCATTTTATCAATATAGTTGGCCGAGGCGGCGTAGGGTTTGGAGGCGAGAATTCCCCCATCGGCAAATTGTCCCATTCCCAGTACATTAGTCTGCATTACCCAATCGTAGGCATCGATAAAAACACTATGAAACCAGTTTTCAATCTCTTGGGGAGAGCAACCAAAAATTAAGGCAAAATTGCTCAAAATCATTAATCTTTGAATATGATGGGCATAACCGGTATTTTCCACCTGTGATAATACTTGTTTGAGGCAATTCATCTCGGTTTGATTACTATCCCAAAAGAAAGCCGGTAAGGGTTGTTGATGCTCAAACCAATTATGATTAGCGTAATCTTCTCCCAAATAATGATAAATACCCTGCATATATTCCCGCCATCCCAACACCTGACGGATAAATCCTTCGATGCTATTTAGGGCTAAATTATCTTTTTTATAGGCAATTGCTGCCCCTTGAATCACTTCCAACGGCGTTAGTAATCCTAGATTAAGATAGGGAGATAATAGGGAATGCCAGAGGGTTTCTTCTCCCGTTACCATCGCATCTTGGTAGGGTCCAAAGTTGGGCAGACAATTAGTAATAAAATGCTCCAAAACCTGTAAAGCTTGTCTGCGGTTTACTGCCCAGGGAAAAGGTTTGATTTTTCCATATTTAGGAATATCTAAAGCTTCCACATCAGCGATAACCTGAAGGGTAATTTCATCGGGTTCAAACCAAAGAGGAGCAGCAGTTTTTAATCCATCCTTGGGCGGTTTGCGGTTTTGTTTATCAAAGTTCCATTGTCCTCCTATGGGTTGATTATCCTCGATTAAAATCTGCCATTTTTTGCGACTTTCTCGATAGAAATCCTCTAGTAATAGTCTTTTACGAGATTTAGCCCAATTATTAAAATCTGTCCTAGTCCAGAGAAAGTGATTATTATCAATTAGGGTTATAGCACAGTCTAAATTAAGATTTTTGATTAATCTAAGAAAAGGTAAATCATTAGGCATCATAATCTGTAATTCTTTAATACCTAATCGTTTAATCCAAGCAGATAAAATCGGCTCAAAATCTTCAGTAACTTCGTAGGTTACAGACCATCCTAAAGTTTTTAATTCTTCGGCAAAATGACGCATCGCCGACCAGATTAAAACTAATTTTTGCTGATGATAGGGTCTTTGTCGAATATGATTGTGGGATTCAATTAAAATAACCGGCGTTTCCTGTGCATAGGCTTGACGATTAGCTAAGGCCGCTTGTCCTGTCCATAATTGATCCCCTAAAATCCAAATACCAATGGTCATAATTATTTCATTGCCTCGACTATTCCTCCGTATTTTTTAGCCATAATATCCGCCATTTCCCGAGCAGAAAATTTACTGGCTTTGTCGATGCTGGGGGTAAATGTCCCCGTAGGGGTTAAATAATGGGTAAATACCCCGACTTTTTTGCTAATAATCCACATATTTCTTGAAGTCAAAAATCAAAAAGGGGATGGGAAGTGGGGTGTGGGGTGTGGCGTGTGGGGTGTTTTCTCAGTGAACTGATAACTGATAACTGATTAGGTTTTTGTCCTGAGACTTTGGGCGCTTAGATAAAGTTTCGTCCATTCTTTGACCACTTGCGTGCGTTTACAGTTTAATTCGCCAGCGATTTCCTCAAGGGTTTTACCCGCTTTTAAGCCATCGATAACGCTTTTACCCGTGGGAGAAAGGCCAGCATAGTAACCTTGCCATTGACTGAGAGTTAAGCCAAAATTATGCTCTTTCGGGCTGATTTGTAACCATTCAGCGATTAATTCCGTCCGTTCCTTGAGAGCAAAAACCTTAATCGCATGATAGCCAACTTTTTCCCGGAGACGATAAATCCGTTCGACGGGAATATTCATCGCTTTGGCGATCGCCTCTTGGTTTTCGCCCCCTAGATAGAGGTTAAACCAAGTCACCGCCTCCGGACTAACATTTTCCTCTAGATACCTAGCAAAACTCTCTTGAACCTTTACCCGGAGAATTTGCGCTTCTTGGGAAGTGCGTTGATCTTCGTAGGTAGCGATCGCATTTTGATCCAGTAAACTTAAGCTATTTTCCCCCTCATCGCTACTAATTTCATCGGAGAGAATCCGGATCATTTCTTGCTTCGGCACATTAGTGATACCGCTTCTCGATTGACGACGGAGATAATTAACAAAACGATAGGCTAACAGGGGTTGATTGCGGATCGGACGCAGAGCGTATTCTTCTAGGGTGGCTAACAGCAGCCGATCGCGAGTAGCTTGATCGGTGGTACAACGAGCGATCCATGCTAACTGGGATTGCATATAGCGATCGCTATTTAACATCTCTTGAATGATTTCCTGCAAGACATCGGCCACCGCTTGCTGACGATCGCGACTTAAGGAGACCCAAGTGCGAATTTGTTGCCGGAGAGTGACACAAGCACCGAGACGATCGATCAGGTTACGATAGGCGCGGGTGGGACTAACTTTGAGATAGCGTTGCTGTAAAATTTGCCAAAGATAGACTAATCCCCGTTTAGCGATTTCTAAATCTCTCTCGTCTAAATTTTCCCAACGTTGGCTATCTTCACCGAGTAACCAATTGATAATAGTCTCCCGTTGGCGATCGGTTAAGGAATCCTCTGTTTGCGAGAGGCGATCTTGCCATTGTTGCCTTAACTCGTCGATTATTGTCGTCATCGAAAAATTGAGTTCCAAACCCCGTCCTTTTAGGACGGCTTTAGTGTAAATACTAGCGCATTTACATGATATATGCTAAAACCTGAGACGTGGAGAAAGCCTATCGCTACTGATTTTACCCAACACCCGACTAGAACGAACTAATCAATTAAGTCTTTTGCCAGATAAGGATTTAGTCCATTTATGCCCCCCGCTCAAACCATGCTGAGTAACGAAGAACCATAAGAGTTTCAGCACTTTTGACATCCTCACCGCCGTAAACGGACGGTGATTCCCAAACCTCACGATTTAGGTTTCTGCTTCTTTCCCTTGCGGGGTTCCGCACCTGCCTTAACAGATTTACTCTGTTCTGGTC
>SFCA01000180.1:0-6053 GCA_007095475.1 Microcystis aeruginosa Ma_QC_C_20070703_M131 | reverse complement strand
TGGGTCAACATCTCTATCATTGGCTCCAGCTACATCAAATGTTCCCAAAAAATATAGAAGAGCTAATGCAAATTAGCCGCTATCGGTTGAAGGATTACATCAAGGGACAAAGAGCGATAGCGCTTGCCCTATCTACCTTCTAGCTGGCTTGTCCCCCTCTCAGGCTGCTTAGTCCTACTCAGACAGATTTCAAGAAACTCAAAGGGCGAGAGAGTTATCGCCTGCGGGTGGTTAATTATCGGGTATTAATAAAGGGGAAAAAACCGGAAACTCCTTCTTCTGTGAATCACTCTCTTATGGCGAAAGGAGAAACAACAGTCTAGAAAAGAGTTCTGGTATTATTTATAGACATCGCCGCGAGGTTTAATAGTTGTAATGACATATAGATTGTTATCTGTATCTTCAAAAAATAACACTCGATACTTACCTACTCGCAATCTTAGTTCATCTCTTCCGTAAAGGGGTTTAACATCTAATTTTGTAGAATCCGAAATCAAAGTATCTAAAGCTTCAAGAAGACGAATTTGATCATTTTTAGGCATCCTTTCTAAGTAGCGTTCTGCTTGTCTAAGTAGAATATAATCAGCCAAGTTTATCTCCAAATAGTTTGTATTTTAATTCTGTTGAAGTGATTCCAGTATCTCGACCGGATAAATAATCTTGCCATGCTGCTTGGCTTTCAGCAAGTTCTTCGGCTGGAATGATCTCATCGTCATCTTTTTGCGCTACTGTCGGCTTGATGATAGTTTTTAAATCCTCTAAAAGTCGCAACTTATCCGTAAGGGGAAGATTCTCTATTTGGCTGAGGATTTCATAGTAAGTTGTCATAGACCTTGATAGTATCAGATAATCCGAACACACCTCGAATAATACCACATCCAGATACTAACCAAAAATGGTAAAAGCGGTGGGCTGTTCACAACCGATTCGGTTCTGCGGTTTCTTTATAGAGATTAAGAAAGAAATGTAAAGATTTATTAAATTGTAGCGCAGGATACAGATGCGGGGGGGGAGAAATTACAACCGGAATATGTAAACTAAATTGAATATCTGATGAATAACAAATTTACCCGTAGTCTCTTGGGTATCTTCGCCCTCGCTACCCTGGGAACGGCAGTTTTACCAACGCAAGTTCAAGCTTCTACAATAGTTCTAAACAGTGGCCAAGGTCTCACCCCAAGTGCCACAGATACCAACATTACCTACTGGACATTGGGAGTACCTGTAAATCCACTGTGGGGAAGTTCCTTCAGCTCAGTCGAGTTTGACAAAGCGCGAGGGATAAATTGTTCCGGCCCCGATATATGCGGTTCTGCCGAGGTAGTTGCACCTCACCCTGCTTGGATTCCTTCTCTCCCAAATGCTCCAGATGCGCGATGGATTAACTGGAAGGCCGGCCCGTCACCGAGTTTTGATGGTTCTCTGGCAGCTTCGGTGCTATATGCCTATCGTTTTAACGTACCTGAATCAACCATCAACAGCGCTGCGATCGAGATGTATTGGGCAGTAGATGATATTTTGGGAGAATACACTGCAGCGAACGCAAATGGCGGTCCAGGACCATATTTTCCTGATCCCAACCCCATTGGAGTATATATTAACGGTAACGCCCTGGGTATTAGTTTCAGTGGTTTGGGCTATACTCCAGAATATTTTGCTTCTCAATCAATTTCGGCTGGTTTCTTAAACCCAGGATCAAACAACTGGCTTTATGTTTACCAAAGAGATGCTGGCGCTGTGGTTAGCGGTGCTATTTTCTGCGCAAGTATCAGTGTTAATGTTCCTTCTTCCGGGGGCAAGCCTTGCGCTGCTCCAGTTCCTGAACCCAGTTCTATCATTGGTCTTGCCGTCCTCAGCACCCTCGGCGCAGCTTCAACCCTCAAGCGCCAAATAAAATCATCCAAACCATCAGAAAAAGAAACCACAAAAGTAGGCTAAATTGCTTCTAAAAATCCAATAAATGCCCCCTTCATTCAGAGTTGAGGGGGTTTGATTTTTTTAGCTCTCTTTCTCTTACCCATTAGTTGCTCAAAAATGATAAGATAGATGCAATAAACCAGATTGAGTCTGAGGAGAAATCAAAAATGCAATTTATTCAGACTAAAGCCAAAATCAAAGATGGACAATTAATTATCGAGCAACCCCATCAAGATTTGCCAACAGACACAGAGGTTGAACTTGTTATTATTGTCCCCGATAAAAACAAACAAATTGAGTTTGAACAAGCGCGTACTAATATGCAAGCTGCATTTAAAGAAGCAGGTATCGAAACTCAGGAACAGATTTTAGAGCTTATTCGTGAAGTTAAGCAAGAACTGTTTCAGGAGCGTTATGAATGAGGAGAATTTTTTTAGATACAAATATCTACATTATTGGTCAATTAAAACCTCTTTCACCAGCAGAACAAATCCTTAAATGGTTAGGATATTATACTCCCAATAATCAATCTTCAATAAAACACAACTATTATCTTTAAGTTGATAGATAACAGGATAGCCGCTACTTTTGCCCTTGTGAATATCGCTGTTTTTGAGGCGAACTTTAAAGACAGTGTAACCCGTTTCTGGGATTTGAGCGCCGATGAACTTGCCTATCTCAAGGTGATCAGTTAGGGGTTATAGGTCAGTACAAATGCTAAGATAGTGTTGGGCGAGGATGGGAAGTCGATCCTTGAATTGATCAGAGAAAAGGAGTTTAAAGGATGAAAATGACTTATCTGGAAGCCACTGCCAAATTTTACAGCGAAGTAGCCCAAACTCCCGAAGTGGGGCTATGTTGTGTCCAGGGCAGTCCCTTGCAACTGCCGGGGTTAAAAATCCCCGCCATTATGCAGGAGATGAACTATGGTTGTGGCACGACGGTGCAGGTTAATGAATTGGGCAATTCTCCCAGGGTTTTGTATGTGGGTGTGGGTGGTGGTTTAGAAGCACTGCAATTCGCCTATTTTTCCCGTCGTCCGGGGGGAGTGATTGCGGTGGATCCAGTGCCAGAAATGCGTTGGGCAGCCCAAAGAAATCTCGGCGAAGCGCTGCTGGAAAATCCCTGGTTTAGTCTCGATTTTGTGGAAATTAGAGATGGTTCTGCCTTTGAATTGCCGGTGGAGGATGCCTCCGTCGATGTGGTGGCGCAGAATTGTCTTTTTAATATCTTTAAACCAGCCGATTTACAGTTAGCTTTACAGGAAGCTTTTCGCGTCTTAAAACCGGGAGGACGTTTACTGATGAGCGATCCGATCGCCCTTCGTCCAATTCCCGAACATTTGCAAGAAGATCAGCGTTTACGCGCTATGTGTCTATCGGGGGCCTTGACCTACGATGATTATATTCAACAGTTGATCGCTGCTGGTTTTGGTCAGGTAGAAATTCGGGCCCGTCGTCCCTATCGTTTACTGGACTGTCAGAGTTATAATTTAGCCGAGCCGCTCCTCTTAGAAAGTTTGGATTCCGTTGCTTTTAAAGTAGCTATTCCCGAAGATGGGTCCTGTATTTTTACCGGCAGAACTGCTATTTATACTGGTAGGAAGGCAATTTTTGATGATGGTGCTGGGCATATTTTAGCCAAAGGATTACCGGTGGCCGTCTGTGATAAAACTGCGAGCAACTTAGCTTGTTTCTCTCCCCAAGATATCCTCATCACCGAGTCCACTTGGCACTATAACGGAGGCGGTTGCTGTTAAAAAAGCAGCGTCGAGACAAGTTTGATCCGTCAGTTACCAGTTACCAGTTATCAGGAATTAAATATATAGCGTTTTTCAGTCTGCTGAGGTACAAAAGTTATGGGTTTTAGGCAAAAGGCAACAGGCAAAAGGCAAAAGGTACGCTACCTCTAACCCATCCTATAAATAATTGTGCCTCCCTGCTTATCAGTTATCATTGATTAGAACGTAGGTTGGGTTGAAGCATGAAACCCAACGCTATTTAAGGGTTTAGGCTCATTTAAACTACTAATTTGCTATAATCAGTCTAGGAGAGCCTCAGTTATTAGATGTGAGTAATCAGTTATGATTGATTACTGATTACTGATTACTGATTACCGTTCACTGATTACTGATTACTGATTACTGTTCCCTGATTACTGATTACTCTCCCATGAATCCTTTTGTTGAAAAACTAAAAACTCCTTTAACTAAGCAAAAAATCTCGGTTCTGCAAATTAACTTGGGGAAAAGATGTAACCTTGCTTGTAGCCATTGTCATGTGGAAGCTAGTCCGGTTCGCTCCGAAGAAATGACTCCAGAAGTGTGCGAACAAATTATCGAACTGATCGCAAGATTTCCCCAAATTAAAACCGTCGATCTGACCGGCGGCGCTCCGGAAATGCTCTACGGTTTTAAGCCAATTGTGGAAACCTCTAGAAAAGCGGGGAAAGAGGTAATTGTGCGCTCGAATTTAACTATTTATTTCGAGAAAGGATTTACTGATATTCCTGAATATTGCGCTGGCCATCAGTTGCGGGTGGTGGCTTCTTTACCCTGTTATCTTGCCGATAATGTGGATAAAATGCGCGGTCTGGGAGTCTATGATCGATCGATTGCCGCTTTACAATGGTTAAACCGTCTCGGCTACGCTCAAGAGCCGAATTTGATTGTGGATTTAGTCTATAATCCCCAGATTCCTAAGTCAGAGAATTTTTCTCTCACACCGGATCAGGTATCCTTAACACAGGATTACAAAAAGTTCTTGCAAGAACATTTTAATATTTCTTTTAACCATCTGTTTACTATCACTAACCTACCCGTCGGCAGGACGCGCTTCCATCTGGAACACCGGCAACTCTATCAACCCTATATTCAATTCCTCGAAGACCATTTTAATGGCGATACTGTCGAATATTTGATGTGTCGTAATCAGCTTTCCATTGATTATTTGGGTAATATCTATGACTGCGATTTTAATCAGATGGAGGGTCTGGCCGCTTGCACCGGTCAAGGCCAAAAATTAACCCTGTCGGATTTATTACAAGCGGATAGTTTAGATGTAATTGCAGAGGTACAAACCGCTTCCTATTGCTACGGTTGCACTGCTGGCAGCGGTTCCAGTTGTGGGGGAGCTTTGACTTCAAACTGAACAAGTGTACTGGATATAGTCAAAAGTTTGGCTAATGATTAAGGACCGGAAAAAACCGCCGATTCGATATCTTGGCGACTAAGGGAGTATTTAAAAGCGCGATTGATGTCACTGCCGTCATTGGCTGCCCGAAAGTAACGAACGGTGATTTCTTCGATATCGAGGCAGATTTCCGCTTTCCATGTCGGTTTTTCCACAGTCCAACAGTGGATATTCTCGGTATTTTTCCGACAACCTAATTTAACTAGCCATGCTTCGATCGCCGGTAAGGGATGATTATAGAGGGGAGTATCGGCAGTGGGAATCTTCATCGCATCTAAATCAAAAATAATTGGGCTACAGTGACAGCATTATCTCCTCGAAGCATAGCAATAATCACCGCCAGTAACAAGCAGCCCAGCAGGGTGAGTGCCAAGATAAACAAAGCAAAAATCTCTCCCGAAGATAGGGGGCGATCGGTCGGATCGAGATAGGCGCTACGATTAGCTATGGGTTGATCGCCATCGGGGATGGTTTGGATGACATTCCAGCGCGAGTAACCTATCTGTAAATCATACAGGGAACGGCGATCGGGATTACTCAGGGTGGCATAAGCTTCGTTAAGACGCTGGAATTGAACCGTTGCCACTTCGGGGCTGAGTTCGGTAGTATCGGGGTGGTATCGTTTACTGAGTTCCCGATAGGCGCGTCGCACTTCGATCACCGAGGCACTCGGATGTAGTCCGAGAATGGCATAATAAGTATTGGCAAAGCGCGAGTTAGCGGCAATGACTCGCGAAGTGGTTTGGGAATTATCGCGCTCGAAGGTCACAAGATTTTTTACCGAAAAATTGGGTTTAAAGCCTCGCCCTTTTAGGGCGACTTTATCTGATCTATGATATTAAGAATAGCGGGCCGGGTAAGCAACCGCTTAAAAAACCCAGTCATCGCAGGATGAACGCACCTTGAAAACTAGAGTTATGGGGTTCTATAGGGGAATGCTCCTAT
>SFCA01000018.1:0-13829 GCA_007095475.1 Microcystis aeruginosa Ma_QC_C_20070703_M131 | reverse complement strand
TCCCTTTTTTCTTAGCATAATCTGATAGTTTCATGTGAACTGCAATGTAAACTTACACTAACCATATTAGCAGTTGTTTGCAGTCATTTGCATATATTTTTTACAAAACTTTACAATACTAAATCCGTTGAGTATAGGCTACATATCAGGAGAGGCAATAGGCACTCTTGCAATAGGCAAAAGGAGAAATAGATAATCAGTCTGTAATAACGAGATTTAGCATTACCACCAGAGACTTTTTAAGCTGGCAACTTGAGTCTAGCCTAATCAGGGAGATTATTTAGAGCCAATCGTATAAACAAGCACCTGAGCCAAACGGCTAGGAGCATATCGGTTACTATAGAGAGTGTCTATTTTCTCAAAACCGACCTATGCTGCGAGAAGATCTTAAGAAAGAATTAGATAAACTAAACGATGATCAACTGAAAAAGATTGCTGATTTCATAGCCGACCTTGAGTTTCAGTCTGGACAAGTCCCATCGTCTGTTCCGCTTTGGCAAAGAGCAACACCATCCCAGAGAGCTAGGGAATTGCGTGAATGGGTGTTACAACTTCCCAAAGATAGTCCGAGTCTAGGAGATGAAGCCTTTAGTCGCGATAGTATTTACGAATGATGACGAGATATTTACTTGACACTAATATTGTTATGCGATTGTGCAATTGTTCCGACCTACAGCATAAGCTGGCAACCAATGCAGTTTCTCGTCTGCTCATGCAATCAGATGAATGTTTCCTTGCGACACAAGTAATAATTGAGTTTTGGGTTGTTGCCACCAGACCAACTGAAGTCAATGGTTTGGGTTGGTCTGTAGAACCAACCAGAAGCATGATAGATCAACTTCTCGCTCGTTTTCCAGTCTTGGCAGAATCTCGGCAGATTTTTACAAATTGGCTGAACTTAGTCACAACTAACAGAGTGATGGGTAAACGCACTCATGATGTTCGTCTCGTTGCGGCTATGCTTGCCAATGAAATTACACATCTGTTGACCTTTAATCCCAGTGATTTTGCGGGTATATCAAGTATTACCATAACTCATCCACCAGATTTGAACCCGTTTGATACTAATGAGCCATAGTGTTGGCGAGCGCCGCATAACTCAATCGTTATCAATAGGGAAAAGTTAATTATCTGCAATGGCCTTTTTTACTCTTACTCAGATTACCATGACCGAGCCAACCCGATTAAACTATCACGATACCTATTCTTGTCCCGTCTGTCGCCATGGTAAAATTGCCGCTTTACCACTAATGGAAGCCTATGCTTGTAACTTTTGTCAACACATTTTTACTGCTAATTTAGAAAGACAGCTTTTAAAAATGGCCGATAGTCAATTACCCTTAACTTGGTATTGGAATGGTAAGTATTGGCAGGGTTTACCGAGAGAAGGAATGGAGATGGCAGGTTTTTACTTAATTATCGGTTTAGGATTTGTGATTTTTCCCACAGCAATTGTGGCTACGGGAGCCTATCTTTTTCCTCCGGTCGAGGGGAGTCCTTTGTCATGGGTGCCTCTATTTTGGTCGATTTTAACCTTTATTTGCCATGCTATTTGTTTACTCTGGTTAATGATCGAATATTATCAGTTTCCCGTTAATATGTATCTGCGGTCCTTGGCTCGTCGTTGGCAAAATTCTGTCGTCACTAGATTATTATCCTAGGAAACATTCAATCCCAGAAAGGGGAGATGGGAATTATGAATTATGAATTATGAATTAGGGGAGTGAGGATAAAAAATCTGATAACTGATAACTGATTACTGATTACTGATAACTGTTCACTAAATTATCCCCAAAGGACAAAATTGACCCGATAATTCTAGTTTATTGTTTTGCAGCAGATATAAACCGTACTCAATTCCTTCTACTACTGCTTGATAGGAAGCTTCTAAAATATTACTAGACACTCCTACGGTAGTCCATCGTTGTTGACCGTTACTTGACTCGATTAAAACCCTAGTTTTCGCTGCCGTTCCCGAACCACTATCGAGGATTCTTACTTTATAATCGGTCAGGTGAAAGTTAGCAATTTCGGGATAGAATTTGACTAAAGCCTTTCTTAAAGCCATATCTAAAGCAGCCACTGGCCCATTACCCTCGGCCACTTCTAACAAATCTTCCTCTTTTACCCGTACTTTAATTGTCGCGATCGCATTACCACTATCCCGGAGCATATCACAATAAACTTGGAATCCTTTTAATTCAAAAAGGTGGCTTCTCTGTCCCAAAGCTTCCCGCATTAATAACTCAAAACTAGCTTCGGCTGCCTCAAATTGATAACCCTGACTTTCCAAGATTTTTAAACGTTCCAATATTTGCCGACAGGTGGGATCATCTTTATTCAAATCGATGCCAAAACTGCGCGCTTTCGCTAACACATTACTTAATCCCGATTGGTCAGAAATAACGATGCGGCGCTGATTACCGATCGCTTCTGGATTAATATGTTCGTAGGTCAGGGGATTTTTCGCCACCGCAGAAACGTGAATACCGCCTTTATGGGCAAAAGCGGAACGTCCGACGAAGGGAGCATGATCATCCGGGGCTAAATTGACCATTTCGCTGATTTTTCGGCTAGTTCCCGTCAATCGGCCTAATTGATTTTCTTCTAGGCAAGAAAATCCCATTTTAAACTGAAGATTGGGAATTAAAGTACATAAATTGGCATTGCCGCAGCGTTCCCCATAACCGTTAATTGTGCCTTGAATCATGCGTGCGCCCTCGTTAACTGCCGCTAAGGAGTTAGCCACGGCGGTTCCTGCGTCATTATGGGCATGGATGCCTAATTGAGGCGCATTTTCCTTATCGGGATCGATGCCCAATTGCTCCCGCACTTTCTCCACAATAGGGGCGATTTCTTGGGGTAAAGTGCCACCGTTGGTATCACAGAAAACTAACCATTCGGCCCCAGCATCCCTGGCGGTTTTCAGAGTTAAAAGGGCGTATTCTGGGTTATTTTTGTAACCATCAAACCAATGTTCGGCATCATAAATGACTCGTCTTCCCTGACAGCGTAGATACTCGATTGTATCTCCTATCATGGCTAAATTCTCCTCCAGACTGGTTTTTAAGCCCTCTGTGACGTGCAGATCCCAAGATTTGCCGAAAATTGTCACCCAACGGGTTCTAGCTGCGAGAATGGCGGTTAACATCGGATCTTCTCGGGCTTCGACATGGGGACGACGAGTGGAACAAAAAGCGACTAATTCCGCTTGTTTTAGGGGTTTTTCGTGCATTTTCCAGAAAAATTGACCGTCTCTAGGGTTTGCGCCGGGCCAACCGCCTTCGATAAAAGGAATACCCATCCGATCTAATTCCCTAGCGATTTTAATTTTGTCTTCTAGGGAGAGGGAAATACCTTCTCGCTGGGCCCCGTCCCGGAGAGTAGTGTCATAGACCCAAATGCGCTTACCATTGTTCATAGAAATAGTCAATAGGTGTTAGTATTAATTAATAAATAACTGTAGCCACTTAAAATCACGCCCCTAATGCCTAGAATAACAGTTTACGGTCAAACAATCACCTGCGATCGAGGTGAAAATCTCCGTCGCATATTATTAAAACATGACATTTCTTTGTATAATGGCGGTTCCAAGTTAATCAATTGTCGCGGCATCGGCAGCTGTGGAACCTGTGCGGTGGCAATTGTGGGCGAAGTTTCTGCTATCAATTGGCAGGAAAAAGCGCGTCTTTCTTTACCTCCCCATAACCCCAATAATAACCGTCGTCTTGCTTGTCAAGTCAAAGTTTTTGGTGATATTGAAGTGACTAAATACGATGGTTTTTGGGGACAAGGAGACTCAGTGATCAGTTATCAGTGATCAGTTATCAGTTATCAGTTATCAGTTATCAGTTATCAGTGAGCAGTATTAAGTATTAAAGTGTTAAAGTATTAAGTGGCAAGTTCGGAGCCTTCTTTTCACTGTTTACTGTTTACTGATTAAGGTTATCAAATGAACGAGACAATAATTTTTCGGATATCACCAATAATTCGGGTAACTTTATTAAGTTTATATGTGGCGTTAACCATTCCTTTACCCTTTTTGGCAAAAGTCACTAATTCCCCCGTTAATCCCAATTTTCTCTGGGTAGGAATTAGCTTAGGATTAATCGCTTTATACGGAGCTTTAAGTGAAAGAGTCATTTTATCAGAGACAGGGATACAAGTTACCTATCCCCAATGGTTTCCTGCTTTTCTTCGCTCTGGTTGGTGGTTAAATTGGACAGATATAAAAGAACTTAAATGTCGCAGTACAGGACAGGGTGGTTTAGTTTATTATTTCCTTGATCGCTCCGCAGAAAAAGCCTATTTATTGCCGATGCGAGTGGTGGGATTTAATCGCATGGTCAAAATAATCGCAGAAAAAACTAACTTGGATATGACCGATATTCGCCCCCTTTCTCAGCCTTGGATGTATGGAATTCTTTTTATTCTCACCCTATTTTTATTATTAGTCGATGCGTGGACTATTGCTACGGCGAGAACTATTATTCCCTAATAAATTCGGCTCAAAACGTAATCCACTAGCTCGATTAACACCTCTTTTGAGGGTGAAGAAGCTAAACAGTCAAGATGTTTTAAGGCACTTTGACCATACTGATTGGCTAACTCTTTTGAGCGAGGAATACCTTGGCTAGAGTGAATAAAATCAAGAGCTTTTTCGATGTCTCCTTCCTGACTAAATTCCCGTTCGATTAACACTTCTATATAGGGATTTTCCTCCATAGCAAAGAGAGCGGGAGCAGTGATATTACCACTGATCAAATCGGAGCCAGAGGGTTTTCCTAATACTTCCGTGGGGGAGGTAAAATCGAGAATATCATCGACGATTTGAAAAGCTAATCCTAAATTGCGACCATAATTATATAAATGATGATTAACTTCAGCCGATTGCTCGCTTAATACCCCGGCCGCTTTGGCACTGTTGGCAATTAAAGAAGCAGTTTTGTAGTAACTTTTTTCTAGATAAGCTGCCAAGGAGATACTGGTATCAAAGCGATTAATTCCCTGTTGAATTTCCCCTTCAGCAAAATCGCGAATCACTTCTGAGAGCAATTTTACCACTTCTAAATTATCTAAATTAGCTAGATACCAAGAGGATTGAGCGAAAAGAAAATCCCCCGCTAAAACCGCCACGCGATTGTCAAATAAACTGTTAACGGTGGGAACACTGCGCCGCAATTCTGCCTCATCTACCACATCATCATGGACAAGACTGGCAGTGTGAATCATCTCCGTGATTTCCGCTAATCGACGATGACGGGGAGTGATATCCCGGTCTAACATGGTAGCGCGAGATACCAGCAACACGATCGCCGGTCGAACGCGTTTACCACCAGCCTCGAACAAATGTTCTGCTGCCGCCGCTAAAATGGGATGACGAGCGCCGACGAGATTTTTTAAGTTATCGGTCAAAAGACGGAGATCATCGTCAACGGGTGCGAATAAAGAAGTTGTTGGGATCATTGGTTAGCCAATTGGCGAGATAGTTACGAAAGTTTACATATCCTTACATTTATTTTAAGCTAACCGTCCAGACTAGGGAAGGGGAAGCATCAGTAATCAGTGATCAGTAAACAGTAATCAGTCAGGGGTTGGGGTTTTAGTTGACATTTCCCCACATCCCACACCCCACACCCCACTTCCCTAATTTTTTTCTGGACAAAACCCTTGTCATTGTCAAGACTCTAGGGTAACTTGTATATAAAAATTAATAAAGCGAGAAGTATTAGAACGATGTTGAGACTAATTAGCGACTTTGACGGGCCGATAATGGACGTATCGGAGCGATATTACCAAGTTTATCAATACTGTTTACAGAAAACCGCCTATAAAGGTCAAATTATTGGGGAATTATCGAAAGCGGAGTTCTGGCAGCTAAAACGGGATCAGGTTTCTGAGAAGCGTATCGGGGAAATGTCAGGATTAGATGAAGATCAAGCGCGGAAATTTGCCCATCTTCGTCGTCAAACTGTTCATACTTTACCCTATCTTGTCCACGATCGCCCAGTGGTTGGTTCTTTGGAAACTCTCCAGAAAATCCAAGAGTTAAAGATCGATTTAGTCGTCATGACGATGCGGCGGGTATCTGAGCTAGATCATGCCTTTAATCGCCACGATATCGGTCGTTTTTTCGCCGCTAATCGTCGTTATTGTCTAAATAATAATTACACCAAAACCAACGACGTGCGCGACAAAACCCTGCTTATGGCTAAGGCCGCGAAGGAACTGCCAGCGGCTGCCGATACTTGGATGGTGGGGGATACGGAAGCGGATATTGCCGCCGCTAAGAGCCAAAATATCAAGGTTATTGGCGTATTATCGGGGATTCGCAGCCGTTCCCGTTTAGAGAGCTACGAGCCTGATTATATCGTCAATAACCTTGGGGAAGCAGTGGACGTGATCTTAGGATCCGTGCGAGCGTTCGGTTAACGGAAAAAACTACTAATCACCCAAAAGATCAGAAAAGTGATGAGCGCATAAATTTGGCGATCACCAAAAATAGTCAAATCAGCCTTGGCCTCTAAACTGGCTAATCCCGCTCCCAGAGCGACTCCTAGCACTAAACCAGCGAGAGTGAATAGTAAGGCGCGGCCAAAACGTTTTTCTTTGCGGTTGAAAAAATAGATATTAACGAAAACGCCAAAAGCTAGGAGCAGCGGTAAAAGGGAGCCACTGGGATCGGGAACTAACAGCGTTATTGCTCCTAAACAAGCGTAAATCACTGCCGGTACGCCGATATCCTGTGCAGAAGGTGTATCGATGAGGCTTTTCCACCAGTTAGGAGATTTGCCGCTAGTAACTGGTTTACTTTCCACCGGAATCGTCAGACGTTCGGGAAAACGAATGCGATCGGGTACTTTAATTCTACCTTCCTGTCGCATCCGCAGTCGATCCATGAGGACAGAATCGTAGGCCGCCTCGATCGATTCGACAATTTTGCTATCATTCTGATACTGTTGCACCAGTCTTTGTTTAGCCTCTTGAATTTCTTCAAAAGAGGATTCTTCAGTAACCCCAAGTTGTTCGTAGGGATTCTGTTCACTCATGAACATACCTCCTTAATTATGCTCCCGATAGTCATGATCTTAACCCGATGTTCTGTTGTGTAACTTGAGATGCAAGCTTATTTAAATTAATTAAGTTTAGCGAAAATCTGGGCAGAATCGATCGCTTCGTAGGGATAACCACTGGCATCTAAAAGGCTTTTTTCGGCGATTTCTCCTTCTTTAACGATAATTAAGCGGTTTTTGCCCCCGTAGGCTTTAATTGTGACAATTTCTAAAGCAAATAATCCCGGGGAGAAACGGGGATTTAAGGCCCCATCGTACTCGAATTTACTCTGCATTAACTGCAAAGCATAGACGCTACTGCTATCAAAGGGTGCTGCATCTCTCATCGTTTTGGCCCGCAGCACTGGGATTAAATCACCAAAGGGAATAGAAATCTTTTGCAGGGTGCGATCAAGTGTATCAAAAGAATAACAGTAACCGATGCCGTCCCAACGTCCCTCACAACGCAGAATTAATTTATAGCGTTTTCCGTCCCCTTGTACCTGTAATTCTATTCCCTCGTAGTTAGATAAATTTAGGGGAGGATTCAGGTTTCTGGTACGAACTGAGGCAAAACCGCCGTTATTTTCAGTTCTAACGATACCAGAAAAGAGCGCTCGTCCTCCGGTTAGGGTTATCTGACTCTCACTCACTCCTCCCATTACCACATCATCCACCGCACCCCAGATTTCTTTGATATCACTGCTGGGATTGCTAAAGTCAAAGAGGGTTTTTTCGGCGGTTATCCCAGCATTTTTCAAGAAATCGAGTAAATTAGCTAAACTATGGCGGTTATTCTCCCCTTGACAGTAGATAATTCTCTCAATCCCTGTGAATAATTGCGGGGTTTGCAGAGCAAATAAATCGACATTTTCAGCCAATAATTGACGTGCAGACTCGATATTATCGACTAAAGCGCGGATTTGATAGTTTTGCTGCTGTAGTTGGGTGATTACTTTTCTACCGATCGCATTTTCCCCACCAATGACTAAAATGGTCTTCATCCCTTGCTCATTTGTTAGCTGATTTTTTTTATCTTCCCCGAAACCGAGCAGCTTTTGCAGACAACTCCACAGGGGAATACTATCAAAATAGTCTAGAGTTTGCCAAAATCTCTGAAAATCCCAGCTTTTTGACTCAGCCATAACTTTTCTCTCCTCAAAAGGTCCTGATAAAGTTAGTCTAACCAAACCAGCTTTAATCCTTGCGGCAAAGCTTTCCTTTTCGTCCCTATTTCTTTCGCTCGTTAATTTCTCTGAAAACCCCTATATATATTTAGGCACGGATTCCCATTATATAAAAAGTATAAGTCAAGTCTTGGCTTTTGTCAAGCATTTTGGTTGAGATTCTTTTGGGTGTAAGCTGTACTGAATTTAAATTACTTGTTGAGATAAGGCACTCTTGCAATAGGTAAGAGGAAGGTATAGGGGAAGCGCGGAGATGGGTTTTAAAGTTCGATTGGGAGTTCATAAGAACAAATGTATTAAATTTAAGTCCCCCTTAAAAAGGGGGATTTAGGGGGATCAAATTTTTGTCAGTCCTTTGGGATGCTTTTGGGTGCGTTACGCTTCGCTAACACACCCTACATTTATATTTATTTGATTTCTCCCTCTATTATCCTGATTTCCTCCTCGCTTAATCCATACAATTCATACACTATTTTGTCAATCTCTTTTTCTAACTCGCTGGTGTCAGCTTTGGGATTAGATTTTTTAGCCGTGAGAATTTGATCGACTTTAATTTCAATTTTTTTTACTAAGGTTTCAGGATGTGTTTCAATCGGTACTTCTTCTAAAATTGTTGGCTTTATTTGAGCTAAAGTACGATTAACTTCCATTGACAATAATCGATAAAAATAAGTGATAATTTTTGAGTTTAAAACTCCTAATAAAAATTTATTGGATAATCTTCCGCTACTGGACATTAAGTATAGTCCATCCGTTGGAAATATTTGATTGTTATCCAAAGCAACAATAATTTTATCTCCAGTAATCACACCAATAATTTTTTCTGGTTTTAGAAAAATTTCTTGGTTTCTGGGACGGTGCAAAGACCAAAAAGGATGTTTATTTTCTTTAACTTCTACACAAGTTATTCGCTCTTTAAAAGATTTTAAATACTCAATTATTTGCGGTATTAATTGAGGATCATCCGTTTTTTTAGTATAGATAATCTTTTTATCAATATCTGAGATCAAGTATTTATTTAAATCCCTCCCACCAGTAATAGTAGGAAAAATAAAATTTTGCTCCAGATGGAATTTATCGATATTTTTTTTATCAACAATAAAAGCTTCTTTTAAATCAGGACTGACTCCTCTTTGAATTCCATCTTGATCTATTAAGTCTCTAAGTTTAATTTTCTTATATCTATTGATAATTTTGTATCCAATTAGGTTTTTAGTAGTAATGACTTGATTAGGAATTGTTTTAAAAAAAGATGTCTCTATTGGTATTAATAAATTGTGACTGAGACTATTAACACTATCATCAGAAGATTTTTGATATTCTCCCACCCAAGATATATTAGTAAATTTCGATGTCAGAAGTATAATACAACATGGTCTAGCAACATCTTCAAAAATTCTATCTCCCAGATTAAAAGCTATCTCTAATTGGTGGGTTTTAAAAATTTTCTCTCGTAATTTTTCATTATCAACTTGATAGAGAATAACATCGGGGATAATTTGACAGATAAGACCATATTGCGATTTAATGGAGAATGTCAAATTAACAAAAAACATGAAAGAATCTATCATTCTCACGATAATATCGGAATTTTTCTCTTTTATTTTGGTTAGATGTTTATTATCTATTTTTGCTCCCCAAGGAGGATTACCTATAATGACATCAAAACCGATAAAATTCCCCTTATCGTCTAGAACTTCGGGGAACTCGAAGCGCCATTCAAAAGCATTATGATAAATCTTACCGCTTTCAATCTCCTCTAGTTGCGGACGTAACTTATCAATCTCATTCCTTAACTGACTAATCTTCCTTTCCCGCGCTTTCTTTTCCTTGGGTGACTCCTCAAATAACAAAATTTGATTCTCTAGACTATATAAATCCGTTTCCAAACCCCGCAAGCGCTTTTTCAGAGGATTATCTCCCTGTAAAGTCTGACGAAAACTACTCTTAATCTCACTTATCAATCTCTCCATCTCGCGCTTTTGCGATTTATCCTCCGCGTTGCGATAGACTCTCACCGCATCCTTATAACTCTCGATACTTAAACGATTTTTGCGGGAAAAGACTTGTAAATCATTGGATAACCCAAAGCGACTAATCAGAGAATTGCCAACCTTGATATTAATATCGATATTCGGTAGCGTCTCTAACTCGTTATCTGCTTTGTAGTAAGCATTCTTGAGTAACTCAATCCATAAACGCAGACGACAGATTTTCACCGAGTTGGGATTGATATCGACTCCAAAGAGACACCCCTCAATCAGACGCTGTTTTTCCTGAAATAAAGTCTCCTGTACGCGCTGACTTTCTCGGTTGCGGGGATTATACTCAAACAGATTACCGTCATCATCGGTGACGATTAACTCATCGTTCACCACCTCAACCCGATAATCCCTGAGAGTTTTCCCCTCTTTATCCACCAAAATCTGTAACTCACTCTTAATCGCGATTATCTCGTTCAAAGCAGAAACAAGAAAATGTCCCGAACCCACCGCAGGATCACAAATTTTGAGACTATTGATAATAGCATTGGCTGCCGTTTTATCTTTGATGCGGTTATATACATCCTCGATTGTCTGACAATCCCATCCCTGACTCTGGTTAAATTTCTCTATCACTGCGCGTCGAATCGTTTCCCGACACATATACATAGTGATGAAACCGGGGGTGAAAAAGGAACCATCCTTATATCCGTTGATTTTCTCGAAGATTAATCCCAACACCGACGCATTGATAAGAGTCTTGTTATCCTCCTGTATCGCTTCCCCACCTTCGCTGCTAAAATCGTAGGCATTGAGAAACTCGAATAGGTATGCTAAAGCGTTGATTTCTCCTGTTCGCTTTTTCCCCTGACTATCCTTTAAGACTGTTCCCGCAAAAATCTCTAAATTCTCCGAACGCAGGTTACTGATAACTATGGTTGATTGTTCTAAGTCTGTCGGTTCAAATAGGGAACTGTTGAGATAGGGAACCTGAGTATGGGTATTCTGGATGTCTTTGCTTCTTTCTGACTGTTTTTTGGCTAAGACGCTGAAAAATAAGCGATTTAAGTCGTCATAGTCGGCAATTTTGCCTAAATTGAGAAACCCTAGGGATTTATCCCCCCGATGATACCTAATTATCTGCGCTTCTAATAGTTTGAGGAAGAGGATTCTATTTATCCAGGTTATCCCCAACTCTAAACCGATATTAAATAGTCTCTCCTCCTCCGTCTCCCCAAATTCTTCGGGATTGGGTAAACGAGAGATTTTATCTAAACTCTCCACTTGACTGATAGCGTTCTCTAGCAGCGAACCGGGTTGACGCGCTGCCGGTTGCAGACGTTGGATGAGTTTTTTTCCTCCCTCTTTTATCTCTGTCAATCCGATGATATGCAGCAGTTCACTATAAAAGTTTTTGTCGAGACTGTTGCTATCGTTCGCAAAGGGGAGTTTTAAGAGGTGTTCGGGAGAAAAGATTTTATAGAGACTGATGAGGTTATGTTCGTCCTCCCGGATGGTTTGGGTGTATTCCCGCAAGTCAAAATAGGTGTATGTCAGGGAATTGAGTATGGAGTTAAGGAAGGGTTCCCCTATCTGTTTGTAGAAGAAGTCGGTGGTTTTTCCCGTTAGTCTCCCCGTCTCAAAGTCATTAAACTGTCTGACAAGTTCCTGATTTTGTGCGCATAGTCTCTCGAAGATATTCCCATCGAAGATAAACCACTCATATATATTGGTAGCAATCAGATGTTTTATCTCTAGGTTTTTCTCGGTTATTCTTTCCCGTAGGAAGTAGAGGAGTAATTCCTGTAATGCTTTACAGTTGAGTTTGTCTCTCCGCAGCATCTCGCTTTTATTGCTGGGTTTCTTGACTTCCAATATCACCCCCACGGAATCCCGCGATTCTTTCCCATTATGGATGACTAAATCATTCCTTCCCTTGGTGTTGATGAAATGTTGAGGACTGTAGTAGCTGTGTTTGAGAAAGTCTGCAAGCAGGTTTTTGTGGAACTCCTCCGATTCTGTCTCGTTGATACTCTCCAAGAGTTGTCCTAGGTGGGTTTGAAACTTCTCCACCTGACTACGACTCGGTTTGACTCTCAGAAATGCTTTGTTTAATGCTTGTCGGGGAGAGAAATTTTCCGTCTTCATACCTTTATCCCTATTCCTACCCATCCCGGTTTTGGAGGCTATTTTTTTCTCTGTTATCTTCCCTCAAAAACCCTATATATATGGGCGCACGGATTCCCATTATATAAAAATTCTAAAGCAAGTCTCGCCATTTGTCAAGGGTTTTCAGAAAAAAAATCAGGCCGATTTTATAATCACCGTAACAACAATTCAGATCGTAGGGATAATTCCGTAGGGATAATTCCGTAGGGATAATTCCGTAGGGATAATTCATGAATTATCCCTACTCAGGAATGCTTTGTTTAATGCTTGTCGGGGAGAGAAATTTTCCGTCTTCATACCTTTATCCTTATTCCTATTGGGGGGATTGATCACCATATTTAACTTCATTTGTCAAGAAATTCGCTCATTTTTAGGTGCGATCTGCTACGCAGTGCCTTCGGCATCCCACTTAGACTGACAGTTTCAATCAATGTGCGTGGTGCGTTCCCCAAAATTTATTGGTGGAGCAGTAGGACTTGCATTAGGGAACGCACTACAGCGATAGCGTACTGCTACCCAGTGCCTTCGGCATCGCACTGTGGCACCCGATCAGGGCTGTCCCCATTCACGGTCGCCACGCGGGACTGGAAACAATGGCATTCTGACCAAACGTTAGCGGTTTCAACCCAGAACCATCCCGATTGACCACATACAAATTGCTGTAATCAAGATTGAACATGACGGTAAAGGCCAATTGCTGGCTATTCGGCGACCAAGTAAGGTTCTCAACTTCGTCTTTTACCGTCTGAGCCATCAGAGGTATCCATTTTGTCTGCTCAACCGCGATCACATAAAGTGTACTACCCTGCGCTGTCTTTAACTGAAAGGCTATCTGCTTTCCATCGGGAGACCAGATCATCTGGTTGTACTCCCCCGGCTTACGGGTCAAATTTCGCGGTGCAGTTTCAGCCAAGTCGTAAAGGTAAATATCCTGTTGCGAACTTTCCGTGTGATAGTACGCCACTCGCTGACTATCGGGCGACCAGATTAAGTTGGCATTACTCCAATTAATCCCAGGGTTACGCCATTGCTTGAGCAAACGGCCATCCCAGTTAAAAATAGAAATTTGTTGCATGGGTACATCGCCGGAGAAAAAATCCATACGAGCAATTTTGCGGCTATCTGGCGACCAGTAGAGTTGAGTGGAATCGGGTTTGGGCTGCTGCTTCTCATCAGTTAACTGGGTCAACCCAGAACCATCACTGTTCATTCGGTAAAGATTCTGGCTTTTAACAAAGCTGACCTGGCGACCATCGGGTGAAAGATAGATTCCGGAATCAATATCGTTGACTGGGGGAAAGCCGCCCATCTGCCATTCTCCAACCCACATTCCGCACCCTCAACTGTCACATAAGCTGTCCCCCGCCAGAGACTTGAGTAAAAATACTTAGCTGGTGAAGGTTTTCTCGGTGGCCGCTAGGGGGGCTTTGAGACCCTAA
>SFCA01000179.1:0-8302 GCA_007095475.1 Microcystis aeruginosa Ma_QC_C_20070703_M131 | reverse complement strand
AAGTTTTTCAATGATTGCTGCAAGGTGGCGGCAGTAGCCTCAGCTAACCATTCAAAATTAGGTTGTTTCTTGAGTTGGGTAAGGTCTTTTGCCATGTCACAGTAGGTCATTCCTTTACCCGTCTCTAGGTACTGATTGTTAGTTTTATTTAAGTAGTAATTCCAAACAAAGCGAACGCAACCAAAGTTTTTAGCTAGGGCTATTTCTTGTTCTTTGTTTGGGTATATTGTTACTTTTAAAACATTTAACATCAGCCTGACCCCATCTGTACTATTTTTTACTATAAGGCTTACCGCTTAAATGTGTCAAGTTCATACATACCTTGAGAATCAAGCCTTTCCCAATAAGGAAACGCTGTCGCATTAGTTTAGATTCTGGTGGCAATTCATCGTTACCTTAATTTCTGGTATATTTTTGATTAAGGAGAAATTTAACGGGAGTCCTCTTGCTCCATTTAGATAGGGGTAATGGCCAATCCAGATTCATCAGCCTCAGCAGGGGAACAATTTACTCACAATCCTGCCAGTCTCTTGGCCGCTGCCGGCGAGGTGGCGAACCAGATAGCGAAGGCGGCAAAAACCGCAGGGGAAGCAGCCGCCCAGCAATGGCAGGCAGCAAGCGACTCCGTTCTCGAAGCCGCTAACCCCCTCCTCAAAGCCACCCAAGATACTGGCCAAGCTCTCATGGAAACGGCCGGGTCGGCGGTCAAACCCCTGGCTGAACAAGCCAATCAAGTCGGGCAGACCGCCCTGCAAACGGCAACGGCAACCGCAGAGTCCGTCGTCTCAGCTACCGGGCAAATCGCTGGCCAGATCAGCCAAGCAGTGGATCCTGCGGCCGTGGTTGGTGCTTTTCTAGGGATGTCGGCGGGACAAGTGGCCGGTGGAATGATCGGCGGGGCGATTGGTTCGGCACTTGGACCAGGAGGGGCGGTTTTAGGCGCTCAAGTGGGTGCTTTTGCCGGCAGCACCACCGGAGCAAAGTTAGGCTATGATGTCACCCACGAAATTGTCCACCCCGAACCAGACAAGGCTCAGGCAGGAGCAAATCCGATCGAGATCGCAGAACACCTGAGCAAGAAAAGCGGCGAGAAGCTCGGTGAAACCCTGGGGACTGCGGGAGGCGCAATTGTGGGGACGGTCATCGCCGGGCCTGCGGGCGGCATGGTAGGCGCTCTGGCTGGAGAGGTTTTGGGGGGACAGTTAGGGACAGATGCAGCAGTTGCCTTAAATCAACAAGTGGAGCGGCAAGGAAAGCAGTCTCAGGAAGCCTCGCCCGCACAGACAGACGTGAGAGATTGGACGATCAAGACAGGGAGTAGTTTTGTCGGGGAAACAGGAAGTGCTTTGGTCGGAGGGGCGATCGGCAAGTTAGTCGCTGGTGCAGCGGGCGCAGAGATCGGTCGGAGCTTAGGAGCAATCGCTGGCAAGAAAATCGACTGGACATCTCAGCCTCAACCGAGTTCGCCTCCTCAGCTACCCCAAGACGGTCAAGAGGACCCCCCCCATGTCAGCTAAAAACAAATTTTTGCTCTTGCTGCTGATCTTCGTACCGATCGCTCTTGCTGCTGAGTGGCTGAAGTTATCACCCGTCCTCGTCTTTGTCCTCTCTGCTTTGGCGATCGTTCCCCTGGCGGCCTTCATTGCTGAAGCAACGGAAGTCATTGGCGCCATTATTGGCCCGACCCTAGGCGGTCTGCTCAATGCCACCTTTGGCAATTTAACGGAAATGGTCGTCTCAGTAGTGGCACTCAGGGCAGGATTGGTCGAGGTGGTCAAGGCGAGTATTTTAGGGGCGATTATTGCCAATTTACTCTTAGGATTGGGGTTGGCAATGTTGTTAGGAGGCTTGCGCTTCCAACAACAAAATTTTGCACCGGAAATTGCTCGCCTCAACGCCTCTTCCTTGCTGCTTTCTGTGTTAGTTTTGCTGACTCCCAGTGCCATTCACTTTACTTCCGAAGGTTTGCCGAAAGCTGCCATCCAAAACTTTTCCTATGCGGCTGCCATTTTGTTGCTAATTTTTTATGGATTAAGCCTCATTTTCTCCCTTAAGTCTCAGCAGGATGAGGAAGGATTAAAGGCACTAGAAGCGAGAGAAAATCAGCCTCAGCCAGTCAGCGGTCGCAACGCGCTCGCTCCGCGAGACCGCCGAATGTCCAAATTTGGAAAACCCGTCACAATTCTGCTCATCTGTACCGTTGCTCTAGTGGTCATTTCAGAAATTCTGGTCGGGAGTCTAGAAGAGACGGTAAAAGTATTAGGCTGGACTGAGCTATTTACAGGTATTATTTTACTACCCCTATTTGGCGGAGTCGTGGAATACATTACTTGCGTGACAACCGCTCTCAAAAATAAGATGGATTTAACGGTGGCGGTATCTATTGGCTCGACTTTGCAGGTGGTTTTATTTGTGGCTCCAATTTTAGTTCTAGTGAGCCTATTCTTCCCGACTCCTCTCTCCCTAGAATTCAACATTTTTGGTATGTTTGCGGCTACGGCGGCAGTTCTCATCACCAGTTCTATCAGTTCTGATGGCCAGTCTAATTGGCTAGAGGGAGTTTTATTGTTAATTTTATATGCTGTTTTAGGTACCGCTTTTTATTTGCATCCTTAGCTCTCATCCCTGTTATGATTAATTCTTTAATTGGTTCGGTGATAGGGGGATTACTCTTGATTGCTTTTCCCGTTCAAGCCTCACCTAAGTTAAGAGTCGGTGTCTATGTTTCACCGCCTTATGTCATAGAAAATCAAGTGTTAACTGTCAATGATATTTCCTCCCTAAATAAACCTTCGCCTTCTCCAAAATCTTCCGCCCAGCAACCGAAAAGCACAACTAAGTTTGATGGGATTAGTATTGAGATTTGGCAGAGAATGGCCACTTCAGAAAATTTAGAATACGAGTATTATATAGTTAAGGAAGTTGATACAGGTATTAATCAAGTTGCTAATGGCACCCTCGATTTGCTCGTCGGACCGATCTCAATTACGCCAGAACGCCTAAAAAAAGTTGCTTTTACTCAGCCTTACTATAGCTCCTATCTTGCCCTACTCGTTCCCAGCCATGCCCCCAACCTCTGGCAGTTGATTCATCCCTTCTTGCAACGAGCGGCGCTCCTAACGGTGCTAGGACTCATACTGCTGTTGTTTTTAGTAGCCAATATCATCTGGTTTGTTGAACATAAGCGCAATCCCGAACAGTTTCCCAAAAATTATTTTAAGGGGGTGCGAGAAGCCTTCTGGTTTGTGTCAGTTACCACAACAACGGTCGGCTATGGCGATAAAGTTCCAGTGACTGCAACTGGCAGGTTTATTACTTATTTATGGATGTGGATTTCCCTGGCGATTACCTCTTCAATTACGGCAGGTTTGGTGACAACCTTTACCCTAGCATTGACCCAGCAACCTGCTAAAAAGTTGAGCAATCTTCAAGATTTACAAAATAAAAAAGTTGCCCTATTGGCAGGAAGTTCTTATTTTATGAATCTCACTGCTGAATATAAAATTACTCCTGTCTTGGCCAACAGCCTATACCAAGCTATTAATTTAATGTATAGCGGTCAGGTAGAGGCGGTTCTTGATTCCTATCGAGTCTTAAAATATTATCTCGAGCAAAATCCGGGGGTAGCTTTGACAACTCTGCCTATTTATTCATCTTTCTTGACCTATGGCTTTGTCTTACCTCAAAATAGCCCCCTCCTCAATAAACTCAACATTGATATACTTCAGATGCAGCAGGATAAGACAATTTTAAACATTATTGATAGGTGGATTGAGTGACAATCTTTTTCCTTTCCTTGCTCTAAGGGATTGCTGCAAACATTCCCTTTAATTTATCTGTAAGTTGATGTAATTCTGCAAGGATAAAAGTCAAGGATATTATTTCTTCAGTTTGAGCTTCTGGAATCGTGTCTAAATAATCCGTTAACCTATGTAAACTTTGGGTAAAATTGGGCATAGATAAGGAGTTAATCCCTGTTTGTTGGATTTGTTGCAAATTCTCAAATGTTTTCGTTACTTGTTCAATAAACTCATCTAATCCGGGCAGTGTTTGGGAAGGCTGAAACTGCTGAAGATGTTGTCTAAGGGTAGTCACTCCATTAATAAAACTAACCCCATTGAGAATCAACTCTGTTGTTCCTACCACATTACCCTGAAATCGCTTTGGTTCTTGTCTCATGCGCTGGACGGTAGCTAAAGCATTATCACTGGCTAATTCAGCTTGACGGCGGCTTAGATCTAATATCTTAGCACTTTGAGCTTGTCCTTGATAAGCGGCGGCCACAGTTTGAAAATAACTGATACTCTTTTCTAGTAAAATGCCAATTCTTCGGGGTAGGGAACGTTTCTGCCAAATCGGCCAAAGATAGTAACTGATAACTACCAAAGCTCCCCCCAATACAGTATGAAAAACCCTCGTCTCGGCTAACTGCCAATCTTTGGCTACGTCTAGATCTAGAATCACCACAATTAGCATGGTCAGAAAGAGCATAAAGAAAGCATAATTGACAAAACGGAAGGCAACAGTTAGGGCAGCTAAGATAATTAGAATTATTATTAGTAGGTTCAGATCTTGAATCTGCAAAACTATGGGAGTTGCTAAGATTACTCCTAAAATAGTGCCGCCAATGCGCTGTATAGCCTTTTGGATTGTGCCACCATAATCTGGCTGGAGAACAAACAGCACTGTTAAAGCTATCCAATAACCGTGATGCCAATGGAGTAGAATGGATACCCACATGGCAAAAGTAGTGACAGTGGCTAGACGCATAGCCGCAGTAAAATTAATCGACTCAAAAGTCCAGTTATTTTTCAATATTTCCCAAAAAGAGGTGACAGGGGTTAAGGGAACTGATTGGAGTGCAACCTTGACTTGCTTTTGGCGATCGAGGAGTAGGGTAATAGTGGCATCAATTTGTTCTGCCAGATTTTGCAGAATCGGGATCAGTTTATGGAGATTAGGCGTGATGGTTTTCTGGGAATTACTCCAAGTACGGAACTTTTTCTTTAAATCTTGCACTTCCTGTTGTAGAGTTGTGAGCATCGCCAAGGTTTCTTGAGCAATTTCTTGGCGATCGCTTGTATTCCTCAATTTAACTATATCATCCAGGGTTTTCATTGCCTCGATCAAGGTTTGGCAGGCTTGCTTGAGATCTGGTTCCATCTCAGCTAATTCCCTCTTGTTTTGTCCTACAACCACTTCTGTCAAGGCAATTACTTCCCGATACATATCAGTTAGCTTCTCAATCAGAAAAATCAAGCGCTGGCCTTCAATCTGAGTGCCAGGTTGACTACTATAAACCTCGTGCCAGAGGCTACGAGCTTGGGCGAGAATTGTTCCAGTTTGATGTTGCGCTTGGGCTGTTTCCAGATCCCAGAGTTCGTCCTTGTCGGCCATCTCAACTCGGGCAACAGTTTCGAGAAAATGGGCCAGGCTTTGGTAACTGGCAATGATGGCTTGTTTAACTGGCCTGTAGGGGTCGTTGAGCCATCTTACCAAGGGTCGAACCATTACCCAAATACCGGCCAATAAGAGTAACCAAAATCTTTCTAGGGCCAGATCCAGATTGCCCGGTAGGTGAGTAGAGATAAACCAAAACACTGCCACTACCTGTCCGATGGCCGTAGCTGTACTCCCCAGCACACCGATAAAGTTGAAGAGCAGCAACAAGGGAAAAGTGAAGATAACCAGCAACCAAGGCATCTGGCCACTCACCGTTCCCAGACTCATGACCCCAGCACAGCCCAAGGTAGCGATCGCCATTCCTAATAATTTATCTCGGTAACTCACAGACAGGCTACCAAGGAATAAATTAATAAAAAATGCAGCCAGAGCAGGTAGAATAATGAGCTTGAGATTGCCCATCAAGAGGCCGATGAGCAAGGGTAGGGCTATGGCGACCGCTGACTGGATGCCATAGAAGAACCTTAGTTGACTCAACTCGGGGTGAATTTTCTTCATGACTGTAAATGGGATTAGAGATTGCATTGACAACCAAACCGATAACCACTACTGCCAAGGTGAAGGAAAGAAAAGAGTGAAAGAGGGTCAGGCGCCGGACCTAAAAAAATACTTTATGCTTCATTTTTGAAACTACCCGGTTGTCGAGGAAGATGTCTGGGCAGACTATTGATACTCTCAATGTTAACCTTAAACCAACAGTTACTCATCCTTTTCTATGGCAGAGAGCGATTCCGGTCCCACATCCCCATTGGATATCTTGGGCAACATTCCAGCCCGATTTTTAGAGGCCAAGCACCGGCTCAACCGGGTCGTCCTGTGGGCGGCAATTGTTGGCATTCTAGCTGGTTTAGTGGGTACTTGCTTTCGCATGGCCGTACACCACATCCTCCAGCAACGGCAACAACTGGCTGCCGCTCTGGCTGATTACCGGATTCTGAATTGGTTAATCCCTAGCCTGGTAGCCGGGGGGATGGTCTATGCCAGCTTCTGGCTGGTGCGGAGGGTAGCACCGGATACGGCTGGCAGCGGCATTCCCCAGATTGAAGGGGCGCTCGACAACCTCTTGCCCTTCGACTGGCGGCGAGTCCTGCCGGTCAAGTTTTTTGGCGGAATGCTCTCCATTGGGGCGGGGATGATTGCTGGTTTTGAAGGGCCGACCATTCAAATCGGAGGCGCCATCGGTAAGATGGTGGCTGCTTTCGTCGGGGCTTCCTCTGAACAGGCGCGTATCCTGATCGCTTCGGGCGCAGGAGCAGGATTAACTTCAGCTTTCAATGCTCCAATCGCCGGTATCTTGTTTGTCACCGAAGAAGTGCGCCCCAAATTTGACTCGTGGATCTTGTCCTACCGTTCAGTGATGGTTGCCTCTATCACGGCGGCCATTGTCCTCAGACTGCTTGTGGGTCAAGAGGGTTTCCTGAAAATCACTCATTTTCAGAGAGTTCCTCTAGGGACTCTCTGGATGTTCGTAATTTTGGGGGTTGGGCTGGGAATCGTTGGCTATTATTTTAATTTTTTCCTGTTTCGTTCCCTAGACTGGTTTGGCCGGCTGCGGGGGCTTCCTTACCAACTGCTGGGGTTATTGGTGGGAAGTGCGATCGGTTGGCTCGGTTGGCTCTACGCTCCCTTAGTTGGCAGTGGCGATGAATCGGTCATCTGGACTTTTAATAGTGAAGCTCCAGGGGCGGTCTTGCTGCTGGTTTTCTTAGGGCGCTTCCTACTGACAATGATTTGTTATGGTTCCGGGGAAATTGGCGGGATTTTTGCCCCCATGTTAGCCCTGGCTACTCTATTCAGTTTAGGGCTGGCACGGGTCTGCGATGCTTGGTTTCCGGGTCAACTGCCCCAACCCGGGGTTTTTGCCGTCGCTGGGATGGGGGGATTAGTGGCGGCCACAGTCCGCGCTCCCCTCACCGCCGTCATGCTGGTGATGGAATTGACTGATAATTTTTTGGTGGCGCTGCCGATTTTACTGACTTGCATCTGTGCTGCCATCACGGCCCAGTTCTTAGGTGGCGAACCTGTTTACAGTGTCTTGCTCAAGCGAATTTTGGACAAATTAGAGCGGCAACCCCCCAGCGATCGGATTTAACCTGAGTTCGGTAGAACCAGAATTAATAACCACAGAGACACAAAGAACACAAAGATTAGCCTGTAAGGTGTGAAGCGCGATAGCGTAACGCACCAATCTAATGATAGAGGTGGTGCGTTACGGCGGCTTGTTAATTTTGTTTTTTTGACGGAATTGGTAGCCGACTAACGCACCCTACGCCTACTACAGTATTTAATTCGGGTGCGGTTAAACCCTCATTTCTCGCACTATTCACCTGATTAACTTGACTCAAGCCATCAGATTGGGCAAAATTGAACAAAATATCGTCAACACCAGGAAGGCTCGGCAACAGGGTAGAAGTCATGACGTTAACTGCAAAAGATTAATGCGACTATTTTGTGCAAACAATCGCCAATTTTTCAAGGGGGATATAACAAAAATTAACATTATACAGAAAACGGGTTTCTCAAAGAAAACGGGTTTCTAAATAGTTTCTCGAAGAAACCCGTTTTCTAAAGATGTTCTTATGGTTGTTCTAGGAGATAGTACCGAAACTTTATTCAGGTATTGTTCCACATCTAAAGGAACTTCACCTAAGCGAGCTTGCAAAACTGTTTTGACAAAATCACGAGCATTTTCTAACGCGCCAATTTCCTTGCCAATTTCCTTACCGCGTTCCATTCCTCGTAACTCCATATTACTCATTAAAGGCATGGTTCTTTCCTTCTCAAATTGTTTGATTTTACTTTCTAAACTTGACTGCAATTCAGGGGATAAAGTCATCAT
>SFCA01000178.1:0-29502 GCA_007095475.1 Microcystis aeruginosa Ma_QC_C_20070703_M131 | reverse complement strand
ATCAGAAAAGTCATGAGCAAGCTAGAGGTTTAAAGACTGAGCGGGTTCCAATTATTTTTATTAATAAATATTTTACACAATTCATACCAAGTAAGCAAGAGAGCTACGCCACTACTACCAAATCATTACCAATCAGTGAAAAGAAATTCACTAAAAACTAAAATCTGATCACTGGTAACTGATCACTGATCACTGATCACTGATTAAGCTGTCTCTTGGGCAGCGGCTAATTCTGCCAGTTTTCCCTGTTGATCCTTGGCGATACAAGATTGGATCACCTCTTCGATGGCGCCGTCTAAAATGCGATCGAGGGAAAAATTCTGATTTAAGCGATGATCGGTGAGACGATTATCCTTATAGTTATAGGTGCGAATTTTTTCCGAACGCGAACCGGTTCCCACCTGAGAGCGTCGCATGGAACTGACCGCTTCCTGTTGTTCCTGTAACTTCATATCGTACAGTTTCGCCCGGAGAATCTGCATAGCTCGTTCCCGGTTTTGCAATTGCGATCGCTCTTCGGTGCAAAAAACCCGGATTCCCGTGGGTTTATGGATTAAATCGACCGCAGTTTCCACTTTATTGACATTTTGACCGCCTGCACCCCCGGATCTAGCCGTGGTTAACTCAATATCCTTGGGATCGATATGCACTTCCACATCGTCCACTTCTGGCATAATCGCCACGGTAGCGGTGGAAGTGTGGACGCGACCACTCGCTTCCGTCAGAGGAACCCGCTGCACCCGATGGACTCCCGCCTCAAATTTCAGCTTACTATAGACGTTATCGCCTTTAATCTCTAAAATTGCCTCTTTAAATCCTCCCATATCCGCCGGAGATTCACTCAAAAGGCTAACTTTCCAGTTTTGAGTTTCGGCATATTTTGAGTACAAGCGAACTAAATCCCCCGCCCAAATACTGGCCTCATCACCGCCAGTCCCAGCGCGAATTTCCAGCATGATATTCTTTTCATCGAGGGGATCCCGGGGCAGCAGCAGAATGGTTAATTGGTCTTCCAAAGAGGCGATTTTTGCCTCTAATTCTGCCACTTCTAGGGCGGCGATTTCCCGTAGTTCGGGATCGCTGGCGGATTCTTTGAAGATTTGTTTCGCACCGATTAAATCCTCTTGACTTTTTTGCCAAATTTCGTAGGTGTTGACCGTTTCCTCTAGGGAAGCGCGAGATTTGGCCAGACGTTGTAATTCACCCGGATTACTGGTGACATCGGGATCCGCTAGACGACGGGTTAATTCTTTGTAGGTCTGTTCTACAGATTGCAGTTTGTTGAGTAAATAACTTTCAGCCATAATCGATAGCCACAAATAGGGTTAAACGGGGTTAATTGGAAGATAACCCGCAAATTCACTGGATTAGAAGCGTCTGAGAGATAATAGAGACGCAATCCTTTTAATTGTCTTAATTTTCTTTGTCTGGGGTTCTTTGAGCTAGGAAAAATCCCGCTCAACTGCTGACAGTCAGTCAGTTTTGCTAATACTTAGAAATATTTTTGGGCCAGCAAGCGGCAAGGGAAGACATTTTTTTTCTTAACCAGATTATTCCTATATCCGAAACTATCATTTTTTGGACGGTTTGAGCAAGTAATCTTAAATCCTGTTTAAAAGCAGGGAGCAGGGAAGTGGGGTGTGGGGTGTGGGGAGTATTTTCAGTTATCAGTGAGCAGTAACCAGTTATCAGTGGGGTAGTGGGGCAGTGGGGAGACCACTTCGTGCGCGACGTTCGGCGATGCTCAGTCGAGCCGTTGCGGGGGAGATGGGAGATGGAAGCAGGGAGAAAAAAGCTGATAACTGATCACTGATAACTGATCACTGAATACTAAACCTGCTGGAAAGGGGGACAAAAAATGCTAGGATTGCCACAGCACAGAGAAAAGTGAAAGAAAGGAATATAGCTTTACATGGAAGAGTTTGACAAGTCAATATCCTTTGATGGCAGGGATATTCGACTAAAAATAGGGCTTTTAGCCCCCCAAGCTGGCGGGAGTGTTCTGATCCAATCGGGAGAAACGGCGGTTTTAGTGACAGCAACCACAGCCAAAGCCAGAGAAGGAGTAGATTTCCTACCCTTAACCGTTGACTATGAAGAAAGATTATACGCCGCCGGGCGCATCCCGGGAGGATTTTTGCGTCGTGAAGGTCGTCCCCCGGAAAAAGCAATTCTGACCGGTCGTTTGATCGATCGCCCCCTGCGGCCTCTATTCCCCAGTTGGCTACGGGATGATATTCAGGTGGTCGCTACGACCCTCTCGATGGATGAGGAAGTCCCCCCGGATGTTTTGGCCGTTACCGGGGCTTCCGTGGCGGTTTTGTTGGCAGGGATTCCCTTCCAAGGGCCGATGGCAGCGGTGCGCGTCGGTTTACTAGGGGATGAATTTATCATCAATCCCACCTACAAGGAAATCCATAACGGAGAATTGGATTTAGTGGTGGCCGGTAGTCCCGAAGGGGTGGTGATGATCGAAGCGGGAGCCAATCAGTTACCAGAACGGGATATTATTGAGGCGATCGATTTTGGTTATGAAGCAGTGCGCGACCTGATCAGCGCTCAACGGGAATTGATCGATCAGTTGGGTATTCCCCTCGTCACCCGAGAAGCGCCGGTAGTAAACGAAACCGTGCAGAATTTCCTAAAAGAACAAGCTAAAGAGGAAATTAAACAGATTCTCTGTCAGTTTACCCTCAGCAAAACCGAACGGGATGAGAAATTAGAGGCGATCGAAAATCGGATCAAGGAAACTATAACCGCTCTCCCCGATCAAGATCCCTTAAAAGCTCCAACCCTGGAAGAGCCGAAGTTAATCGGTAATCTCTTCAAGGATCTGACCAAAAAACTGATGCGCGCCCAAATTATTGAGGATGGGGTGCGGGTTGATGGTCGTAAACTGGACGAAGTACGGCCGATTTCTTGCCTGGTGGGAGTTTTACCCCGTCGGGTTCACGGTAGCGGTTTGTTTAATCGCGGTTTAACCCAGGTGCTTTCGATCGCCACCCTAGGCACCCCCGGTGATGCTCAGGATTTAGGAGACGATCTCCATCCCGAAGACGAAAAACGCTATCTTCATCACTACAATTTTCCACCCTTTTCCGTTGGTGAAACCCGTCCCATGCGTTCTCCCGGCCGTCGAGAAATCGGTCACGGTGCTTTAGCGGAAAGGGCGATCGTACCTGTCCTCCCCCCCCAGGAGGAATTTCCCTATGTGCTGCGGGTGGTGTCGGAAGTCCTCTCTTCTAATGGTTCCACCTCGATGGGTTCCGTGTGCGGTTCTACCCTAGCGCTGATGGATGCCGGTGTTCCCCTGAAAAAACCCGTTAGCGGTGCGGCCATGGGTTTAATTAAAGAAGGGGAAGAAGTGCGGATTTTGACCGATATCCAAGGTATCGAGGATTTTCTGGGAGATATGGACTTTAAGGTGGCTGGCACTGATTCTGGCATCACCGCTCTCCAGATGGATATGAAAATCCCCGGTTTAACCATGGAAGTGGTGGCCAAGGCGATCGAACAAGCTTTACCGGCCCGCAAACATATCCTCGAGAAGATGTTAGCGACCCTAGAAAAACCGCGCACGGAATTATCTCCCCACGCACCCCGGTTATTGACGATCAAGATCGATCCAGATCTGATCGGGTTAGTAATCGGGCCGGGTGGTAAGACGGTTAAAGGGATTACTGAACAGACCGGCACGAAAATCGATATCGATGACGATGGGACTGTGACTATTTCCTCCACCGATGGGGAACAGGCCGAAAAAGCTAAACGACTGATCTACAATATGACCCGCAAACTCAATGAGGGTGAGGTCTATCTCGGTCGTGTGACTCGCATTATCCAAATCGGCGCTTTTGTGGAAGTTTTGCCAGGGAAAGAGGGAATGATCCATATTTCCCAATTGGCCGAGGGACGCGTCGGTAAGGTCGAAGATGAAGTGGCCGTGGGGGATGAGGTGTTAGTCAAGGTGCGGGAGATCGATAGTAAAGGTCGTCTCAATCTCACCCGTCTCGGTATTCATCCCGATGAGGCCGCCGCTGCCCGTAAGGCTGCTACTGTAGTCTAGGTAAATTTTCTGTTCATGGTTAACTCTCGATCGAGCGATCGAGGGTTTTTATTTTATCGCTAAAATTGCCTAAAAACAGCAATAGAGACGTAAAAAACACGCCTCTATCCCGGTATTTTCCCTAGATATTGTTTCTGACTACCAGCTAGACTTGACCACACCGGGTAAAAGACCTTGGTGGGCCCATTCCCGTAAAACGTTGCGGGATAAACCAAAATCGCGATAGTATCCTCTAGGTCTGCCGGTCGCTAAACAACGGTTGCGGTGACGACTAGGAGCGCTATTGCGGGGTAATTCCTGTAATTTTTGGTGAATTGCCAGTTTTTCTTCAAAATCTTCGGCGGTGCGGAATTGTTCTTTTAGTTCCGCTCTTTTAGCTTCGTATTTTTGTCTGAGACGAGTGCGTTTTTTCTCGCGTTCTACCATCGATTTTTTTGCCATGGGGTTTCTCGAAAAAGATTTAACCTGTAAAGACAGCATTTTCCATTATAATACTAAATCCGTTGAGTAACGCACAGAAAACGGGTTTCTCGGAGAAACCCGTTTTCTACTCATGCAAAAGGCAAAAAGGGGAATGAATAATCAGTCTTTAATAACCAGATTTAGTATAACCTGAATCTCTCCTTGGCTATCAGACGATAATTCTGCCCGCTTCCTAACACCGGTGACAAAGGCAACATTTGTTGATATTAATTCTTAAAGCCCTAGTTGAAAATTTTCTATGTCTGAACCGCCTCAATTTCTCCAACAACGTCTTTTTTATCAAGGTCGCATCTTTCAATTTGAAGTCTCTAAACTCCGTTTACCTAACGGTGTCGAGGGAGAATGGGAATGTGTCCGTCATCCGGGGGGTGCTTTAGCAGTTCCAATCACCAAGGAAGCTCAATTGGTTTTAGTACGTCAGTATCGATTTAGTTTGCAAGATCGAATTCTGGAATTTCCCGCCGGAACGATTGATGAAGGAGAAGACCCCGCCACGACCGTAAAACGAGAATTAGAGGAAGAAGCGGGCTATCGGGCGCACAATTGGCAATCTTTGGGTAAATTTGCCCTGGCACCGGGTTATTCCGATGAATACATCTATGCTTTTCTGGCGCAGGATCTGGAAAAATTAAGCTTGCCACCCGCTCAAGATGCCGATGAAGATATCGAAGTGGTTTTTATGAGTTTTGAGGAAATGGAATCAGCGATCGCCAGGGGAGAATCGATCGATGCTAAAACTATTACTAGCTTCTATCTAGCCCGTTTAGCTCTTAATTAATCTTTTCAATCACCGCTTGTCCTAGTTGAATCAACTCAAAACCGATAAAAAGGCTTAAAATCACGGTGACAGCCTGATTAAGCAGGGGTATATTGCCTTTGCCTAGAGCAGAAGCGACGAATTTGACCACAACTAAAACGAGAGCGCTAACAACGGCGATTTTGACGGCTATCATAGATTAATTTTTCCTCACGGTTAACCGAAGTATACTATTTCTACACTTTTTCTTGCCAGTTTCATCTTAGGCTTGATACAAAATTTAGCATTTTGGTGGAGAGCGCTCCTGTCATTGCCAACAATGCCCAGGTTTTTGTTAAGAATTGTAAAATGTGGTTAGATTTATTTGATCAGAAGGGGATTCATGTCTAACCAAGAATCAATTTTTCCATTCCCTCAAAAACCAGCGTATTCCTCGGTATTCAAGTCGATTTTAGCGATAATGTCAGTCGTTTTGATTATTTTAGCAGTGATCGGCGGGCTAATGATGGTCAGTTTATCATTATGTTGGCCAGAACACAATATTTATCGATTACTCCTCGGCTTAGTAGAAGATTTTTTTAACCCCTTTGCTTGGATCAAAGTTCCCACGGTTGCTCATAGCTATCAATTATTATTACCCACGGTTATCCTGCTAATTTTTACGCAGTTAATCATGTTCTTGTCTCCGCATCCGCAAGTTTGGTCAAGATTAGTCATTATTTCTATCACTCTCGCTATCACCCTGCGCTATCTACTCTGGAGGATTCTGGAAACCTTAAATCTTTCTACTGCTCTCAATGGCTTTTTTAGTTTACTGCTTTTAGGCATTGAGATGATGGTTTTAAGTAGTAGCATAATTCAGTTATTTTTAGTCTTAACCACGAAAGATAGACGCAAAGAAGCTGATTTTTATAGCCAAGCGGTAATCGATAAACAATATTTACCGACGGTAGATATTCTGATTCCCACCTATAATGAGCCAGCCTTCATCTTAAAAAGAACTATTATCGGTTGTCAAGCCCTTAATTATCCTCATAAAAATATTTATATCCTCGATGATACCCAGAGATTAGAAATTTATGAATTGGCAGAAAAATTAAATTGTAATTATCTGACTCGTGAGGATAGAAAAAATGCTAAAGCAGGTAATTTAAACCATGCTCTCAGACAAACCCAAGGGGAATTAGTGGTGGTTTTTGATGCAGATTTTATCCCTTGTCGGAACTTTCTAGAAAGAACTGTTGGCTGGTTTCAAAACCAAAAAATTGCCCTAGTGCAAACACCGCAAAGTTTTTATAATGCCGATCCTGTCGCCCATAACTTAGGTTTAGAAAATATCGTTACTCCCGACGAAGAATTATTTTATCGTCATATCCAACCGGCTAAAGATGGGGTGGGTAGTCCTGTCTGTGCTGGCACTTCTTTTATTGTCAGAAGAAAAGCCTTAGAGGAAGTGGGATATTTTAATATAGAATCTATTAGTGAAGACTATTTCACTGGGATTGCTATCTCAGCGAAAGGTTATGAAGTTATTTACTTAAATGAAAAACTCAGTGCTGGTTTATCTGCTGAAAGTTTATCAGCTTATTTACGGCAAAGATTGCGCTGGGCAAGGGGAACTTTACAGGCATTTTTTATCAAAGCTAATCCTCTGAAAATTGCGGGACTAACCATGCGCCAAAGATTGGCACACTTAGAAGGACTTTTATCTTGGTTTTCTCCCTTAGCTCGTTTATTTTCCCTGCTTATTCCTCTCCTTTATACCTTTGGTTATATAGTACCTTTGAACATTACCATCGATGAGACAATCTATATCTTTTTACCCTACATGATGCTCCAGTTAGCCACTTATCACTGGTTAAATTCTCGCTCGCGCTCGATTGTTTTTTCTGAGGTACTATCGATGATTATTTGTGTACCAACATCCCTAACAGTTCTCCATGTTCTTTGGAAACCCTTTGACAAAGAATTTCAGGTTACACCGAAGGGAATTGCTCGCCAAAATTATCAATATAATTGGCGTTTATCCTACCCATTACTGTTTTTTCTCACCATTACTTTAATTAGTATTTCCTTTAATTTACACCATCACAATTATCAAGAAAGTACCCTAAATTTTGGCTTGATTTTGGCCATATATAATGTGGTTATTATCATGACTGCTTTAGTGACTTTATTGGAAGCTCCCCTCACCCTAGAAACTCAATACCAATTGTTGGAATATCCTGTTAACTTGATAACAGAAGCGGATATAATTATACAGGGCAATCTGAAAAAAATTTCGGAAATAGGAGCAGAAATTAACCTGAGTGAACCCATATACTCAGAAAAATTACTCCTAGATATTTTAGGCGAAGATTTGCGCTTATTGGCTCATCTAGTCAATCTAGAAAAACGAGGAAAAATCTGGCAAGCAACCCTTAAATTCCAGCCACTGACCCTATCAGAGCAGAGAAAACTAATCGCTTTTCTATTCTGTCGTCCCCATCGCTGGCCACCGAAAAATACGGCGGGAGAATTACAATCCCTTTGGTTGTTAATTATCAGCTTTTTTCGGGGTATCGGCTTGATTTGGCGGGCAATTCTGAATCAAAAAACGGCCCTTTAATTCAGTCAAAAATCGAAAATACTTATCGAAAAACTAATGGCTGACTATCCTATCAACTGGCTTTTGTCTGTGATTTTACTCACAGTGCTATTCCTGCTATTCTCACAGTTGTCACTTGATCAAAACTTGACAGTATTATAATAGAAGTAACCATTCTTAGATGGACTGGCTTATGAAAAATCGTTTATACCTTGACCTGATGGCTAATAAGGAAAAGGGGTTTGCCTTGCCTCTTGCCGTGTTAATTGGACTTATCCTGATGGTGACAGGAATGACTATGATAATGCGCGCCCAAGGAGACCAATCGAAAGTAATTGCCCAAAAAGCCCGGGCTGACAGTTTAACAAGTTCCGAAGCCGGGGTGGCTCGCGTGCAGGATTTACTGAATAGCGTTCGAGTCATGGCGACGGTTAATAGTAATTGTACTTCCGGCGATTGTTGGCAGAACGCCCAAGTACCTACTGGCAATCCCAGTACCAGTTTCCAAAGAGATTTAAGAAAATTAGCCATTGTCACCGCCTGTGGTAATCCCAGTCGTAATAACGAAATTGCCAACAAAATCCTCGCACCAACTAATCAACGAGCGGCAAATCCAGGATTAAGAGATTTGGCTACTGGTCAATGGTTTCAGTTGAATGATAATCGTTATTATCGCATGGTTCGATACAATTTTACCCCAAGCTTTAGCCCCGGTATTCTGGGTTTGGGAGTTCTCAGCCTCGAAGGACGTTCCCGCACCAGTGCCGAAACAGACCTAACTAACACTAATATCAATAGAGATAGTGGCGATAATGCCGCCTCCCGTAACCGGGTGGTGGTAACTATCCCTATTCTTCCTTCCCGTCCCCTCGCATTCAATCGCACCATGGTCCCGGCTTTATGGATAAGCGAGGGAGCCACGGAAGATGCCAGTCAAACTAGCGAAATTACGGTCACCAGTGCCAATTATTCTGGCGGTGCTAAATTTGAAGGGGATGTGGTGATGAGCGGTACTACGACGACGACGGGATTTGTCGAGCCGACGGGAACTTTACGACCGAACCTAGAATGTTTTATTAGCACGGACAAAATTCAACAGCCCACACCTGCACTCAATACCCCCTATAAAGCGCAATTTGTCGGTGTTCCTTTTCCCACTTTACCGCAGATTCCCAATAACCTTCCCTCTGGGCAACAAAACCCAGAACTCCTCCCGGAGGGTACCACCACTTTTCCCAGACCAGGAGACCAATCCTTCTACCAGATTCAAGGCGTACCAGTGTACGAGTATGTCTTTGATTCTATCGACTTGAATAATCAGCAAATCACCATTACTCCAGGACAACGGGTAGTTTTCTATCTTAGAACAGGTAATATTAATATTACTGGTATCGGTGGCATCAGTCACGACTGCAGCGGTGTTAGCTCACCCACGTGTAAACCGGGCAATCTACAGATTTATGCCTATAATCGATTAGGTTTAACTGGGCCGCAAATTTGTCTGAGAGGGAGCCAAAGACTAGAGGCATTTATCTTTGCTCCCGACTATTCCCTCGGTAAAAATGGTACCGGTACTTTCATCGGTGCTGCCTGGGGTAAAAATTGGGGCAAAATTTCAGGCTGTGGCTCACCTGACAATGCTGTGGCTGTTACCCAAGGGGTAGAATGGACTGACTTAATCACAAACCTGAGACCAGGCCCCTCCAACGACTTGCCCCAACTTGATAAGATTGCCAATTGGTGTGAGGAACCCATTGATACCACGGGTACATCTCTGTGTGCACCTTAATTTCGCAACTGCTTCACCCTCTCCCACTCCCTAAAAAAATTTAACTTATCGGATTGATAAGGGGGGTTGAGGATTTCGGTTCAGGACAGGTTTTATTGGTGAAATCACAGCGATAAATTGCCGGTTTTTGCCAACTGAGGGGAATTTCCAGCAAATCCCTCGAACCGGTCATCGCTTGTCCCAGAAAGAGAGCCAGAGCGATACAATTGAGAACTGTATGGGCGATGCGCCAACGATGGGAACGGTCTTTATAGATATCTTCGACAATGGCCAGAGAGAAAATCATCAGTAATGATGCCGCCATACCGATATAGTAGTGGGACCAGTACCATTGGGCCGAGAGTCGCCAGACCCCATCCTGAGCACCGATAATAATTAAACCCATGCCAGTCAAGGTGGCAAAAATTCCGCGCCAGAGGCCTTGTTTAGCGCGGTAGAGACAGACCAAAGAGGCAATGGTGACAAAAAATATCAAAATCACAAAAATGACCTGAAAGGGGTCTAATTTTCCATCTTTTTGTTGATCAACAAAACCATTAAAACCGTAAACGACCGAGTAAGCTAGTGCTGAAAGGTTAACCCCTACCACTGTACCCGTTAACCAGCGGCCTAAGCGTAGATGTTCTGGCCCGACCACTGGGGGAATTTTACTTTTATTTCCTGCGTTGGTTTCTAGGCGACGTTGACGGGTTTGCCAAGCAAAGTTAACTACGAGACCGATAATAGGGAAAACGACCACTATCGCCAGGACAGGATGAATGAGAGCTAGAAAATCGACTAATTGCATATAAATATCCCGAAAATCCTCAGCAGTTGACCAGCTATAGCCTTGTTTTTTTAGCTTATCGCAGATATCAGGAGCCGGTCGTCAGGAGTTAGGAGTCGCTCGTCAGGAGATTATTTTTATTTATTCTCCCCATTTCCCCACACCCCACACCCCACACCCCACACCCCCACTTCCCATTTCGGCCTAGGAACCTCTTTGATTATCGGCTAATCTAAAAGCAGCAATCCCTAGATTCAATCCTGACTATGAAACTGCAAGAACTTTTAACAACTATCACTCCGGTTTCCCCGATTTCCTCTCCTATCGCTTTAGAAACCGAGATTACAGGAATTTCCACCAACTCCCATGCTTGTCAACCGGGAGATTTATTTATCGGTTTACCCGGTACTCGCGTCGATGGCGGCGAATTTTGGCGTTCCGCTTTGGAAATCGGGGCCTTAGCGGCGATTATCTCCCCGGCAGCCGCCGCTAAATTTCCCCCTCCGGAGGATGCTTGCGTAATCGTTGTGGCAGATTTAGTTACTGCCACTGCTGCGATCGCTGCCAAATTTTATCATTATCCTGCCCAAACCCTAAAATTAATCGGTGTGACGGGAACCAACGGCAAAACCACCACCACCCATTTAATTGAATATTTTCTCAGCCAAGCAGGGATTCCCACCGCGTTATTCGGGACTCTTTACACCCGTTGGCAAGGATTCCAAGAAACCGCCAATCATACCACCCCTTTCGCTAACGAGTTACAAGCCAGTTTAGCCAAAGCGGTGAGCGCCGGCAATGAAATCGCCGTCATGGAAGTTAGTTCCCATGCACTGGCCCAGGGACGGGTACAGGGTTGTACTTTTCCCGTGACGGTGTTTACCAATCTCACCAGGGACCATCTCGATTATCACCTCGATATGGAGGATTATTTTGCCGCTAAAGCTAAATTATTTAGTCCCGATTATCTGCAAGGTAAGGCGATTATTAACCTTGATGATGGATATGGTCAACGTTTAGCGGCCTCCCTGTCTCCCCAACAGGTTTTAACCTATAGTGTGTCCGATGCTCGTGCCGATTTTTATACTAAGGATTTACACTATCAACCCACGGGAGTTGAAGGGGTGATGGTGACTCCCCAAGGGGAAATAGCCTTTGCTTCTCCTCTGGTGGGTCAATATAATTTAGCTAACCTCTTAGCGGCGGTGGCGGCAGTGCTAGAATGTGGTGTAGATTTAGAGACAGTAATCGCCCAAATTCCCCAGTTTTCAGGAGTACCGGGGCGGATGGAACGGGTTAGCACCGCTCCCGACCAAGATATCAGCGTCATTGTTGATTATGCCCATACTCCCGACAGTTTAGAGAATGTTTTAAAAGCAACACGTCCCTTTATTTCTGGTCGGATGATTTGTGTTTTTGGTTGTGGCGGCGATCGAGATCGGACAAAACGACCGTTAATGGGTAAAATAGCCGCAGAATTAGCAGATTTAGCCATAGTTACCTCCGATAACCCTCGCACAGAGTCTCCCGAACGAATCCTTGAGGATATTATCGCTGGCATTCCTTCAGAAATTACCGTGCAGGTAATTAGCGATCGCGCTTTGGCCATTGACACGGCTATTCAAGCAGCGCAACCAGGAGACGGAGTAATTATTGCCGGTAAAGGTCACGAAGATTATCAAATTTTGGGGACGGAAAAAATCCATTTCGATGACCGCGAACAGGCCCGGGCCGCTTTGGTGAAAGTGAAAAGGTGATTAGAGATGATCAATGATCAAAAAAAGCTAAGATTAGTTGACAATTGACAGAAGTAGCCAATGTTAAAATCTGTGATAAGCTGGAGGAGTTTGGGTAAAAATCCTAGTCAGGGAGCAACCGCTATCTTGATCAGTTGCCCCTGCGTCAACTAAGCAATGACACAAACAAGGAGTTACCTCACTTTGATTGTCTCAGTCCTCTGGCTTGAGACTTTGGGAGATACTCCCTCTTAAGGAAAATCTCTTAAAGTCCATTGTTAGGATGTGTTAGGAAAAAAGTATCGGTCAATTGGTGTCTATATGACCTACTGCGTTAATCCCGCCTGTTTTCAACCGAAAAACGCTCCGAAAGCCTCAATCTGCGAGAATTGCGGTTCAAAACTTATTCTGCACCAGCGCTATCAAATCCTCAGGATTTTAGGGAAGGGAGGGTTTGGGGCAACTTTTGCTGCCTCGGATCTGTCCCTACCGGGTAAACCAATATGTGTGGTCAAACAACTACGACCTTCCACTGAGAATCCTAAGGTTTTTCGCATGGCCAAAGAACTGTTCGAGCGAGAAGCGGAAACCCTGGCTAAATTGGAGATTCATCCGCAGGTTCCCCGATTATTAGACTATTTTGAAGATAATCAACAGTTTTATCTAGTTCAAGAATACGTTAAAGGTCATAACCTGCACCAAGAGGTAAAAAAACGCGGTCCGTTTAGCGAAGCGGGAGTCAAACAGTTTTTAAGCGAACTTTTGCCGATTTTGAAATATATCCACGCACAAAAGGTAATTCATCGGGATATCAAGCCCGCTAACCTAATTCGTCGGCAAACAGACCGAAAATTGATTCTAATTGACTTTGGGGCGGTTACAAATCAAGTTAACACTATGATTGCTAATACCGACTCTCAAACCTCTTTCACTAATTTTGCCTTGGGAACCCAAGGTTTTGCCCCTCCTGAACAGATGGCCATGCGTCCCGTCTACGCTAGTGATATCTATGCGGTGGGAGTTACCTGTCTCTATCTACTCACGGGCAGCTCTCCTAAAGATATCGAAGTTGATGCCAATACAGGTGAATTACTCTGGGAAAAATTAGTCGAGGTGAGTCCCCAGTTTGCCCAAGTCCTGAAAACAACGCTGGAAGTCTCTGTCCGTCACCGCTACAAATCCGCCCAAGAGCTAATGGATGCCTTGGACATGACAGCTTATTCCGATAGTCTAGCCCAAAGTTTAATCACCGCTCCAGTGGTTACTTCCCCGAAACCCCAACAAGATTCAAACCTGATAGCCAATTCCTCCGTTTCTGCCCCGTCAAGTTCCAAATTTCGCCCCAAAAATCCAGGGGCTTCTCCAGATAAGACGCCGGGGGAACAGATGGCTTGTTCAACAAGCAATACACTTGTATTACCTAGAGATCAAGCCCGCAGCACCACAGGTCTAACCTTACTGAAGAAAAAACCCCGCTTAGATGAAAAAGCGATTCTTGATGCTTACAATAAAGGCCAGCGCAATTTTGCCCAAGAGGAATTACCGAATCTCAATCTGGCCAAAGCCAAACTTTTGGGGGTAAATTTCTATCAATGCAAATTAACAGGAACTAATTTACAAGGGGCAGCTCTGTCCAATGCCGATCTGGGCCGGGCTGATCTCAGTCAAGCTATTCTCAAAAATACCAATTTAAATAATGCCTATCTCGGTTATACAAACCTCGAAAGTGCCGATTTACGCGGGGCTAATCTCACCCAGGCCTATCTTCGCCACGCTAATCTCAAAGGTGCTAATCTTTGCGGGGCTAATCTCTGTGATGCCCAAGTAACTCAAGAACAAATCGCCTTAGCAAAAACCAATTGGTTAACAGTTATGCCTAGTGGCAAACGCGGTTCCTGGTAATCTTTTTTCAGTGATCAGTAAACAGTAAACAATAATCAGCAATCAGTGCAAAGACAGTAGGAAACTTCGATTTAATACTGTCACTTAAAACTCAAATCTGATAACTTACCCACTGATAACTGATCACTGATCACTGATAACTGATTTAACCGCGGCTTTCCTTAAAGGTTTTGTAGGCGGTTTCGGAGTCGAAAATATGGCAATAATCAACAATTCGCTGCATTAATGCCCAAGAAAACTTGGTTTCTTTCAGGTGACTCCCCCAATTTTCTTGGAGACTAGCGTGAACTTTGCGAAGGTTATAGGAGGGAATCGCCGTCGAGATATGATGGGGGATATGGACATTAATATCGTGACAGAGAATTTCTACCCAACGGGGATAACTACAGTGAACTGTCCCTTCTAGTTGCGCTAAAGCTTGATTCCACTCCTCGGGATGGGAAAATTGAATATCGGGGTCTGTGTGATGGACAAGGGTAAAGGTACTCATCCAAAAATGATAGACAAACCAAGGTACCACCCAAAATTTAACCAATCCCCAGACACCAGTGTAGAAAATGAGGGTTGGGAAAAAAATAGCTCCAAAAACTAGGACGACAATCATCGAAAAGCGCGCTTTTTCCCGTTCGTTCTCTTTGAATTGTTCGATATTGAAGTGTAGAATAGCCCAGTGGGCGATCGAACCGAGCCACCAGAAACGTCCGCGAATGCCGCGATAAAAGAGACGCACTAAGGGATTGGCCGAGTTAAAAGCTTCTAATTCCCACGGATCCCAAGCATTATCTATCGTTACCATGTTAGTTTTAGCATGATGGCGATCGTGCAGGAAACGCCAGCAGTGGAAGGGATAGATAAGCGGTAAGAGGAAAATATGACCGACAAGATCATTAACCCAGCGTCGATTAGAAAAAGACCGATGACCGCAATCGTGCGCGATGACAAAGAATCCCGTTAAAGCTGTACCCGTGAAAATCCAAGCTAAAGGCAGTAAATACCAGGGAGAATAAACTAGCATTGCATAACCCGCAATGACCGCCAAAATATTCGTAATCACACCAAACCAAGCTTTAACTGGGTCTTTCTGGAAATATTCTTTGGGAATGCTTTGAATAATATCTTTCAGTTTAAAGTCTGGCTCGATCGAGGTGATCAACTCCCCATGCAATTTATCCGTCGTTGCCGTCATGAAATCTCCAATTACACTTAGGTGAACCCTTGACAAGAAATCAGCTAGTAGGTTTGGCTAAATTCTGCTCCCTACCACAAGCCATCTTTTTTGTCAATATATTTTTAACTTTAATTAATAAACTTCCGCGAAGCTTAATAATCCTTTACTTTATATACCATAAGAGGAGATTTTCTGTTTTGGCAAAATTTGACGGCGGGTGCATCTCATTTTTGTAAATCTACCAATTGGGATTTTTACGGGGAAACTCTCGGCTAAAATCGGGCATTACTTCCGATTTTATCACTCAATCCCAGCTTTTGGGGGGTTCTACCCCCCAAACCCCCCGTTGGGGTCGTGGCGCCGCCCCCAAACCCCGGAGCGCATTAGCTTTTCGGTGAGATGCTTACACGCAGCTGCTGATACATTTGTCATCATCTAAGAGTCACTGATAATTGCTGATTGTCGGTATTCCTGCAAATCTGCGATGCACCCTTGACGGCTGCCTTTTACCTTCAAAAACTGATAACTGATAAAAAAACAAATATTGACTATTTTTAGGCGTTTTTTAACGATTAGCGGTGCTTTCTAGGGATTTAATCTCCTCCTGTACCTTACGGTGTTCGCGATTTAACTGTTTTTTGACCGATTCGGGGAGTTGTTCCTGTTTTTTCAGGGCATTATTAAAGTAATCTAATGCCAGTTTCAAAGAGCCGGTATTTTTATCCGTATTGCCTTGAATTCTCAGGATTTGACCCTTCAGATACATCAATTCTGGATTATCGGGGGTCGCTTCCAGAGCGTTATCGATAAACCGCAAAGCCTGATCATACTGCTTTAAATCCCGGTAAGCTAGAGCTATACCTCGATCAACCAAGTAATCAGGACTTCCGTAGGTTTCTAGCCGTTGAATTGCCTCTTGGGGACTAGAAAAGGGCAGATTAACCGCTAAAATCAAATCCATATAACCCTTTAACAGGTTCAATTCCGGATCCGTAGGATTGACCTTTTCTGCGGTTTCCAAATACTGAAACACCTGTTGTAGTCTGGGGATAGCCGATACTGCACCTTCGGTTTGAAAAACGTAGGTTCCCTCCAAAAAACTCCCCACCGCGAGATACAAATTTCCCCTTAAAGGGTCGCTGTCCTGCATTTGTTTGGCCGCTGTCTTAGTTTTCTCGGAGTAGGTTTTTAGGGTGTTCCAATCCTGGTCGGTAAAAGCAAGAGAGGCACGCATAGCATGGGACAAAGGTTCTTGGGGTTCCTTTTCTGTGGCCTCAACAATTAATTTTTTTGCCTCTAGATAGTTACCTTGTTTAAAAATAGCGTTAAAAGCGGCCTCGGTCTTATCACCAATCGGTCGGGGATTGGTTTTCCGGAAAGGATCTCCAGCTAACCCAGGACCAATCCAGTTAACCACTACCATAACAGCCAGCGAAGCACCGATCGCCATTTTTTTCGTTAAACCTAACCTCAGCACCATGGTCAAAAGTCTCCTTGAGCGAATGAAAAAATCTGTCACAATAGAAACAAGTTTCTAGACTTAATTTCCAGTTATTTTCCTGTCAATGCTTTATCTCAAAGATGTGGTTTATCATCCTCCCGCTGCCCTCAATCCCATTTTACAGGGGATTAATCTCGAATTAGCCCCCCAAGAATTAGGTCTGATTGTTGGCCCCAGTGGTTCCGGAAAAACGACTCTTTTGGAAATTTTAGCAGGCTTTGCCGATAAAACAGGAGGGACGATTCACTGGCGCGACCAAGAATTAACGGTGCTGCACCTGCAACAATTAGGAGGAATCGTTTTTCAGTTTCCTGAACGTCATTTTTGCGGTAAAACCATCCTTGAGGAGTTGCGTCTCGGTCATCCGGAGATTAAAAGCGATCGCCTAACAGCGGCCTTAAAGGAGGTAGGATTAGAAAATACTCCTCTGGATACTTCTCCCCACAATCTTAGTGGAGGTCAACAGCGTCGTTTATCCCTCGCTGTCCAGTTAATCCGGCAGCCTAATCTGTTACTTCTCGATGAACCTACGGCCGGTTTAGATTGGTCGATGCGTCGTCAATTGGCCAAACTTCTCGCTAGTCTCAAACAACACTGGACTTTATTAGTAGTTAGTCACGATGCTGGGGAATTATTGCCTATTGCTGACCGTCACTGGAAAATTGAACAAGGACATTTGCGGGAAGTGAAAAATGAAAACACAGATAGTTGAAGTTTTAGGGTTTTGGTGTATTAGTTGAAATTTCCCCACTCCCCTCATACCTGATAACTGATGACTGATGACTGATGACTGATGACTGATAACTGATAACTGAATTAATGATCCTTCCCGAATTATTTGACCTTTGGCAAGAAACCCTAGAATGGCAACCCGATGGGGCCCAACAAGCGCGATTTCAACAACTTTATGACTTGATTTTAGAGGGTAATCAACGTTTTAATCTCACCCGAATTACCCAACCGGAGGAGTTTTGGGAAAAACATCTTTGGGATTCTTTATCGGGTTTAGCTTGGTTACAAAAATCCCAGCCAGATTTATTGACAAAATCCCTATCAGTCATCGATTTGGGGACGGGGGCCGGGTTTCCGGGGGTGCCAATTGCGATCGCATATCCCCATTGGTCGGTGACTCTCTTGGATTCCACCCAAAAAAAGATTAATTTTCTTGAAGAAGTTATTGACAAATTAGAGTTAAATAACACGAAAACTCGTTTAGGTCGGGCGGAAATCGTCGGGAAAAACCTTAAACATAACTCTGCTTATGATATCGTCTGTTTGCGAGCGGTAGCTAATGTCGATATCTGTGTTAACTATGCTTTGCCTTTCCTGAAAAAAACCGGAATCGCTATTCTCTATCGTGGTCAGTGGTCGTCGGAGGATAGTTTGAGTTTAGAGAAGAATCTAGAGAAAGCTGGCGGTAAAATCCTCAAAATTGCCAGTTTTACCACTCCCTTAAGCGAAAGTGTCCGTCATTGTCTATATATCTGCAAGGGATAACTTTAAGCAGTGAGAGGATGAAAAAAGAAAGCCAGGGCCAGAATAGCATAGGTAGCTAAGAGTAACATTCCCTCTAACCAATTCGATCGCCCATCACTACTAATCGAATTAGCCAACCACACCGCCACAGCCACTGCCACCAACTCAAAGGGATTAAAATTTAGATCCATGGGCTGACCGATAATATAACCCATGATAACCAAAACCGGAGCCACAAACAGGGCGATCTGCATACTGGAACCGACGGCCACAGATACCGATAGATCCATTTTATTCTTAAGGGCGACGGTGACGGCCGTAGCGTGTTCGGCCGCATTACCGATAATAGGCAAAAGAATCACCCCGGTAAACAGCGCCGTTAAACCTAGCTGTTCCGTAGCTTCCTCTAGGGATGCCACCAATAACTCCGATTCTACGGCCACAGCGATAGTAACGATCAATAAAATCAAAGCCCAAAACCAGATTTTCGGCTTTGCGGGGTTTTCTCCAGTGCTTTCCTCCTCGATACCGGCAACCCCGACATCGTAGAGATAGGTGTGGGTTTTCATGGAAAATAAGAGACTTAAACCATAGACGAAAATTAACACCGCTGCCACGGCCACGGATAGACGTTGCAGGACTGCTTCCCCGACTCCCGTGGAGGTGAATTGCACGGCAGTGGGTAAAAGGATCGCCACCACCGCTAAATTCATGGCTGAAGCATTTAAACGGGCAGTTATTGGCTGAAATTCCTGTTCTTTGAAGCGTAAACCGCCTAAAAACATCGATAATCCCATAACTAAGAGTAAATTACCGATAATTGAGCCAGTAATCGTCGCTTTTACCACATCGATAAAACCTTCCCGCAAAGCGACATAGGCGAGAATTAATTCTGTGGCATTGCCAAAGGTGGCATTCATCAAACCGCCAATATTTGGCCCGACCACCACCGCAATCGCTTCCGTGGCTTCCCCCATGTAGGCCGCTAGGGGGATAATGGCTAGACAAGCGGTGATAAAAACTACCGTTCCGCCCCAGTGTAACAGGGAACTGGCGATCGATATAGGCACAAAAATTAATAAGATGGCGAAAATGGTATTTTTGCTTAACATAAAGTGGGTATTTTGTCAAGATAATTTTATTTCGATTGGGTCGGGAACTGATGGGGACTAGAAGCGGATTTTAGCCAAAATTCCCCGGTAGAACCGCTTATTATCCATAATATTGCCCTAAAACCGTCTCTGAGCGACTTTTCTAGGGGTTCGGGGGGTGATTGGGAGGGAACAGTCACCGGTTTAATCACAATTCCGCGACTACCAAAAACAATTTCTCCCACTAATCGCGCCCTTCTCATGTGATTATCGGAAGTGACTAGATAGACACTATTAATACCTTGGGCTTTCAGTTGATCGGCTAGGCTAGTAAAGTTAGTGACAGTATCTCGCGCATTGTAATCGAGATGGAGACGTTCTAGGGGAATTCCCGCTTTTTTAAAAATCTTTTTCACATATCGTCGCGGACTACCGGAAGATACCCAAATCGGTAGATCGGGATATTCCTTAGCTAATTTTGCCGCAAAACGTTCTCGATCGGCATGACCTCCCAAAACAAAAATCGCTTCCGGTTTTAGCCACTGCTGACGTAAATCGTGGTACAACCAGCCTAAACTCGCCAAAATTAGCGGAATAGCCAGCAATTTTAACCTAGATTTGCCTAACTTCCCTTTCAGAGAAACTCGCTTTTTTCCCTGAGAATTAGCCTTGAGAACCATATATCAGTGATCGGTGATCAGTTGTCAGCCTTCAGCTTTGTGGATTAAAGTGATCGAGGGTGAGGGTCATCGAACTCACATTGACGTAGGAGATGGGGATTTTATTCCCTAACTGACCGATAATTTTCCCGGAACTCAGGTTGATTGATGCGGTCGCTTACATCCCCCACCAATGGGCCACCGCTTCGGGAAGGGGTAGCAAAATACTTAACAACAAAGCCAGGGAAAATAAACCTAATAAATCTCGTTTATTATCCAATTCGGTGACATCATTTAAAGCAGGTTGATCGCTGACTGGCATTAATAAGAGAATAATCGCCCAGAGTAAAAAATCTGGCTGCACTAGGGCTAAAATAAACATGAATAATCGAGTTAATTGACCGATAATTATGGCGGTTTTCTGTCCATACATGGCGTGAACAATATGACCACCATCCAATTGACCCACGGGCATTAAATTTAGGGCTGTAACGATAATTCCCACATAACCAGCTACCGCTAAAGGATGTAAATGGATCGCTTTTCCCGCAATTAAATTACTGCCGAGGGCTAGTTTAGCTACGATAGATAAGAGAAAAGAAAACTGCGGATTTAAGGACTGAAAAGTTAATAAACTGCTTTGATTAGTTAGGGGAACTATTTCCGAGAGGGACAATCCCCAAAATAGTAGAGGAATAGCGATGATTATACCCCCCAAAGGACCGGCCACTGCCACATCAAATAAAGCTTTGCGGGTGGGTACAGGGGATCGCATTTGAATAAAAGCCCCGAAGGTGCCTAGGAAGAAAGGAATGGGGATAAAATAGGGCAAAGTAGTTTTAATTTTATATTTAACTGCTGTAAAATAATGGCTGAATTCGTGCATTCCTAAAATAGCAATTAAGCCTAAACTGTAGGGCAAACCTTGCAGTAATAAACTAGAATTATTTTTTAATTGTTGGGTGGTAATGCCACTTAATCCCGCACCGACCACTGTGGTGGTTAAGATAGTTAATAACAATAAACCCAGGGCAAGAAAGGGGCGAGTAATTTTTTCAGTTTCTATAGTTTCTGTTTTTTGCTGCCAGGGATTAGCCACAAGAGCGAAAAAAGGTTGTCCCTGAAAACTTTCTTGGAAAAGCAATAAAAAGCGATCCCCAAAAACCTTTTCCACATTGTTTTTAATCACTTGATAAGCTTCTTCGGGAACCGCCCGCAATTTCCCCCGACAGAGAATTGCTTGGGGACGATAATCGATATTTTGCAGATAATAAATACCCCAAGGGAAACAATCTCTTAGGGATTTTTCCTCGGCGGCAGTGATCGGTTTTAAATCATTTTTAGGTGCAGGATTATCGATATTTTCTAGGACTAAATTCGCTTGTTTCGGTGGTGATGGGGGGCCTTCTTGGGGAGTAACCCGCCCCTTTTGTACTAACCACCAGTACAAAAAAGGGCAGATCGCAAAAGGGCCGAACAGCAAAAATGCCGGCATGGGGGTATCCTCTCCATAGATTAACGTCCAGCCGGTCCAAATTAGAGCCGGAGTCATCAGGACTAACCAAATTAACCATATTGGTGTTGTCGTGACTTTGGCCACGCTACGCTTGACGATAAAATAAGTGAAACCGCCAAGAATCCCTAATAACAACCACATTTCCATATCGGCTCTTTTCTCTTGAATAAAAGGCGGCTAATTTCAGCCCGCCCGGTCATCGATCGTGCTAAGTTATAAACCGCATTGATTGTGATTTGGATAGGCAAACCATGCGATCGCTCCCCGAATCGTCTCCTTTAGAGGTTAGCAAAACCACAAAACCCCCTCGATTAATTCTAGAAGGTTTATACGCTTTCTCGCCTAATCGGGAAACCCTAGGGGGAACCTCTTATCTTATTGTAGAAAATACTGGTAATATTCTGGTGGATTGTCCTAGCTGCGAGGAGAGCGAGCGGGATTTTCTCCTAGAAAAAGGGGTCCGTTACCTATTTTTTACCCATCGCGGGGGTCAGGGGAAACAGAGCGATTCTCTGCAAAGTTTACTTGATTGTGAGATTATTCTACAGGAACAGGAAGCTTATCTGCTTCCTCACCGTCAAATTACCGTTTTTCAGCAGCAAATCCAGTTATCTCCCACTTGTAGCGGTTTTTGGACTCCCGGCCATTCTCCCGGTTCCTCCTGTCTCTACTGGCAGCGTCACGGGGGGGTTTTATTTACCGGTCGTCATCTTCTCCCCGACACCAAGGGTCAACCGCAACCCCTACAGACCGCGAAAACTTTCCACTGGCCGCGGCAACTGCGATCGCAAAAGGCCATTTTAGACCGTTTTAGTCCGGAAACTCTCTCCTATCTTTGTCCGGGAGCTAATACCGGCTTTCTGCGCGGTCGAGGAATTATCGATCGCGCCTACGAAAAAATCAGCGCCAATCCTCTTAACTAAAGACTTTTTAGAAGCTGCATCGTTCAATTCTCAAACATCATGAATTTAACCGTTAAAGATTTGGGTGAACAGGGATTGCTACCGATTCTGCAAAAATATTGTCCTGCGGAGATTATCGGTGATGATGGGGCGATTTTATCTCTCAAAGATGGTTACTCTCTCGTTGTCACTACTGATGTTTTAGTTAATAACGTCCACTTTAGCGATCTTACTACCTCTCCCGAAGATGTGGGCTGGCGAGCGGCGGCGGCTAATTTATCCGATTTAGCGGCTATGGGGGCAGAACCCCTGGGAATTACGGTAGGATTGGCTTTAACTCCCGATCTAGCCATCGATTGGCTAGAAGGACTCTATCGGGGTCTTAGCTCTTGTCTGCAAGTATATCAGACGGCGATCGTTGGTGGTGATGTCTGTCGGGCCACGGAGATTAACATCAGCATCACCGCCCTGGGACAAGTGGCAAAAAATGAAGAAATTAGACGTTTTAATGCCAAAGTTGGCGATAGTATCGTTATTACTGGTTATCACGGTTTATCGCGGGCTGGATTAGAGTTACTCTTCCACCCTGAAACCGGTAGGAATTTAAATTCCGCCCAAAAAAAGCGATTAATCCAAGCTCATCAACGCCCGCGACCGAGACTTGATTGCATACCACATTTACAAAAAATTGTCAAGCAATTTCCCATCGCCGGCATGGATAGCAGTGACGGGTTAGCAGATGCCATCATGCAAATTTGTCGCTGTAGTGGGGTTGGTGCCGAAATCGAGAGTATTCCCCTGCATCCAAGCCTGAAAGAATATGTAGGAGCCGAAAAAGCTCTAGAATGGGCTTTATACGGCGGTGAAGACTTTGAGTTAGTTTTGTGTTTGCCCCCGGACAGTGCCAAAGAATTGATCGAGAAAGTGGGGGAAGATGGGGCAATAATCGGTCAAATTGTCCGGGGGAAAGAGACAAAATTAGCCGACGGCAGAAACCTCAGTTTAAGCTCTGGATTTCAACATTTTTAAGGGTAAGAGCGGCGGTCTTCCGCCCGACATTGAGATAAAATCGATCTAGTTAAAAATTTAATTCCGAAACTATGTTCGACGCACTGGCCGACCGCTTAGAAGACGCATGGAAAAAGTTACGAGGTCAAGATAAAATCTCCTCGGCCAACATACAAGATACCCTAAAAGAAGTCCGGCGGGCTTTATTAGAAGCAGATGTTAACCTACAGGTGGTCAAGGGATTTATTGCTGAGGTCGAGAAACAAGCCCTCGGCGCTGAAGTTATTTCTGGAGTCAATCCCGGTCAGCAATTTATCAAAATTGTCTACGATGAATTAGTCAAAATCATGGGGGAAAGCAACGTCCCCCTAGCGCAGGCCGATAAACCCCCCACCGTAATTTTAATGGCTGGGTTGCAAGGGACAGGAAAAACCACCGCCACCGCTAAATTAGCCCTATATCTCCGCAAACAGTCGAAAAGCTGCCTAATGGTGGCTACCGATGTCTACCGTCCGGCGGCCATTGACCAATTAATCACCCTCGGTAAACAGATTAACGTTCCCGTTTTTGAGATGGGTTCTCAGGCTAATCCCGTCGATATCGCCCGTCAAGGTGTGGAAAAAGCCAAAGAATTAGGCGTAGATACGGTTATCATCGATACAGCCGGTCGTTTGCAGATAGACACCCAGATGATGGGCGAACTAGGACAAATCAAGAAAATTGTCAAGCCTGACGACACTTTATTAGTGGTGGATGCGATGACCGGTCAGGAAGCGGCCAATCTCACCCACACTTTTCACCAACAAATCGGCATCACGGGGGCAATTCTCACCAAACTTGACGGTGATACTCGCGGTGGGGCTGCCTTATCAGTGCGGCAAATATCGGGACAACCGATTAAATTTGTTGGGGTTGGGGAAAAAGTCGAGGCTTTAGAGCCATTTTATCCCGAACGCCTTGCTAGTCGCATCCTCAATATGGGTGATGTCCTCACCCTAGTGGAAAAAGCTCAGGAACAGTTAGACCTGGAAGACGCGGCCAAAATGCAGGCCAAGATTTTAGAGGCTAAGTTTGATTTTAATGACTTCCTCAAACAGATGCGGCTGTTAAAAAATATGGGTTCCTTGGGGGGAGTCTTAAAATTAATCCCCGGTCTGGGCAAACTGAGCGGGACGGACATCGAAAAGGGCGAAAAAGAGTTAAAACGCACGGAAGCGATGATTAATTCCATGACCGCGGAGGAACGCACTAACCCCGATTTGTTGGCTAAGTCTCCTAATCGTCGTCGTCGCATTGCCAAGGGTTCAGGACATCCCGAAACGGAAGTTACCAAACTAATTTCTAATTTCACCAGAATGCGATCGATGATGCAACAGATGGGGCGGGGACAAATGCCCAGTCTGCCCGGGATGCCTGGGATGGGGGGCGGAATGTTTGGGGGTGGTCAACCGGCACCGGGATTTCGTGGTCAAGGTGGCAGCCCGAAAAAACCGAAGAAAACCAAGAAAAAGAAAGGTTTTGGCGATTTATAGAGGAAATTACTGGTTAAGACTCCATGGCAGAGGGTAGAAGAGAGCAGGGAAAGGGTTTGGGACTGAGGGATTTGGTGATGGTTTGCCGTTGACTAATCTCTGATCACTAGGGGCGATTGCAGGGTAATATTTAAATCTCGATCGGGGTTAACAGAGTATAACTGCACGGAACTACCACCGACAATTCCTGCCGCCGGCAAGCCCCATCCCGCAAGGGTTCCCACGGCTGCCCCCGCTAAGACATCGAGAAATTCGATCTTGCGATCGCCAGTGAGAGCGGCGATCGCTGTGGCTGCCCCCGCACCAGCGACGGTTCCCGCTAGGATATCTTGAGTTTTTGCGCCTTTACGCACGGTTTCAGTGGTAGTAATTAATCGCGAAGTGGCATTGAGGGGAATAGTGCGATTGCCCCCATCGAGGCGAATTTCATCGGCAATAAACCGCACACCTCTGCCGGCTGCTTCTAAAGTACCCTTGACTTCACTTCCTGCTGCAATCACCACAATCCCATTCCGGTTACGAATATCTCTGGCTACGGTTAAAGTCAGAGGAATAACATCACTTTTAGAAACTAAAATTTTATCGGCTTTTTCGTAATTCAAAGGGATAACTGTTCCCACCGGAATCGAGATTTGTTGAGCGATGAGACTTGGCCGATTAATATTACTTTGAGCGAGGACGGGAAAAGTACCAGACATGGAACCCATGAGCAGGGTAATCAGTAAAGCTGTGCTGGCTCTAGTAACAGGATTGATAGACATAGCGGTTATCCTCTGAAAAAAACAACAGTGAACTTTCTCTGTTTCTAGATTATTTTTTTCTGTCTGTCATGTCAGTCCCCTCAACAGGGAATTTTTTCCCTCTCTATAGGGAAAAAAGTAGAATAGGGGAATTTCTGCATTTTGTCCATCGACCGCAAAAGAGAGCCGAAAAGCCTAGAATAGTAAAAAACCTCGGATTGCCATCGTCTATGGAACTCGCTGCCGGAAAAATCCTTAGTCATCGCTACCAAATTATCCGTCAATTGGGAAAAGGGGGATTCGGACAGACTTTCTTGTCCTGCGATCGCCAGTTACCCAATCAAAATCGCTGTGTGATCAAACAATTTCAACCCCAGTGCCGGAATGCCGAAACTGTAGCCATCGCTAGACGACTGTTTGAAACCGAGGCGAAAATCCTGCAAGAATTGGGCAATCATCGCCATATTCCCCGTTTATTTGCTTATTTTGAGGAAAATGGGCAATTTTTCCTCGTACAAGAATACATTGAAGGGGAAGATTTAGCCACAGAAATTACTGCCGGTGTCTATAGGCAAAATGAAGAGAAAGTGGTGGCTTTATTGACAGAAATTCTCTCAATTCTCGAATTTGTCCATCAAAAACAGGTGATCCATCGCGATGTTAATCCCTTCAATCTTATTCGTCGCCGTCAAGATGATCAATTGGTTTTAATTGATTTTGGTGCTGTCAAACAAATTAGCACTCAAGTAGTTAAAGAAGGTAAAACCGTTTCTACCATCGCTATTGGTACCCCTGGTTATTTCCCCAGTGAACAGGCCCAAGGTTATCCGCGTTTTAGTAGCGATATCTATGCCACTGGTATTATTGGATTACAAGCTTTAACCGGTAAAGCTCCCGAAGATATTCCACTGGATGCTCGCACGGGAGAAATTCTCTGGCAACATTTGGCTATGACTAGCGCCGAGTTTAGTGATGTTATTGAGCGCATGATCCGCTATGATTTTCGTCAGCGTTATACCAGTGCCAGCGAAGCATTAATCGCTCTGAGAAAATTAGGAAAAATTCATCATCTCGATCCGAAAACTACCCAGGCGGTGAAACCCCAAGGTCGAGTTGCTCGTCTAGGGAAATCTTGGCTAACAAAAATCTTGTTTGTCTCTGGGACAATTGGTTTAATAGCTGGTGCTTATCTGGGTTTTGATTATTGGCAAAATTCTCGTAATTCTCTTAGTTACTATCAACAAGGTCAGACTTTTTATCAACTCAAACGTTATACCGATGCCCTTAATTCCTATGGTCAAGCCTTAAAAATTAATCCCGATTATCTTGAGGCATTGCAAGGACAAGCCGATGCTTTATTAGCTTTAAAAAGATACTCGGAAGCTTTAAATACCTACGAAAAAGCTATTCAAATTAACCCAGATTCCGCTTGGCCAGCTTGGCTCGGTCGCGGGGAAGCTTTAGATAAATTAGATAAAAATCAGGAGGCTTTAGAAAGTTTTGAACGGGTCTTATCTCTTAATCCTGCCGCTAGTCAAGCTTGGCAAGGTAAAGCCGATATCTATCTAGAACTGCAACAATATTCCGCCGCCCACAAAGCTCTTGACAAATTGTTAACTTTTCAACAAAATGATGCCAATATCTGGTATAAAAAAGGCTGGTCATTACAAAATCTTGAGGATTATGAAGGAGCAGTTAAAGCCTACGATCAGGCTCTAGCGATCGAATCGGATAATGCCTTAATTTGGTATCAAAAAGGAAATAGTCTGTATCAATTAAATAAAATTAATGATGCCTTAGAAAGTTATAGCAAAGCCGGACAATTTAATCCCCAATTTTCCCAAGCTCACTATAGTCAAGGGATTATTCTGCAAAAATTAGGTCGCAAGTCAGAAGCTTTGGAGGCATTTACTCAAGCAACTAAAGCCAATTCTAATTATTATCAAGCTTGGTTAAATCAAGGGGCATTACTTCATCAAATGGAAAGATTTCAAGAAGCGATCGCATCCTACGAAGAAGCTCGCCGCATTTCTTCCCAAAAAGCCGAAGTTTTTATCGGTATCGGTAACGCTTGGTATCGTTTAGGCGACAATTCTCAAGCCATAACCGCCTATCAACAGGCGATTCAAAGACAAAAAGATAACCCCGAAACCTGGAAAAGTTTAGGCAATGGTTGCTTTAAACTCGGTCAATACGAGCGAGCGATTCAAGCTTATCAAGAATCCCTTCGTTATCGTTCCAATGACCGAGAAGTGCAAACACAAAAACAACTGGCAGAAACTCGCTGGCAAGAACTTCAGCAATCTCCCCAAAACCAAACCCCCAAAGTCGATAGGGAGGAACCAGTTCCCTAACTTCCGCTCTTTTTCGGCAGCTTTATCGCTTTTTACCGGTATTTCTCGGCAATAATTCCCGTCCTTGATAAAACTGTTTTTTCAGTTCTCCCAAGCGCCAATAAGCTGCCACCATAATTACAGTTAATGCTGTCAGCACTGTCACGGGAAGGAGGGCCGATTGACCGAAAATTAGGGCTAAAAGTGGTAGAGATAGACCAAGAATAATAGCGATCGCTAATGTTAACCCCCGCAGACGATTAATATTTTTTAATGCCCCTTGACAAACAGCACAATTTTTGGTATGGGAGTGATAGCGTTCGAGGAGAATCTCTTTTGATTGTCGGGGGGGGAAAGGTTGACCGGCGAAAGGATCAGCTTGGTATTGATTAACCCAATTGCGATACTCAAACACGAATAAATCCGCTTTGGTGGGGAGATAACAAGCTTGACTAAAATTCTGACTATCCCCCTGAGCTTGCAGATAACGCTCTTGATAGTAGAGAAAAATCTGATCATCTTCTAGAATAGCGTTTTGATTGATGTGGGAATACCAAGTGGGGGTAAGCTTAATGAAGAATTTCGGCAGCTTAGAGTTAAATTTAAAGGGAAAACGCGCAAAGAGACGACATTCTCCCTGACGGATCGGAGTTGCATAGACTGCGGTTAAAGTCCGTCCGAACTTTTCCGAGGTGAGATCGTGGTAAATGAATCCGGGGGCGATAAAATTGCTGTATTGCTGACCTAATTGACCTTTACGCGGTCCTTCGGGCCAAATTCCCTTAAATCCCTGACGATTAGACTCGATAATTTCTAATTCCATAGGAGCGGCATTGGCCCGATTACCGATGGTGAGATGATGGGTATAGGGAATATGACTAGAATCGATAATATTTTCCATTAAAGTGACGGCCGAGTAGGGTAGATCTCGAAAGGTATCCAAACAAATCCAAGCATCACCATCTTCCTCCATGGCTTCAATAATCGGAATCCCAGTCAGGGGAGCATTTTCGGGATTACCCGCATAAACAAATAATAATCCCTGACGGATAGCCGTGGCTAAAGACCGCACACAAGCGCGTCGAGAGGTGTTAGCTTGACTGTTTTCCGGTTGTTGGGGAATAAATTCACAGTTTCCTCCCCCGGAAAAAGACCAACCGTGATAGGGACATTCTAGATGTCCGCTTTCGTTAAGACGACCTTCTGAGAGAGGAGCCAAGCGATGGGGACATTTATCCTCAAAAACTCGCCATTCTTGCTGATTTTTGTCCCACCAAATCACTAAATCCTCTTCTAGTAGGGTAAAGCGTTGGGGCTGCTTTTTGTCTAAATCTTTGACGTAGTAGATAGGATACCAAACTTGACGACAATAGAACTCTTGCAAATTAATTATATGTTATAATGATGGGTTAACTAATTTTCCCCAAAAAATTAGTTAATCAGTACATTTGTCCTGAATGAAAACTTGAAGTTTAACTTTTAACTCAAAA
>SFCA01000177.1:0-16461 GCA_007095475.1 Microcystis aeruginosa Ma_QC_C_20070703_M131 | reverse complement strand
GCATCTTCGTCAACATTGACATCAGTAATCGGATTGAGGACAGTTGGTGGATTATCGACTGCACCGACATTGACAACGAAAGTATCATCAACAGTTTTACCGTTGGATGTTCCCCGAATCGTAATATTAGCTATCCCAGATTGATTGTCTTGATAGTCGAGGGTTAACTGATTGTCAATAATAGTAGCGGTGACTAATCCGTTTAACAATTAAAGCGATGTCATTGTCGATGTCAGTGAAAACGTTAGTTAAATCAATGACGGTATTGGCTGCATCTTCGTCAACATTGACATCTGTAATGGGATTGAGGACAGTTGGTGCGTCATCTACTGGGTTAACTGTGATATTCGCTGTCGCAGCATTATCTGCATAAACACTCCCATCAAACCCGTTCCAACTAAAAGTAATATTCCCGTTAAAGTTAGTATTAGGACTAAAAGTGAGATTATTTAAGTTGCTGACAGCAATTTCTTGATTGAGTGCAATTGCTGTATTATTCAGTTGGAGAACACCGTTATTAGGTAAAGCAGTAATCTCTATCTTAACCAGAGTATTACCATCAGCATCATTGAAAGCTGAAGTAAAGTCACTTTGGCTAAAGTTGATGGGTTTATCTTCATCCCCACTCTTATTAATGTTATTCAGAGTTGGTGGTTGATTGCTGGGAAGTTGCTGATTACCGAAGTTAATTCCCGTTAGTATCTGTCCTCCAGTCAGGGTGACATTATGAACTAAACTGACGGTATTAGTGACCGTGTTAGACCCATTATTATTGTTATTTCCTGGGTTAACTACACCTGAGCCAGAATTACTGTCATTGAGGTTGAGTATGCTTTCTGCTAAAGCAATTGCATTGATTCGAGGATAACTGATTCCTGTATTGGTAACGTTATCGTTTTCGTCATCCCCATCAATAATTAAATTGCTGGTGGTGTCTAATAAGGTACGAAATTCAGTTAAGGTTAATTCCCGTCCTAAATAAGTTTGAGCAATCTGTTGAGCAAGGGTAGCAATTGCGCTAATGTAAGGCACTGCTTGAGATGTGCCACCCATGGTAATTGTCCCACCAGTTGCATTGGCGCCACTGATTAAAATACCCGGAGCAAATACATCTAAAAGGGGATGACGTTGGGAGAAACTGGCGATTCGGTCTGCTGCGGTTGTATAGTCTTTAGCACCATTACTGAAGCTGCCAGAACCGAAATCATCGGCCCAAACTGCACCGACGGAGATTACATTCGGGTCGGCTGCTGGATAGGCTAATCCGGGGGTACTGTTAAAGGTATAGAAACTGTTACCCGCTGCGGCTGCTATGAGAATATTTTGTCCGGCAATGGCAGCTAATTCGTCGCCAATTCCATAGCGTCCGGTGGCGGTTGTCCAGTTTTGATTATCTCCTAAAGAAAGGTTGACAGAGGTGACATTATATGTATTCGCATTTGTATTAACCCACTGTAGGGCCTCTTCTAAGTCAGCAAAGTACCCGGAACCGTTATCTTTAAAGACTTTGAGGATAATTAAGTTAGCATCGGGAGCAATTTGGGAGGCGATACTGGTAATGTGGGAACCGTGATTGTTTTTATCACTGGCATCAGTATCATTATCAGCAAAGTCGTATTGATAGATAATCTTGTCAGCAATACCATTATTATTAGCATCCGCACCGAATAGGGTATGATTTAAGTCGGCACCGGTGTCAATAATAACGATGCTTTGTCCCTGTCCTTTGATATTGGTAAAGCGGGAATCTGACCAGAAATTATCGAGGTTAATGAGATTGGTGGCGTTAGTATTTTGCGAGTTAGAAAGGGTGTTACTGGGATTGGAGATAGGCGGTGTGATTGGATTATTATTGGGAGATTCATCATCGAGAATGGTGACGGTTGCCTGACTTTGATTCCCCAGAGTTGCGCCACCGGTGGGGTTGGTGAGATTGATGGTAAAGGATTCGTTTCCTTCGACTTTATTATCATTCCGAATGCGGATGGCGTTGGGATTATTTAAGATGGCGTTTTGGACGGGAATGACTTTACTGATTTCGTTTTCGGCGAAGGTGATGGTAATGGGATTGTGGTTAAAATCATTGTTGACGGAACTAGCGGCGCAAGCGCAACCTTTGGCGGTTCCATCGCTAAAGGTTAGGGTGGCTGTGACTGTTCCTGTGAGGTTTCCGCTACGGATGATGATAATTTCAGTGATGGCGGTTCCGTCTTCTGTAACTGTGTAGTTGCTGGTGCTGAAGTTGAGTTGGGTTTGATTACTTGTAGCGGGAGAAATTAGTTCTAAAGTGGGAATGGCGAGGGGAATATCCGCCGCTGTGGTGGTGATATTGAGGAGGGGATAGGTTTGTTTCCAGCCTGTTTGTACTACTTGAGCGACGTTATAATTACCCGGACGCAGGTTATTAAATGTATAGTCGCCGTTAGCATTAGTTTGGGTTGTGGTTTCTCCGGTATCGAGTTGGTTGTTATTGTTGGTGTCTAAGTAAACTGTCCATCCTGATAAACTGGGTTCGCTATTATTAACGGCATTGCCATCAATATCGTTCCAAATATTGCCTTTTATTTCAGCATCGTTGTCTTGAATATTGACATTAACATTAGGAAGGGTTAACCCGTTGTAATTGGTGTCTGTACTGCTGATATTGTGGGTAATGGTAGCAGTATGATTCCCTTCTGTTAGGGTGTCATCTACTGCGGTAATGGTGACGTTTTGGGGAGTATTCCAGTTGGTTGTGGTGAAGGTAAGGCTAGTTGAATTGAGGGTGATTTGATTGTTACTGGTTAGGGTAATGGTGACATCGGCAGTGGGTTGGGTTTTGAGGACGAGAGAGTAGGTATCGGTGTTACCTCCTTCGGTGACGGTGGTATTTCCGGCTGTTTGGGTTAAGGTGACTCCTGGGGTGGGAGGGGGAGTAATGGTAAAGCTGGTGGTTTTGGCTGCGTCGCCGTTATTTCCGGCGTTGTCTTGGATGGTGGTTGCGTCAACCTGTAAGCTATAGATACCGGGGGTGTTGGTTAAGTCGCCTAATCCGTTAATGCGGTAGGTTGTATCAGAGAGATATTCAACGGTGACTGTATTAGGTAGGGTGAGGGGGATACCATCACGGGTGAGGGTAACATCACTCTTATCGAAGGTATTGAGGTTAATTTGTTCGGAGAATTGAACGTCAATACTGTTGATGGGGTTGGCGGTTGAGGTGGGAACGTTGATAAATTGGGTAAGGACTGGTTGGGTGATGTCTGCAAATAGATTTAAGGTTGTATTGGTGGTGTTTCCTGCGGTATCTTCTACCCGGATTTCTATGTCTCTTGCGCCAGGTGAGGGAAGTTGAACTTGACTACTAAATTGGCTTCCGCTTACGGTTGCTTGTTGTAAGAGTTGATTGGTGATTTTGTCGTAGAAGAAGACTTTTAATCCGGTTTCTCCTAATTGTCCACTAATGGTGGGATTGGTGGTATCAATTCGGGTTTGTCCTGATGCAGTTAAAGGCTGTAATGGCGCGAGGTCTGCAGTATTTATCCCTGAAGGTGTTAGGGGATTGGTGACTGTAATATTAGTAGGAATTGCGGGTGCGATGGTATCCATTACCCAGGTTTCGGACTGGGTTCCATTTCCTGAATTACCGGATAAGTCTTGGATTCCACTACCGTTAACTGTCAGGTTATAGGTTCCATCGGTTGTGGTTAATCCACTTAGTCCATTAATGCGATAGGTGGTGTCATTAATGGTGCTAATGGTGACGGTATTGTTAATTAAATTGCTGCCACTATTACGGGTGAGAGTAATATCTTGCCAAGTGAAGGTACTGAGGTCAATTTTTTCGGAGAAGGTGACGGTTAAAGAGGGAACTGGTTGATTGCGCGGGTTGATTAATAGATTGGCAATATCTGTTACTACTGGTGGGGTGGTGTCGGCATTACCGCCAGCGGTTTTCTCCCAGGTTTCTGTTAGTGAACCGCTACCAAATTTACCACTGGTGTCTTGGATTCCTGTGGCGTTGATGGTGAGTATATAGTCTCCATCGTTGTTGGTTAGGGTGTTTAATCCGCTGATTTGATAACGGGTGGAAGAGAGGGAAACAATGGTAACGGTGGAGTTGATTAAGTTTGTGCCATTGTTGAGGGTTAAGCTTAAGTCATTGTAATCGAAACTACTGGCTTGTATGGGTTCAGAAAAGTCAACGGTAATGGCGTTAATGGCTGTGGCGCGTGGGTCTGGACTAACATCAATAATGTCGGTAATAGTGGGTCCACCGGGGGTATAAACAACCGTGTAGGTTTTCGTTCCTCCGGTGGCGTTATTGTCAAGAAAATGTAAGATATTTTCATAGTTTGGACGACCAGTAGCGGGGAAGGTACGGTCGGTTGTCCAGAAGTTATCTAAGCCAATTTCTGTGCCGTCAGACCGTTGGATTTTAACGATGTCGTATTGACTGTTACTGGGTTCATCTAAGCGGAAGTAAGTCCAGCCATCTTGGACGGTGGCGGTAATTTGAACAGTTAAATCATTGAGGGTTGGGGTTGCGTCAATGGTGGCGTTTTTGACGGCTTTGACGGGTGCGGTTCCGCCACTGCTAAAGTAGATTATATCGGGGGTAAATTGTGCGTCAAAGGTTTCGTTAACGAGGAAGTCGGGTAAGTTGTCGGGGTTGGAGTGATTGACTTGAACTGTATGAATTAGTTCGTGGATTTTGACTTCTTTGATGAGGGAAAGTTCAGCTTTACCAAGGCTGTTGATGTGTTCAAAGGTGGCTTTATAATCGATGAATTTCCCTTGTAGGCTGGATTTGAGTAACCAGTCAGCGACGGCGGTTTTTCCGGCTTTGATGTCGCCAAAGTTGACGGTTAGGGAGGGGGTAACGCCTTGTCCATTGACTTCGGAACCGATGATTTGAAAGTCTATTAGTAAGCCTTTTTCGTTTTCGATGATTTTCGGTTGTCCGGAGGTGATTCTCAGGTTTTTTGCGTCTCCTTTTCCTTCATTTCTGATGAGGACAGCGAGGGAGTAGGGGACGGATGTTTCGATAATGTCATCGGTGAAGGGGTCATCGGCGAAGACATCTCGTTGATGGAAGTAGTCGAGGTAAAGTTCGGCTTGCGGGAAAACAGTAATAGGAGTAGAAAGTAGGGGGACGGTGATAGTTTTGCCGTTTTCCAGGTAGGAAAGGGTTCCACCAATGTTGTATTGAGTTGGGGTTTCTGGCGCGGCTAAATTGGTAGGAATAAAGGTCCATTGTGCGCTACCAATTCCTTCTTTTTGAGGCGTGTTAGGATCATCTCCGGTTAAGATTCCTGTCCCATCAACGGCGGTGATATTGCTAAGAATGGGGTCGGTAATGCCAAATTTATCGTTGACAATGTTGCCGTTTTGGTCTTTGATTTGAAGGATAACAGAGAGGTTAGTTAGGTTGGTTGAGTTACCGTTTTCTATTTCTAAATTGCCAAGGAATGCAGCGCGAGTCATTACTGCTTCTTGGTCGATTTTGATTTTGACTGTGGCGCAGACTCCTTGTGTATTATCTTTTGGATCAGGATTGTTAGGATCTTGACCATTTTGCTCTTCAATTCCATCATTAACGCCATCGCCATCAGTATCTTTGAGAAGTGGATTTGAAAAAATTAAGGCTTCATAAAAATCATTCAATCCATCTTCATCTAAATCTGAATTGATACCATTGTAGGTATTTGAATTTAGACCGATTGTACTTTCATAAGAATCAGCTAGTCCGTCTTCATCATTATCACTATCTTCAAGTGCGAATTGTCCGATACCAAAATCATCTCCATTTCGAGCAATTATATAAACAATAGGAGTAAATTGAACAAGAGGGAAATCACTACTTAGAATAGATAATAATCCATTGTTTGAAATTTGAGCTACTTGATTATCAGCAACAACAAAATATTGAGTACCAGTTGTCGAAGAAGTTAAGTCAGAAATAGTACCATCTAAATTATTTTTAGTTACTTTTATTTGAAATTCTTCCCCAACTGATAAAAAGAATAAATCATTAATTTCTATTTTTAATACTGAAGATGATGCAAGCTCTTCAGAAAATAGTTGGTCTTTGCTTAGAGAAGACGGTTGAATTACTTGATAATTTTGAGCCGACAAGTTTTGAGAAGTATCTGTAATCAAAGATTGAGAACCCAAGCCACTACAGTTAAGAGTTCCGTCAGCCTTACGAGACAACAATATATCTACCATTAATCCCGCACCAGAAGGAACTACTACTTGAGCTATATTAGCTGCAATTTGACTCATTTCTCCAGATGCAGCAACTTCATTAAAGCAAGGAACAACACCATAATCAAAAAAACTTTTATGATCGTTACGATTGTACGATCCGTTACAAATTGCTCTAGTAAACCCCGGAATTAAATTTTTTACAAAGTGAAAACCTCCTGCAACAAGAGAACCAATATCGCCTGTTGTTATTGGTCCACCAGGGATAGGAATGGGTGTATTAGGAATATGATTAAGAACAGGTATCCAAGCAGGGATCGACTTTGTAATCTTATCAACTGTTTCTGTACTACCTCGATTACTTTTGAGATCATTTGCCATTTGGCAGAGAATATTTTTCATAAATCCCCCACCCCATCCGTCTTGGTTATCTGCTGCTTTTTCAGAAATACAAAGAACCTGATGATGATAGCCAGCCGTTGCTGTCCCTTGCCGATCATTGTATTTATCTGAAAAAGTCTTGAGTATATCTGTATAGTTACAATCTAGTGGTGGTGGTGGTGGATCATTAGGTTTTGTATTACAAGGATTCTTCGTATAAATGATTGGAGTGGAAGAATAAACCGAACCAGCAGCACCGCCACCGCCGCCACCGCCGCCACCGCCGCCACCGCCGCCACCACCGCCACCGCCGATACCACCACCAGCACAATTTCCTGCTACATTATTAAAGGCAATGGTTGTCGATTTTTGGACATCATTTCCCCCACAAGGATAAGACCAACCAAGAGAACCAGAAATTGAACAAGGAACTGATGGTGTAGCTAGAGTTGAAAGTTCTCCAGCACTATTTGGTAAAGTATCAAAATCGGCGATTCTTGTTATTCTTACAGGAATAGTTAGAGAACTTTTTGCGGCTAACCCATCAAAATTATTAATTAAAGGTTCAATTTTATAAAACGGATGACTACCAAAATTCAGTTTGACATCATTCGCCGCAATCAACCCGTGATTAGTCACAGTCATGTTAATTTGTGTGACTTGACCAACTGCTTGTAAATCTTTTAAATCGATTAAAGGCGGGTCAATCGTTACTACAGGAATTGGAACATCGGTTTCAAACGTCGATTGAACCGTAATAATATATTTATCTTCAATTTCAGTCGGCGTTACTGTCCAAGTATATTTAACCGTTTGTCTTGACAAAAATGCCTGAATATCCTCTGTTTCTCCTGCGCTGACATAAATATTCTGTTCATAAGTATCATGGTTATCCGCAGTAATCCGCAGTTTATAATACCCCTCCGCTAAATCAGTTTTAGACAATATCCCATCGGCATCTTTTTCTGAGGAAATAACGGTTCCTGTAAAGGGATCTAATAGGGTAATTGTCGCATTTTCTAGCCTGGGTGAACCTTCCGCAAAAAAGAATAATTCATCGACAACGCTAATATTAAGATTCCCTTTCGCTTCCGAAATCGCTCGGAAATTAAACGGTAAGCTTAAGGAGGCTTCATCCCCGGAGATAACGACATTTCCGTTATAAACCGTTAACTCTTGGGTCGCTGATGGTTGTAATAATAAGGATACTTTCGTTGATTGACCGGGATTCAAGGAAGGTAGCTTAACCGCAGAAGCTGACTTTAACCAAGGCGCATCAGGAAGCAGAATATTTAATTCTCCTGACGCAACCTCACCTTGATTACTAACCGTAAACTCGACTATTGTTTGACCTCCCCGCAACATCGAAGCTTGTAAACTGCTGGTATCTGCAACTAAACGGGGTAATAGTCGCGCCACATCTACTCGTATTGGTAGATTTGCGGTAACGCCTTCAGTGGTACTTAATCCCAGACCAAAGTTGTAATAACTCCATTTATCATCCGGGACATTAATACTGTAATTGACTGTGATTTCTTCATTACCCCCTAAACTTGTTTTCTCTGGGGTGACATTGACTGTCCAATCACTTGGCGCACCATTGACTGTAGCAGTTAATCCCGATAAGCTTAGATTACTGAGGTTTTGTAGTTTCACTGACCCATTAAAGGTGGTTCCTTCGGTAATCTTTTGGGAAACCTGCGTTAAGAATTGGTCATTTTGTTCAAACCGCATTCCTAAGAGAGTAAAACTATCTTCTGGGGTAGTATCTTCACTCGCAAACCCAGGGAAATAAGCATTGATATTATAAGTCCCCGCTTCTCCGGGTAAGGGAGTAAATTGACGGACAAAATTACCATTTCCATCGGTAAACGCATCAATCTCTCGAATATTTCCTTTATTCTCTACCCGGACTTTGACAAATTCATAGGCTACAGGAGAATTATCACTATTACTTAATGCTTGTCCCCGGAGAGTGACGGGATTACCGGCGATGGCAGTTTCTGTGTCAGAATAAACCGTACCACGATAAGCTGGTGTTACTGTGACTGGGGTAATCGTTGTATTATTGCTTTCCCCAATTGTGACTCCTTCATTAACGGTATTTCCGTTATCTGTCACCCCAATTAGGTAATATTGTCCTGGATTACGGGGAGCAAAGTAAGTGACTGTGCGATTGTAGGAGGTTCCCGGTAATAAATTGGCTTGATTTTCTGTACTTCCTAAGCCAAATTCTCCTAATAAGGTGTCGTTGGTGTCTAACTTATTATCGGTTGATAAATAAACTCGGTCTTTCCAGCTTCCCGTCGCGGCGATAATTCCGTTATTGGTGACTGTGTAGGTAAATTGAGACTGCTTGGTTGTATAAGTTGGGGGGATTCCTTGTAATTGAGTGACGACTAAATCAGGAACATTAATATCTGTGATTTCTAAGTTGTCACTTCCACTATTTAAGCCTGTTGCTGAAGCGGTAATATTAACGGTTTGACTACCGTCGTTGATTCCGTCACTAATTCCGGTAATAGTGAAAGTGGCTGAAGTTTGTCCCGCAGCAATTGTTACTGTGTTGGGGACTGTTGCTTCGGTGGTATCGCTGGAATTGAGGGTAACAATTAAGTCGCTGCTGGTATTAGTATTACGGGTAAGGGTTGCTGTTGCGGTTCCTGTTTCTGAGATAACATCTTTGTCAATAACGACTTTTAAAGTGGGACTTTCGTTATCGATGATATTAATATTAGTGGTTGCGGTTCCTGTATCGGTTGCTAAGTTTGTCCCTGTGTAGGTAGGTTTGGCGGTGATGGTAACTGTTTGATTACCATCTAAAACGGTATCATCAACTCCGGTTATTTCAAAGGTGACAGATGCTTGATTGGCGGGAATGATAACAGTAGCAGGGACGGTTGCGGCGTTAGTATTGTTGCTGGATAGTTGTACCTGTAGTGGTGTATCGGTAACGAGATTACGAGTAACTGTTGCTGTTGTTTTACCCCCATTTTCGTAGATCCTCCCTGGCCCCCCTTCAGAAGGGGGGAGAATATTGAGGGTTAAGGTGACTGCATCATTATCAATAATTGCTAGGGTATCTGAACCACTAACAAATCCTTGTGCTGTGGCAATAATGGTGTAGTTTTTCGCTAGTTCAATTAAGGTATCATCAACCGCATTAATATTAAAGTTGGCTGAATTTGCACCGGTGGGAATAGTAACAGTTGTCGGTACAGTAATTTGACTATTTTCACTATTAACTAAGGTGACTGTTAAGGGTTCTGTGGTGTCGGTATTGCGGGTGATTGTTCCCTGAATGGTGTTACCTTCGGTGACTTGTTCCCCACTAATAGTAAGGGTTAAGGTGGGTTTAAAGTCGTTGTCAATAATATTGACAATTGCGCTGTTTTGTGAGCCGATTGTTACGCCGTTGGTGGGGTTAGATAGACTGAGATTGATGGTTTCTGTCGCTTCAAAGATACTGTCATCAATGATGGGGATGGTGACGGTTTTACTGGTTTCTCCGTTGGCGAAGTTAACCGTAATTGAGGTGTTATTGTAGTCGCTTCCTGTGGTCGCTGTTCCATTTGTTAGGTTAATAGTTGCACTAACTGCACCATCACTTCCATTGCTACGAGTTAAAGTAACTGCGGTAACGGGGGTTCCATTTTCATTGATGGAATAAGTCCCATTGCTAAATTGAATGACTCCCGGTACTGCGTCATTATCAATAATCGTTAGGGTGGCGGTTTGTTGGGTTCCTAAGGTTGCGCCACCTGTGGGATTAGAAAGGGTTAGGTTGACGGTTTCTGTTGGTTCATAAATGGTGTCATTATTGATAGGAATAGTAACAGTTTTACTGGTTTGTCCGTTAGCAAAGGTGACAGTAATGGCGGTATTAGTATAGTCGTCTCCTGCGATTGCACTGCCATTACTAGGGGTTAGAATAACGCTAACTTCCCCATCACTTCCATTAGTCCGAGTTAGAGTAACTTGAGTAACAGGTGTACCGTTTTCATTGATGCTAAATTGAGAATTACTAAAGGTGATCGCACCAGGTTGAGGTGGATCTTCACTAATAATAGTTATAGTTGCACTATTTTGATTTCCTAATGTTGCACCACCTGTAAGATTAGTTAAGGCTAAATTGATTGTTTCATTCGCTTCAAATTTCGTGTCATTGACGATGGGAATAGCAACAGTTTTAGAGGTTTCTACATCAGCAAAGGTAATATTAAAACTGTTTTGATTGTAATCATTGGGATAAGTAGCTGTCCCATTTGTTAAACTAACTTTAGCAGTAACTTCTCCTGACGTTCGTCCGCTACGAGTTACGGTAACATCAATTGTTCCGTTTTCTTCATTAACTGTATAATTGGTTGCACTGAAGGATAAAAATGCAGGTGAGTCCGTACTATTTAAGGTGAATAATACACTATCAGGAACAATTTGTTTAGGGATTCCTGCATCGGTACTTGACCAAGAAAATTGATTGACATTATTAAAATTATTTTCTCCAAATACTATTAAAATTTGATGAAAACCTGCTTGTAAATAGGTTGTTCCGCTTATTTCTCTTGGAGGGTGAATACCCCCATTATTAATCAGTGCATTAGCTGCGCTTGGTGATTGAGTTGCACCATCTAAGAATAGATAACTCGCATCGTCACTATTCAGATAAAAAGTATAGTTTCCTGCTGTGGGAATATTAATAAATCCTTGCCAACGAACGCTAAAGGTTTCTAAATCCGATAGAATAGTATTACTTAAATTCCAAGAAGTAGCATTATCTAAGAAATTAACGGTTTTATCAGTTCGTTTTAAAACAGGTTGATTGTTAGCAAAGAAACTCAAATTATCATTAAAATAACCATCAAAATATTGAGCATCTAAACCAATATCATTGTCGGCAATAGTAAGGGTCGCAGTGGTTTGAGTGCCTAAATTTGCGCCACCTGTAGGGTTAGAAAGAACTAGATTGACAGTCTCATCCCCTTCTCTGATTAAGTCATTAATGATAGTAATATTAACTGTTTTTGTCTTTTCTCCTGATGCAAAATTAACCGTTATAGGACTACTATTTGTGTAATCATTGGGGGCTGTGGCTGTGCCATTAGATAGATTTAAAGTAACACTAACTGCGCCATCTGTTCCCCCGGTTCGAGTGATAGTAATGGGTGAGATCGCTGCTCCATCCTCATTAATGGAGTAAGTCGCATTGCTAAATTGAATGACTCCCGGTACTGCGTCATTATCAATAATCGTCAGGGTGGCGGTTTGTTGGGTTCCTAAGGTTGCGCCACCTGTGGGATTAGAGATGGTTAAGTTGACGGTTTCTGTTGGTTCATAAATGGTGTCATTATTAATAGGAATAGTAACAATTTTGCTGGTTTCTCCGTTAGCAAAGGTGACGGTAATGGGTGTATTAGTATAGTCGTCTCCTGCGATTGCGCTTCCATTACTAGGGGTTAGAATAACGCTAACTTCCCCGTCACTTCCATTCGTGCGAGTTAAGGTGATATTCGCTGTTCCGTTTTCGTTGACGGTGTAGCCACTGTTATTGAGGTTAATTGTTCCCCGTTGCGGTAAGTCATCGTTAAGAATGGTTAAAACTGCTGTAGTTTGGGTTCCTAATGTTGCGCCACCTTGGGGATTAGACAGACTGAGATTGATGGTTTCGTCTGTTTCAAACTGAGTATCGTTAACGATAGGGATGGTGTTAGCTTGAAAATTAGGCTCGTAAATAGCATAAAGTCCCTGTCCATCATTACTCTTAGCAATTAAGACTCCTTGATTGTCATTAGGATTTAGATCAATAATTGTTTGACCATTACCTTGATATAATTGATCTACATTTGTAAAAATTTGATGAGATAAAGGGTTAATAGAAATATTGCCGGAAATTCCATTCCATTGATTAGCCAATGACAACCCAAAATTATTCAAGAAATTATCCCAAGCATTAGCCTCACTCGTGGAACCACCAAAACTTCCAGTTCCCGCCATGAGATAAACATTTCCTCCACTGTTTACATAATCAATTAATACCTGATTATTTACTAGAAGTCCGCCAACAAAAACTCCATTATATTGTTGCAATGTCTCTAATGTGAATGGCAAATTATGTGTAACATTCCATTGATGTCCTGCATCGGTTAAAGCCTTAGATAGTTGAGTTCCTGTCAAACCAAAGTTATTGGAATAAGCCAGAAATGATCCTTTGTTTCCATCAGTAAAATAATTAGCAATATTCTGAGCAAATAATTGTGAATCTTCGCGAGCGTTACTAAATCCCGAATCACTCAATGTCCATTCATCATTAGCAACAATAATCTTGCCAAATTTAATTTGACCAACTATTTTACTGGTTTCTCCGTTGGCGAAGTTAACCGTAATTGGGGTGTTATTGTAGTCAGATGGTGCAGTTGCTGTTCCATTTGTTAGATTGATTCTGACACTAACCGCACCTGTCATGTTACCTGTACGATTGACGGTAACAGCAACAACAGGAGTTCCATTTTCATTAACACTAAATTGAGAATTGCTAAAAGAGAGAACACCAGCATTAACATCATCATTGATAATAGTGCTAGTAACTGTATTGGTTGTTCCTCGATTATAATTAGCACTAGAAACCAGAGTTAAACTAACTGTTTCATCTTGTTCAAAGATAGTATCTGCTGTGGGGTCAATGGTTAAAGTTGCGGTATCCGAACCCGCAGCAAAAGTAATCGTTCCACTGGTAGTGTTAAAACTAGCCGCACCATTTTGGGTATAGTCATTATTAAAGGTTGCATTTCCTCCCACATTAAAACTAACAGTGAGAGGATTAGCTGTATTGCCAGTCCGAGTGAATGTGTAAACAAGATTAATTGTTCCATCCTCTGTCACACTCGCAGGAGAAACCGCGAGGGAAACGGTTGGTAAATCATTATCAACAATGGTTAACGTAGCTGTACTTTGCGTCCCTAAGGTTGCGCCACCAGTGGGACTGCTGAGAGTTAAATTTAGGGTTTCATTCCCTTCAAAATCAGAATCATTGACAATAGGAAGGGTTACGGTTTTACTGGTTTCTCCAGGAGCAAAAACCACAGGGACAGCTAGGGAATTATAGTCATCGGGAAAGACCGCCGTCCCATTACTTAATAAGACATTAACACTGACAGTTCCTTCGCTACCATTAGTCCTTTGCAGGGTAACGGCATTCACTAATGTACCATTTTCGTTGACACTAAACGCAGCGGCGGTAAAGGACAAGACCCCAGCTAGATCGTCTGTGACATTAGAGATAGAGATTGTGAGGTTGTTTTCGTAGGATAATCCTGTATTGTCAGTCGCTTTGACTCGGATTGTATGTTGGGTGTTGGTTTCGTAATCCAATAAGCTACCATCAGCGACCACCAATTGATTATTAACGATCGCAAATCGTCCACCGGCATTATTAATCAGAGTAAACGTATGAGTATCGTTAGTATTGTTATCCGAGGCACTTAGCAGGCCAATAACAGTATTATTAGCGCTGTTTTCAGGAACAGTACTGTTATTTAATGTGATATTCGTCGGAGCGCTATTCACCACACTCAAGACAAAGCTATCGCTTGTGGAAGCACCACTCTGATCGGTTGCTATAACTTTTAGATCATATTGTCCCGCTTGGGCCGCACTAGGATTACCACTAAAAGTGCGATCATTAAAGGTTAACCAACTGGGAAGGGTACTGCCATCGGCTAAGGTGGCTGAGTAGGTTAAAGAATCGCCAACATCGGAGTCTTGGAAAGTATTAGCAGAAATAGTGAAATTGGAAGACCGATTGCTAAAAATACTGGTATCGGTAATGGGATTAGCAACGGTGGGAACATCGTTAATTGAGTTAATAGTTAAAGCTACGGTTGATGGGTTAAGTGCGTAATTGGTTCCATCCGAACCGTTCCAAGTAAAACCAGCGATTCCGTTGTAGTTGGTGTTTGGGGTAAAGGTTAAATTGCCTAAATTTACTACAGCAATTTCTTGGTCAACAGCAACTGGACTATTACTTAACTTAAGAAGTCCGTTACTCGGTAAGTTAATAATCTTGATTTTGGCTAGGGGGACACCACTACCACTGTTAAAGACGCTGGCAAAGTCATTAGCTGTGAAGGGAATAACCTGATCCTCATTTCCGGTTTTCTCAACAACACCAATGCTAGTTATCTGGTCAACATTTACTGTCCAAAGCTCTACGCCATTAACCCCGTTATCAGCAGTGAAGTATAGTTTACCGTTGCTGTAGGTTAAATTGCCGGGGTTAGAACTACTACTGCCGACATAAATATCCTTCAAAAAGACTGGATTGCCTGTCGTTGGATCAAGTTTCCAAAGTTCTCGACCATTAGCACTGTTAGAGGCAGTGAAATAGAGAACGCCATTAGCATTGAGCAAGTTTTGCGGAGAAGAACTGCCACTGCCGGATACAACATCAACCACACTGGGGGTTCCCGTCGCTGGGTCAATTCTCCACAGTTCATAACCACTCGTTGGGGTATAAGCTTGGAAGTACAGTGTCCCGTTGACATTGGTTAAATAACTCGGAGATGAATAACCGCTTCCTGAATTAATGTCAATCAGAACTGGATTTCCAGTGGTGTTATCAATGCGATAAAGTTCTGTTCCGTTAGTGCCATTATTGGCCGTGAAATACAGTGTGCCATTGACATCTGTTAGGTTGCTGACGCTGGAAGTATTACTTCCGGGATAAATATCGAGTAGAGAAACAACACCAGTAGCCGGATTGGCTCGCCACAGTTCGATGCCATTGACATCATCGTTAGCGGTGAAATAGAGGATGTCTCCAATTTTAATAAAATTGCTAGGACTAGATGCCAAGGTTGTGGTATTAATGTCTTTAACTAAAGCTGTACCTTCTGGGGTGCCATCGGTTTGCCACAACTCTATCCCTTGGCTGTAATTATCAGCACTGAAGTATAGTTTCCCGTTGCTATAGGTTAAATTTCCGGGACTAGAACTATTACTGCCGTCATAGATATCTTTGAGGAAGACTGGATTGCCTGTCGTTGGATCAAGTTTCCACAGTTCATACCCAGTTGTATTATTATAGGCAGTGAAATAGAGAACGCCATTAGCATTGAGCAAGTTTTGCGGAGAAGAACTGCCACTGCCGGATAGAACCTGAATGACACTAGGGGTTCCCGTCGCTGGGTCAATTCTCCACAGTTCATAACCACTCGTTGGGGTATAAGCTTGGAAGTACAGTGTCCCGTTGACATTGGTTAAATTACTCGGCGATGAACTGCCACTTCCGGCTGAATTAATATCAATCAGAACTGGATTTCCTGTGGTGTTATTGATGCGATAAAGTTCTGTCCCGGTTGCGCTAGTCGTAGCGGTAAAATACAGTGTGCCATTGACATTAGTTAGGTTAGCAGGACTGGAGCTTGATGCACCTGAATGAACATCCACAACTTCAGGATTGCCAGTGGTAGAGTTGATGCGCCAGAGTTCGGTTCCGTAAGTGGGATTATTAGCGGTAAAGTAGAGAACTCCGCCAAGATCAATCAAATTACTTACATTTGGGGTACTGGAGCCGATATAGATTTCTAAGGGAACTGTACCTTGTGCTGTCCCGTCGCTACGCCATAATTCTCGACCATTCACCCCATCATCAGCGGTAAAGTATAAGACGTTGCCAACTGCGTAGAGCGTGGTGGGACTGGAACTATTACTTCCAGTGCGAATATCTTTAACTAAAACTGGATTACCACTGGCATCTAGCTTCCATAATTCTGTCCCATTGGCACTGTTGTTTGCCGTAAAAAAGACTGTGCCATTGACATTAATAAAGTTCTGGGGAGATGAACTACCACTCCCTGTCACCACATCAATTAATACGGCATTGCCTGTGGTGTTGTT
>SFCA01000176.1:0-15036 GCA_007095475.1 Microcystis aeruginosa Ma_QC_C_20070703_M131 | reverse complement strand
CACCACTCCGATTCCATCCCGAACTCGGTTGTGAAACTTCACCGTGGCCAAGATACTTGTCGGGTTGCCGACCGGGACAATAGCTCGATGCCAGGATTATTCTTTCCTACCCCTCAATCTCACCAGATTGGGGGGTTTGGTTTTTAGGAAAAATCAGAGGATTTTAAATCTAAACCTCGCTCAAATATTGTATCTATGGCTAACATTTCTCCGTCGCTAGTCATAAATTTATGATCTTTGGTTGCTTGGATAGTTTGCCCATTTTCTAGGGTATATTCAAAGACCTCTTGTAAACCTCGCTCGTGCCATTGAGAGATTGATTGACTATAAACAAAACCATTTTTATCTACACTATAAACAGTGCAGTTAATTTCTTCGCTAACAATTTTAGCAATTGGTATTAATCCGTATTCCTCAGTTAAAATTAACGTCTCACCTCCCAGACAATATTCGGCAAAATTTACCATCTGTTCAAAGAGATTTTCAGCGATTCTTTTTTCCACACCATTTTTAGCAGCACCATCGATAAACATCTCCCTTTGTTTCTGCATTTCGGAGGCTTTTTTCTTACCCATTGCTCGACGCAATAGATCCGCTTCTCCTAGGGAATAACCAGCTAAATCCTGCGCCATTTTCATAATCTGTTCTTGATAGACTAAAACTGCGTAGGTTTCCCTAAGAATTGGTTCCAATAAAGGATGATCATAACGAATGGGTTCTCTACCGTGTTTTCTGCCAATAAAGAGAGGAATTAATCCCGCATCTAAAGGACCGGGGCGATAGAGTGCTAAGATTGAAGATATGTCCTCAATACCCGATGGTTTTAACTCTTTAACGATCTGTTTCATCCCCGATGATTCTAACTGGAAAATACCTTCTAAATCCCCTTCTTCTAGTAATCCGTGGGTTTTGAGAATATCAGGAGGTAGTTTTTTATGTTCCCCTTTAGCCCGAATTTGCAGGGCTTTTCTTTCATCTAAAGGCAATTGATCCAGATCGATATCTATGCCCTGATTTTGTTTAATTAAATCGGCGGTTTTTTTCAGAGTAGTTAAATTTCTTAACCCTAAAAAGTCCATTTTTAACAATCCCAATGATTCTAAATCCTCCATGAAATATTGGGTAATTACCGCTCCATCATTATTTTTCTGGAGGGGAACCACTTCATCTAAAGGTTGGGAAGAAATGACGACTCCCGCAGCATGAACTCCGAAGGTTTTGTTAGTACCTTCGATCCGAATTGCCATATCTAACCAATGACGCACATGGGGTTCCGTGTCGTATCTTTCTTTAAATGCTGGTTCGGGAGTTTCATCGGAAATCATCACTTTTAAAGGTGTGGGTTTACCGCGAGAAACGGGAATCATTTTCGCCATTTTATCCGATTCGGCATAGGGAATATCTAACACCCGCGCCACATCTTTTAGGACAGCTTTTGATGTCATGCGGTTAAAAGTAATGATTTGGGCAACATTAGCCTCCCCGTATTTTTCCGTGACGTATTGGATCATTTCATCCCGTCTCTCGATACAGAAATCCGTATCAATATCAGGCATAGATTTCCGTTCAGGATTGAGAAAACGCTCAAATAATAAACCGTGATGAACGGGATCAATATTAGTTATTTTTAAAGAATATGCTACCAAAGAACCTGCCGCAGAACCGCGTCCTGGACCGACGGGAATATCATGATCTCTAGCATATTTTATATAGTCCCAAACCACGAGAAAATAGGTAGAAAATCCCATTTTCTGTAACATTTTTAATTCGTATTCCAACCTTTCTTTGTAAACAGGTTCAATCTCGTGACGAGAAGGACATTTTAATCTCTCTAGTAATCCTAACCAAGCAATTTCTTCTACATAACTATCAGCAGTATGTCCCGCAGGAACTGGATAATTAGGCAGTCTCGGTTCATTAAATATGTTATAGGGTTCAACTTTTTCTGCTACTTCTAAGGTGTTATTAATCGCTTCTTCAATCACATCTTCTGGCAGATGATCACGGAAAAGTAAACGCATTTCATCGGCAGATTTTAAGTATTCTGTGCCGCTATAACGGAGGCGTTTGTCTTCAGTAATTAACTTGGCAGTTTGAATACAAAGCAAGGCATCGTGTGCCTCTACATCGTAACAGGAAATAAAGTGAGAATCGTTAGTAGCAACTACTTTGATTCCTAATTCTTTAGCAATTTTAACTATTTCTACATTAACAATCCGATCTTCTTTAGAACCGTGGTCTTGAATTTCTAAATAAAAATCATCACCAAAAAGTTTTTTATACCATTTAGCCGTTTCCTTAGCCAGTTTCCTGTTATTAGCTAAAATCGCTTGGGGAATCTCTCCACCCAAGCAAGCACTGGTAACTATCAATCCTTCGTGGTATTGTTGGAGTAACTCTTTATTGATACAAGGACGAGCAAAAATGCCTTTACCTTGAATACCTTTCAGATTAGAAATAGTAGTTAATTTAACTAGATTTTTATAGCCTTGGGTATTTTTGGCTAAAACAACTTGATGATATTTTCGGTGGCGAAGATTGACTTCAATATCGCCATTGACTACATACATTTCATTGCCAATAATTGGTTTTATTCCCTGATTACGGCAGGTTTTAATTAATTCGATCGCACCATACATGACTCCATGATCGGTTAAAGCGATCGCTGGTTGTCCTAATTTGATCGCTCGCTCAATTAGTGCTGGTAATTGGGAAGCACCATCAAGTAAGCTATAATCACTGTGAATATGTAAACCGACAAAAGACATAATTTTTCAGGAAAAAGTGACAGGGAAAAAGCAAAAAAAAAGAGAATTTACTTACTTTTAATTTTCAGCAATCACGGTCTATTTTTAGGGTTGACTGAGAATCCTATAGGGGAAAGAACTTTCTTCTAAATTAAACCATTGTTCTCGCAGTTTTTGGTTATCATTGCTGCCGACGACAGTATCAACAAATTTTTTCCATTCGGGATCGTTTTTGGGTAAAATACAGCCATAAAGTTCGGTGGTAATCGGTTGACGGGGTAGTAGCACAAATTGTCGCAGATCCTGTCCTTGTTTAACAATTTCCCCCAGTAGAAGAATTCCATCACTAACCACTGCTTTAACTTCTCCCCTTTCTAATTTTGCCACTGCCTCACTTCGATCGCTGACAGCTTGCCAATTAGCCAGAGGATAGATATAACGAATAATACTATCGGTGGTGGTATGGGGAATATAGGCGATCGCAACTGCCGCTAAAGTGTTATTAATATCTATTTTATCAACATTTTCCCTTTTAGTTAAAAATTGCGCTCCTGTCATAAAATAGGGAATAGAAAAATTAACCCTTTCTAGTCTTTCTTCCGTGATTGTTGCCGCATTACAGGATAAATCTACTTGGCCCTGTTCCACTTGCTGAAAACGATTATTAGTCGTCGCTTCTGTAAAGGTTATTGTAATCGTTTTACCTAATTCGTGTGCTAATCGACGTTGGACTAAGCGCATTAATTCCACTCCGTAACCTGTCCATTGTCCCGTTTTCTCATCGATATAACTAAAAGGAGTAGCATCTTTTCTGGCTGCCGCTTTTAATTCTCCCGTGCGAGCAATTCTTTGTAAAACTGTTTCTGCTAAGACTGATAAATGTAGATTATTTATCAGTAAAAGACCTAGAAAAATCAACCAAAAGTTTTTAGACATATCAGGAAAGCAAGAAGGAGATAGGGAGAAAAAAGCTAACAACCGAGGCACGATTAGCAAATGCTGCTGTATTTTAACTACGATCCTCGAATAATCCACTCAAACGTTCTACTTCTGTTTGTGCTGTGTACATAGGAGTTCCAGCCAGAATTCCAGTAACATTGCGGAAAGGTTGACCAATGTGCATACCTTGATGATCGATCGAAAACTCACGAATATCCTTATCGTGCATAGAACCGCGCATTTTTAAAACAGTGATACCGCGGCGCATTTCTCCATACATTTCCACATAACGCAGCAGAATAATTGAATCAGTAATTGTAGAAATATGTGCTTCTGTAATCGAGGAACCTCCTAATAAAGTGGGAGTGGTGGAAGTAAATAATCCTCCCACCTCTTTTTGCTTAATAAAAGAAGTCAAACCGATAATAAATTCCCGAAATCCTTTCAGATTAGAAACCCTTTCTAAAGCAGATAAACTATCTACTGCCACTCGATTCGGTTGAAACTCCTCGATAATTTCCTTCATCATAATTAAATGATTTTCTAAACCAGTGGTTTCGGGATAACGGCAGACTACCTTTAATTTACCCTCCTTTTCCATGCGGTCATAATCCACACCCCAACCGGTAGCATTTCTAAATAACTGTTCGCGACTTTCCTCGAAGGCAAAAATTAAACATCTTTCCCCATTGGTTACTCCCCCTGCCATAAATTCTGTCACCATGAGGGTTTTTCCTGTTCCTGTGGCTCCTGAAACCAAAATAACCGAATCGCGGAAGAAACCACCACCACACATTCTATCGAGTTCGAGGCTGCCGGAAGTAATACGAATATTAGAGGATTTTTGTTCTAATTCAATAGCTGATAAAGGAATAATCACGGCCCCTTTATTGGGAATAATTGTAAAAGGAAATTCTCCTTTTTGGTGATCGGTTCCCCGATATTTTAAAATTTCGATCGTCCTTCTTCTTTTCTCATCGGTTAAAACGTTGCGTAAAATCACCACATTATCGGCCACAAACTCCTCCACCCCATAACGACTGATTTCGCCGTATTCTTGGGTTCTTTCTGCGGTCATAATCGCTGTTACTTCCAATTCTCGCAAAGCGGTTGCCAGACGAAAAAGATCACTTCTCACTTGAGCGCTATCACTCAAATGGCTAAAAATTGCGCCTAAAGAATCCATAGACACCCGCTTGGCTTTATTTTTGCGGATAGCAAACTCAATGCGAGCGATTAATGCGCCTAGGTCGTATTCTCCTGTCACCATCGGCTTTTCTTCCGGTTGGGGGGAAGCATCGACAAAGGCCCATTGGCGATTTTCCTCCCACTGCCGGATATTCCAACCAAAACCACCCATATTTTTTCTGAGTGCCTGTGGTGGCTCCTCGAAGGTAACAAAAACGCCATTTTCTCCACTTTTGATGCCTTCTGCCAGAAATTGACAGGCAAAGACCGTTTTAGCACTTCCTGCCGTCCCTGCTATCAAAGTTGCTCGTCCTTTCGGTAATCCCCCTTCCGAAAGAAAATCAAAGCCGGGGATTCCTGTTTCTAACTTCTCAATCAACTCTAGGGGATTATTTTGCGTCATTTAAGTTCTCTATGAAAACGAGCCACTGTTCATTGTACCTATTTCAGTGACCAGCGATACCAGAAATTCATCCCTAGTTGGAGTGTATCAAGAAAATTCAGTATTAATCTCTTCGGCTTTTATTCCCTTCCCCAATAAGTATTCTATCGGTTTGTCTTCAAAAAATTTGGGGAATAAATATAAAGTTTTAGCGACAAATCCCAACGCATTTAGGATGATAGCTTTCACAATTGTGCCAGCACTAATTTTATCTCTCTTATCTATTCCTAATGCTTGATTCACTAAATCTTCGATTCCTAATTCATCAACAACTACCGCAACTATCCCCAAGGGTTCTAAGTTTTTCACCTCGATTTCTTGTTTCATTTTTTTCTCTAGCTATTAGCGGTTGAGTTCAATGATTATCTCATCTTTTTCGTCTTAGTTGTTTGAGTATTTATACTTAGTTAAGTATTTAACTTTTTCTGTTTTTTCCTTTGTGTTTTTCAACCTGCGGAATGTAGGTTTCAACGGGAATACGATCATCCCGACCGATCGAATCGAGTTAAAATCCCTATTAGCGGCTAATTTTCTGGTTTTTGCCAGCGAAATTGATAGAAATTATCCTGCGCTCCCCATACCTGCTGCCCAAGACTATCATAACCTCGATCGCTGGTATCCATGCCCTGGGAATGTAGAATAATTGTATTAGTTATTTTCACCGCACCTCTGGCATTAGTGGGACAGCCTTGGGGGGGAGTTTCTCCCCGATAACCCCCCGCTATCGGTTTTAAAAACACAGTACACACCGACTCGGCCAAATCTGATACATTTAATTTTCTTTCTGTCAAGTCTTTGTTACAAAAATTAATAAAGTTAGCGGCATTATTTAACTTATAAGCTTTTGATTCCACAGTGGAATTATCAGCGCTAGGTTGAATGACTAAAATTCTTTGACGATAGGGTTGATTTAAGCGATCGATAATTGCCTGTTCTTGATAAAGATAAATATTATCCTGTTTGGGGGAAAAATTCACGGCACAGGTGGTCATTTGCACTTTAGCAATGCGGGGGTTAGTCTGCGCTTGTTGCGTCGTATCCATGACCCCAATTAAATGATTAGCCACCCCCTGCACTTGTGGGTTAGGGGGCAAAGATTGAGTGAGAAAAAACACCAGAGCGATCGAAGTTTTCAGCATGAGGGGAAGCTTGATTCTAGGTTAGTCTCTAATTAGCTTAAACTAATAAGCAGCAAGAGCAAAAATACCCCTTTTTCCCATGACTAATCATCTGGCTGAATCTGAAAGTCTTTACCTGCGAAAACACGCCGAAAACCCGATCAATTGGTGGTATTGGTGTGACAGCGCCTTAGAAATTGCTAGGAGAGAAGATCAACCGATCTTTCTGTCGATCGGTTATTCTAGCTGTCATTGGTGTACGGTTATGGAAGGAGAAGCTTTTTCTGATCGGGCCATTGCCGATTATCTCAATCAGTATTTTTTGCCGATCAAAGTTGATCGGGAGGAAAGACCGGACATCGATAGCATCTATATGCAAGCATTGCAGATGATGGTCGGTCAAGGGGGTTGGCCTCTGAATGTCTTCCTAACACCCGATAGTTTAATTCCCTTCTATGGTGGCACCTATTTTCCCGTGCAACCGCGCTTTGATCGTCCCGGTTTTCTGCAAGTGTTGCAATCGGTACGTCGTTATTATGAAGAGGAAAAGGAGAAATTAAGCAAATTTACGGTCGAAATGCTGGGCGCACTGCGTCAATCAGCTATTTTACCCCGATTAGAGACCAATTTAGCCGCTCCTTCCCTTTTAGCCACAGGAATCGAGAGAAATACGGCGGTGATTCGGGTTAATGCCAATAACTACGGTCGGCCCAGTTTTCCGATGATTCCATATTCTCATCTGGCTTTGCAGGGTAGTCGCTTTGGTGACGATTTTGAGGATTCCCTCCGGCAAGTGGCCTATCAACGGGGGAAAGATCTGTCCCTGGGGGGAATCTATGACCATGTAGGGGGAGGATTCCATCGTTATACGGTGGATTCGACGTGGACAGTTCCCCATTTTGAAAAAATGCTCTACGATAACGGGCAAATTGTCGAATATTTAGCCAATTTGTGGAGTGCGGGTGATCGAGAGGCGGCTTTTGAGAGAGGGATTAAAGGCACGGTTAACTGGCTAAAACGGGAAATGACCGCCCCAGAAGGTTATTTTTATGCGGCCCAAGATGCCGATAGTTTTGAGAAGGCCACGGATGGGGAACCGGAGGAAGGGGCCTTTTATGTCTGGTCGGCTCTGGAGTTAAGGGATTATCTCTCGACTGAGGAATTGGGGCTGCTGCAGGCTAATTTTACCGTCACTGCCGAGGGGAATTTTGAGGGTCGTAATGTCCTGCAACGTCGGCAAGGGGGAGAATTATCACAGGAGATAGAAAATATGCTCGATAAGTTATTTATTCGGCGTTATGGCAGTTCTCAAGCCCAATTAGCTCTTTTTCCCCCAGCCAGAGACAATCAAGAGGCGAAAACCGTCTCTTGGCCGGGACGGATTCCGGCGGTAACGGATACGAAAATGATCGTCGCTTGGAATAGTTTGATGATTTCCGGTTTGGCCCGGGCCTTTGTCGTCTTTAGCGAACCTTTGTACTGGCAAATGGCCGCTCAAGCGGCCGAGTTTATTCTCAAGCATCAGTGGTTAAATGGACGTTTTCAGCGCTTGAATTATCAGGGTCAAGTCTCGGTTTTGGCCCAATCGGAGGATTTTGCCTATTTTATTAAGGCTTTGCTGGACTTGCAAACCGCTAAACCCCAAGAAACTGGCTGGTTAGAGGCGGCTATCGATCTACAGGGGGAATTTGATCGCTGGTTTTGGGCCGAGGATGAGGGGGGATATTTTAATACTGCTTCCGATCATAGTCTCGATCTGATCGTGCGAGAACGGGGTTATACGGATAATGCCACTCCTTCGGCTAACGGAATTGCGATCGCTAATTTATTGCGTCTGTCGCGATTGACGGAAAATCTAGAATATCTCGATCGAGCCGAAAAGGCCTTGCAATCTTTTAGTACCATTCTAGAAGAGTCCCCCACCGCTTGCCCCAGTTTATTTGTCGCCCTCGATCACTATCGTCACGGTTTCTGTCTGCGCGCCCCGGAAAGCTCGATCGAGCGGCTGTTAGGTCGCTATTTGCCCACTGTGGTGTATCGAGTCGATACCAGTTTGCCCCCTAGCACATTTGGGTTAATTTGTCAAGGGTTATGCTGCCTTGAACCGGCAGAAAATTTAGAACAGTTAGACCGACAAATTGCCGGGGTGACGACGGGGGAGTCAATACTGCTCGGTTAAGTTTAAAGATGGTGCGTTCCCCATCATCAAACGATGGAGTAACAAGGATTGCATCAGGGAACGCACCCTACCCGTGACTAAAAATGCACCTAAAGTTAGACGAGCTTATCACAAAAAATGTGAATGGAATTGGCATTCAAATCTAGGCGTCATTGATTGTTTACCTGATCTTAAAATTAGTAGAAATTCCGAAAGAATTTGGAGAAAAGCTAATTGATAAACTGCCCTATCTTCAAGCTTGTATGTGTCAAGAAATCAGCTTTGTGCACTGGATGAATAAAGTCATGGAATGTTAACAAATATTGGCGAGATAGGAGCTTTTTGTCTGTAAATGTTAAGTTTTGTTGCGGGATTCAACATTTGTGCCTGTATGATTAAGCAATATTTCTGTGATTAAATATTGGTCAATTAAAGCTTTCATCAGTTACACTCCTCTCTACTGATACATTCGGAGTTAACTTTTTTCTCTATTGCTTCAACAGGATTTTCAGTACCCATAAGTTTAAATAAATCATCTATTTCTGGGATATTTGGATGGGTAAAACTATCCAAATCTACTGAAGTATTATCGATTAACCGAGCAACAGCATCAAGATAATCATTAAGTTCCATTTTGTGAGCTTGAGCAAATAAATTAAGGGTTTCTACCTTTGTTCCTTCTCCCTGTTCAATGCGTCTCACTTGACGCTCGGATACTCCTATAATATCTGATTGTCGCAGTTGATGCTGTTTGCGTAAAGATGCGATCGCTTGACCAAAAATCTGATCATGTTTTAATTTAATCGCTGCAAATTTTTGTTTTGTTGCCGGTTCAATCACACTCAAAAAAGCCGCTATATCAAGATGAATGTCCACCACTGGCCAATGAATATAACTGCCATCTTCTGCTATAATAAAATTCTCTCTTTCTTCTAGAGGAATACGCTGTAAAGCTGGCATAGATGCAAAGGGAATTTCTAGCTCATCGAGATCACAGCGACTGATTAATAAACTTTCCCCAATAACTAAAGCTGTGGCGATTAAATGCTCTTGCGCTCCCCAACTCCAAGCATTAATTACCCTTGTCGGTAAAGTAAAATCTCGATAAATTAGGGTATTTCGCAGGGTGCGTAAATTGGCCCGTTTAAATAGTTGCGGCCACCAGATAGAATCAATGTCTGCTCGGATAAAAAGACCTCGCAGATGATGTTGATCATTAGCGGTTCTGACAATATCTGACACTGCTTTTAAACCAGTCAAAGAAGTACAAATAAAGATGTTTTTCAGGGAATCAATATTCTTTAAATCTGGTAAAGAAAGAATCTGCACAGATTGAGACTCTGGCAAGAAATTATAACTTTCCTTATCCTCAATTATAACAGTAATTTCTGGCTTATTTAACATGATTAATTCCCCTGGGTACAGACTTTTGCCTCCCATTCGCTCAGGAGTTTAGAACGATTGGCTAAAACGTGGTCGAGTATTTGCTTTTTTTCCTTACTAGATATTTTGGCATTGGCAGGCCATTTCATCTGAAAATTTAGACCATTTTCTTGATTACAAAGTAAGAAAAAAACTCTAATTTCCCCTTGGCCCGGTTTACGAACATGAAAATGAGGGAGCAAATGATCGTGAGAATTGAAAAACAGATCTAAGCCATCTAAATTAAAGGATTCCACCTTGCCCAAATGTTCACCTCGCCTATCTCAACTCTGGTCACTTAATGCTATTATACACTTAACCAGACATTTTAGCTTTAAATTCTGAAATATAATGTCTGCTTAACCTAGAACGATCAAAGCGTTAGATTAGAAAGAGTCCTTTTTTGAGAGATATTTAAACCTGATGGTCTGGCCTTTTAAACCGAAAACCCGCAAACAAATCGCTCGAATAGAGATTACAGGTGCAATTGCCTCCGATACCCGCCAAAGGGTCTTAAAAGCCCTAGAAATCGTCAAAGAAAGGCAATATCCCGCCCTACTTCTCCGCATTGACTCCCCTGGGGGAACCGTGGGGGATTCCCAAGAAATTTATGAAGCATTGAAGCGGTTACAAAAAAACACGAAAATAATCGCTAGTTTTGGCAATATTTCCGCCTCTGGCGGCGTTTATATCGGTATGGGGGCTAATTATATTATGGCTAACCCCGGCACGATTACCGGCTCGATCGGTGTTATCCTCAGAGGGAACAATCTGGAAAGATTGTTGGATAAGGTGGGAGTTTCGTTTAAAGTGATTAAATCTGGCCCTTATAAAGATATTCTCTCCTTCGATCGAGAATTAACTGATGAAGAAGAAAGAATTCTCCAGGATATGATCGATACCAGTTATCAGCAATTTCTGCAAACCGTCGCCGGAGCGAGAAATTTAGATGTCAATCAGGTGAAAAGTTTTGCCGATGGGCGCATTTTTACCGGCCAACAGGCGTTAGAATTAGGAGTGGTCGATCGCTTGGGAACCGAGGAAGATGCCCGACTTTGGGCGCTAGAATTGGCAGGATTACCCCCAGATAAAACTAAATGTCAGACTATCGAAGAACCGAAACCCCTCCTCAGTCGTCTGACGGGCAATCGTTCCCAAATACCCCCAGGATTACAAAAAACCCTACAGCGTCTAGAATTTGAATTGGAAGTTAACGGACAACTATTGTGGTTATACCGACCCTGATGGCCAGATTAAAGTCGAGAAAAAGGGCGCGTTAAGCCTTAAAATTGACTCATCAGGATTAGCGGAGGATGACAATCGTGCAGTGGAAGATTCGGGCCATTCGGGGAGCAACGACAGTAACAGCTAATACTATTGAAGCTATACGAGAAGCAGTAACAGAACTCCTCGAAGCGATCGAAATCCACAATGGTCTCGATCCCGATGACATTGTTAGTATTATCTTTACGGCAACTCAGGATTTAGACGCGATTTTCCCCGCCGCTATCGCTCGCGAACGTCCCCATTGGCAAAATGTCCCCCTCCTCGATGTGCAACAGATGCAGGTCGCTGGTAGTCTGAACAAGTGTATTCGCGTAATTCTCCACGTTAATACGCCCAAACTGCAAGGCGAAATGCAGCACGTCTATCTCCGGGGGGCGAAAAATCTTCGCCCCGATTGGCAGATTTCTCCAGTAACTATTAATCGCTAAAATTTTCGATAACCTCTTCCCCCATTTTCTATTAAGTAGGGCTTCCAGAAAATTTGCCCCCATAATGGCAATGGTAAAAGCAACCACTTCATAGATGGTATCGTAGAGACGATTACGAAAAATAACTGCCGAAAACGCCTTCACCGCCGTCGCACACCAGCGATTCGACGGCAGCTAGAGTATAAATCAGTTTCATTAGTGTTTCTCCTCTAATTTTGGGGTTTCAATACAGGTTAAAATCGTGTTTGCTGCCGTTAATTCATTTTTAAAAATATCGTAGAGATAGGGTAATCTAATTGTGGTTTCGTAGGGGATGGTTTCTGGATTGTCTTGACGGATACAGACGGCATGAACATCCCTATCCATAAGTGCCTGTTGCAAAGCTTGTTTATCACTGTAGGCAACTAATTCTAAACGCATAAAACGTTTACTTAAAACCGTTTGTAGTTGAGTTTTTAACTGTTCTAAAACTGTATCGGTTTCCTCGGCAATTACTCCTAAACGCATCACTAAAGAGGAACGAATCGCCACCGCGTAGAGAGTTACAGCTAACATGGTTCCCATCAAAGCTTCGGTTAAAGATACATCTGCTGCCCCTAATAAAGCATAAACTAAAGCGGCTATTGCCCCTAAAACCCCGCGAATTACTAAAGCTTGGTAGGGATTAGATTGTAACATCACCATCGCCGCAGTTAAAGGCAAGAGGGCAACAATAACATAGAGATAACTTTCATTCATCTTTAATTTTACTCTTGATCGCTAGAAGTATAAGCTAAAACGTAGCCTAACATGGTGTTCCAAATTGCTAGGGAAATTATTGCCAATAATAATAAAGGCCAATTTTGGGGAACTTTCAAAAGTAGCCCGAAAATAATCGCCATGGAACCCAAGGTATCGGCGACAGATAGACCGTGTAATTTATATAATACCGAGCGCTTGTCTAAAAGATGCGCCGTTCCCCAAAACCAGAAAAAAACTCCGATAGCGATGCAGATATAACTGAAAATGTCAATCATGATTCGTTCAATCGTTTAAGAATTTGTGCTAATAACATAAAACCGGCATTACCGACACTGAGAATAATCACTGCTACCACTCCAATCATCCAATCATCCCGTAGAACCGACACCACTAGAATAATAATCGATGATTTACTGGAAGCACTGGCAAAGGCGGCCATTTTTTGCCAGATGTCATCATTTTTGGCCACTTCATAAAGGGGAATTAATAGGGCGACAATCATGGCAATGAGAACAATATTCATCCCTGGTTACTCCGTTTAATTAGATGAACTTCATAACCCTCATTTTCCTTGTATTCGGTGACGATAGTTTTCGGGGTAAAAGTAATGAGAAATATATCCCAAAAAGCTAATCTGGGTGAACGTTTACCCGAAATTCTCTCGAAAATAATTTCTTCTTCCTTGTGGGGACGAAAGATAATTTCAAACGCTTCCTTATAAGCTTGGGGAATAGCCATAAAAACTTTAATTATTACCTTTAACCAATCGCCTAGGGTTTCGCTAGACGCGAAATTACGGGGCAAAAGAAAAGCAATAGCCACCCCGATCATAATATTAGCGGGGGTAAAATTAGCGGTGAGCAAAAACCACATAGTTAAACGCAGAATTATATGTCCAATCATGCTAAGACCATCCAAAACAATAGAACTAACATTATACTCATCATCCCGACGAGATTATCAAATTGTTCCAAGGCTCGCGATAATTTGAGGGATAACTTTTTGAAAACTCCCAGATATAACCACCACCCCGCACCGATGACAGCTAAAGCTTTGATAATATTGGGTAGATTATAAGCTTCAACATAGACGGCATTGGCTAAAAATAGGGCGGCAAGGAGTAGAATTATTGCTATCCAGAAACCGATAGTTAGCTTCTGTTTACTTTCGCCCCCTGCATGGGGTAAAAAGATAAATTTAGCAAAGGAAATCGCCGTCCCCACCGCCACAAGATTGATTATAATTTCTTGCCAGGGGACTAAATTTTTCATCGTTAACGCTTTTGCCCCAAAACCGGATAATAGGGGGAATCCAGAGATAGAAAAACTAGCAATTACTAGGGCAATCCAGAGAGAATTAGGGAGCGATTGTTGCTGTAATTCTTTAAAATTGCGACTGGGTAAAACTCCCGCTAACAGAAATAGGCAAGATTTAACTAAACCGTGGGTAAGGGTATAAAAACCACTGACTACCGGAGCCGCTAAAATAAAACCTAATTGGGAAATAGTATGGAAGGCTAACATCCGCTTGCTATCCTTTTCAAACACTGCATAGGATACGCCAAAAATCGCCGTTAGCACCCCGAAAAGCCGAATTAGTCCATCCAAATCCTCTAGGATTAAAGCACAGCGCAGGAGGGGAAAAATGCCAGCTTTTACCACCACCCCCGACATCAGCGCCGAAACGGAGGTTTCCGATTCCGAGTGTGTCATCGGTAGCCATAATCCCGAGACAAAGATTCCCCCTTTGACTAATAATCCCATGAAGATTAAAGCCAAGGCTTCGGGAGGAGCGCCCTTTAAACCAGCAAAAGCAAAGGAATTATTGGCTTTATAGACTAAAACTGCGCCAATAAGGTAAAATAACATCGCCACATTGCTGATAAACAGATAACGCAGGGCAACCCAGAGAGAGCGATCGCTGCGAGGATAGGCAATCACCAGAAAAGCGGCAATACTAATTACTTCTAGGGCAACGTAAACGCTAATAAAATCTTCACAGACGAAGACAGAATTAATACTACCGTGGAGAATGATAGCTTGAGCGTAAAAAAAGGCGGTTTTGTTACTTTCCCAGTTATAAAAAATAACTGCCATCGTTACTAGGGCATTAGTGAGGATAAAATAGGCACTTAACTGATCGGCTACCAGTCTCACGCCATAATTATCTAGTAGGTTGAGGGTTATGGGGGAGGATTGGCTAAATACAAGGAGAGAATAGGCGAGAGAGATAATAGTGGCGGCGAGAGCCAGATATTTGTCTAATTGCGGCAATAAATAGATGATAAAGCCGATCAAAAAGGGTAAACTTATCCAAGCGATCGTTAAAGTATTCATCGAAAATTTGGGTCTGAAACCCCGTCGTTCTAGGTTGGCTTTACCGTTAAATATTAGCGCATTTACACGATATATGCTAGAATGTGAGGTATGGAAAAAGCCTATTCTTACCGATTTTACCCCACACCCGAACAAGAGTCGCTATTGCGGCGCACATTGGGCTGTGTAAGATTAGTTTACAATAAAGCTCTCCACGAACGAACACAAGCTTGGTACGAAAAGCAAGAAAG
>SFCA01000175.1:0-31213 GCA_007095475.1 Microcystis aeruginosa Ma_QC_C_20070703_M131 | reverse complement strand
AGACCAGAACAGAGTAAATCTGTTAAGGCAGGTGCGGAACCCCGCAAGGGAAAGAAGCAGAAACCTAAATCGTGAGGTTTGGGAATCACCGTCCGTTTACGGCGGTGAGGATGTCAAAGGTAAGGATAACAATCGCTACATAATTGACTATACAGACTTCAGGCAAAACAATGGAATCCTGGTGGGTTCGCTGATGCCAAGGATTGAAAGCGGTAGAAGATGATTGTTTCTAGCCTACCTGTTGAACATTTAGGGCAACCGGAAGAAATCGCCCTAGCAGTATTGAGTTTGATTATCAACCCCTATAGGATACTAAATCCAGTTATTAAAGACTGATTATCTATTCCTCCTTTTGTATGAGTGCCTGTCCTGATATGTAGCCTATACTCAACGGATTTAGTATGACCGGTGTGATTTTCCCGTGGACGATCGCTAAAGGGACTTAAACGCTCAACAAGATAGGAGTACGAGTATTTTCGACTTCCCACATTTCAGCGGCCTATCGGGTATTTCCGCTCGCGTCTAGAGCCAGATTCAGTTTCAGCACGTTAACCCCCGGTTCGCCAAAGATACCGAGAAAGCGATTGTCGGTGTTTTTGATAATCAGGAGCTCCACTTGATTCGGCGGTAATCCCCGCACCTGCGCCACCCGCTCGATCTGCGCTCTGGCGGCCTCTGGGGTGATATGGGGATCGAGACCGGAACCGGAGGTATAGACCAGAGCTGCGGTGGGTTTAATTGCCGCTTTCTCCAATCGGGGAATCTCGCCCTCTATAGCTTTCGCCGGATCGGGATCGGGTTTTCCTTGAATTCGATCGATCAACAGGGGGTTACTGGGAGCTAGGTTACTCGCCCCCGAAATTCCGGTTTGCAGGACTTTGTTAGGATCGTTTTTCGGATCGGCCGTACTGTAGGCGGTGGTACTTGGACGACTATTAAAATAGCGATCGCTGGTGAAAGGTTGCCCAATTAGAGCCGAACCCACCACTTGACCTTGATTATTGGTGATCAAACTCCCGTTCGCTTGCCAGGGAAAAAGAATTTGACCGATGGCGATCATCGAGAAAGGATAGATCAGCGCAGTGATCACCCAGAGAACTAGGGTAGAACGGATGGCTCTACCGGCCTCGCGTGCAAAACTCATGATTAAAACCTCTCCGGTACAAAGATGACAAGGAATAGGTAGATAAATAAAGCAAAAGCGACTAATCCTAAAAGGGTTAATGCGAAGGCTTGCCCCCTATTTATAGTGCTTCCCGTAGAAGCTTGAACGATGGAGGAGAAAAGAATTGTTAGACAGAAATTTAAGAAAATATACCAGAAAAATCGGTATTTTCTAGGGGCTGCTTTCATAAGAATTAGAGTTTTTTGGAGATTTGTTTTTGCCAGTAAATCAAGAAAATAGCTGTAGTTGTCGATAGGTTGTCTTGTTCTCCTTTTTCAATTCATAGTTAAGAATACATTGGCCTACATATCTAGCCAAATTAATAGGAACAGCATTGCCAATCATTTGTTCTAGATTAGATTTTGTTCCTGTAAAAATAAAGTCTTTAGGAAAAGTTTGAATATAGCTTCGCTCCCTCGTTGTTAGCGGTCTTAATTTTTCCTTAAGATGACAAGCATCACCGGGATGTTGTCGATAGGTTTTGGGAACTGGTCGATTTACTCCTCGAATAGTAGGGCTAGGTTCATAAATACTGAATATCGCCCTTCTTTGATAGCTTCTAGGATGTCTATAATAGTATTCTATATCTAATTCTTTGCCCATATAGTCAAATACAGTCAGAGGTTGACTTGATAGATTTTCATTGATCTCATCGATTAAAAAATCATCTTCTTCCTTCATTTTACCGATCAGAAAATATCTTTTTCTAGTTTGAGGAACTCCGCAGTAACAAGAATTAATAACTTTTTCAGTTAAACCATAACCATGGCTTTTAAAAATTTGTTTTGCTTGAGTGAGTATTTTACTTTTCTCAATTCTATCCACATTTTCCATAACAAACCATTGGGGACTTACTCCAGTTACAATTTCGGCGAATGTGAGCGTTAGATTCGCTCGTCCTAAACCCTCGTCTCTCTTCCCAGCACTGGAAAAGTCTTGACAAGGAGGGCTGCCGACAATAATCTCAGGATTATATTGAGCAAATATTTCTTGGCTAGATTCTCTAGATAAATCGACATTAAATATCGGATGACTAAAGTTATTTCTATAGACATCTATAGCAGGTATCCAATTATCAAATGCGGCCACAATAGTAAACCCCGCTTTCTGGAAACCTAAAGATAAACCACCACAACCAGCGAATAAATCGATTGTGATCATTTTGCTCCCTCCTCTAAATTAAACAAATCGGGTGAATTATAAATAATAGTATCAAATCGCCTTTCAGGACTCAATAAATTTTGTCCACCTCCTCAAATAATTTCTCTGATTTCTGACTTGTTAATTCTGGGTCGATGCAAAATTTCTGAACGCATATACCGGTTGGTAATTTTGCCGCTTAATGCAAACGCTTTATCGTTTTTTGTATTGTAAGAAAGTTGATCGATTATTTTTCTATGATTGATGCGCTCCTGTTTGCTGAAATCGTCAAGCATTTTGAACAGCCATATCGCAGAACGTATTTGTCTGGAAATACTTTTTTCTATTCTCGCTTCAAATTTAGTCAGATCTACGAATAGCCGAGTGAAAGCTAGATCGCTCCAAACGAACACATCTAAACATTGCTCTGCCAATTTTGAAGATTTGCCTTCCGTTTTCCAGATAGGCTGTATTAAAAATGGTTGTTGATAGGGCAATAAATCAAGCGATAGTCGGTCAATAACGCCAACTATTGATAGTAAATAAGGCATTACCTCTCTCGGTTCTGTCCAGTCTTGAATAGAATCGAAATCACTACCGATAATCTCCTGTAATTTTTGTATATTTTGCCTAATGTGATTAATTATACTACAGGCGAGATACACAATGGTATCTGGTCTAACCACTATTTCACATCCATAACGAATATCTTCTAAGTCACAAGTTGTATTGTCTGGTAAAGCGGTTAATTTAATTTCCAGACCTCGAAGACAATTACCGTTATCGATTCTCTGGGTTACTAGATCGACTCTAGGCAAACTACCGATTACAAATTGATTATACGGCGTAAATTGACTCTCGAAAGCATAAAATAAATTATCGGAATCGGGAGCTAGACCGTATAACTCTTGTGTACTTAACTCCGCAGGTTGAACTTTTAAATTTTCATCAAGTTTCAGATATACATTTTTCAGTCCTTTCCCATCTAAGTAAGCGCACAAAGAAGCTGGAAATGAGGAATTAAATCGATTTTTACTCCAGGTTTCTTTTTGGTTAAAATCCCGATTCGAGTGCCTCAATCCGAATAAACTAGGCTTAAATATTGCCGATTTTGCCATTACCTCAACCCGATCGCTGAAATTATCTCATCAATAATCTTAATAGCAATAAACGGCGCAATCATGCCTCCCACGCCGTAGATGAGGATATTGCGCCGCAATAGTTGGTCAGCAGTGAGCGGGCGAAATTGAACGCCTTTAAGTGCTAGGGGAATCAAAACGGGGATAATCAGGGCATTGTAGATCAGGGCTGAGACGATCGCCGATTGAGCGCTTTTCAAACCCATGATATTTAAAGCACCGATCCCGGCAGCGGCGAAAATCGTCGGGATAATGGCGAAATACTTAGCGATATCGTTAGCTACGGAAAACGTGGTCAGGGCGCCGCGGGTAATGAGTAACTGTTTGCCGATGGTCACTAAATCGATCAGCTTGGTCGGGTCGGAATCGAGATCCACCATATTAGCTGCCTCCTTCGCCGCTTGGGTTCCGGAGTTCATCGCCACACCGACATTAGCCTGGGCCAGTGCCGGTGCGTCGTTGGTTCCGTCTCCCGTCATGGCAACTAACTTGCCCTTGGCTTGCTCGCGACGGATCACCTCGATCTTATCTTCTGGGGTGGCCTCGGCGATAAAATCATCCACCCCCGCCTCCGCCGCGATCACCGCCGCCGTGATCTGGTTGTCGCCGGTGAGCATGATCGTTCTCACACCCATACGCCGTAATTGGTCGAAACGCTCTTTTAATCCTGGCTTCACGATGTCCTTGAGATAGATCACCCCGTAGATATCGTTACCCCGACAGACGGCGAGGGGAGTTCCCCCCAAACGGGAAACCCTTTCCTGTGCCTCATCGAGGGTCTCGGGAACGGAACCACCGCGGGAACGGACGAAACCTTTAATCGCGTCCACGGCTCCCTTACGGTATTCCTCGCCGGCCCTATCGGTGCCGCTCATGCGGGTACGAGCGGAGAATTCGATTCCCTCGCCGGGTTGGCCATCGATATCGAGGTTTGCGCCCAAATTCCGGGCTAAGGCAATGATCGAGCGTCCTTCCGGGGTTTCGTCGAAAAGGCTGGCCGCTAGACAGATGCGGGCTAATTCCTCGAGGTTATGACCGTTCACGGGGATAAATTCGTCAGCCAGTCGGTTTCCGAGGGTGATCGTTCCCGTTTTGTCGAGAAGGAGGGTATTCACGTCGCCGCAGGCTTCCACCGCGCGCCCGGAGGTGGCGATGACGTTAAACTGAGCCACACGATCCATCCCGGCGATGCCGATCGCGCTCAATAAACCGCCGATCGTCGTGGGAATGAGGGCGACGAGGAGCGAGATCAAGATGGCGATACTGGAACCGGCCCGAAAGGTATCCGCAACCGCCGGTCCAAGGCTCGTTTCCAGGAAACCGGCGATATAGTTCCCGATCGAGGGAATCGTGGCCACGACAATTAAAAAGACTTGGGTTAACACGGCCAGAAGTACCGTCAGCGCGATCTCGTTGGGGGTTTTCGTGCGCTCGGCCCCTTCCACAAGGGAGATCATGCGATCGATAAAACCCTGGCCGGGCTCTTGAGTGATCCGCACTGTCAACTCGTCCGAGAGAAGCCTGGTGCCGCCGGTGACGGAACTGGCGATGTCGGTGCCGGGTTGTTTGAGGACGGGGGCTGATTCTCCGGTGATCGCCGATTCATCCACCGAACCGATTCCCTCGATCACTTCCCCGTCGGCGGGAATCACGTCCCCGGCCACCAGTTTTACCCGATCGCCCCGACCCAAGGCCGTGGAACTGACCGACTCGATCGAGCCGTCGGCAAGGATTTTCCGGGCCATCGTGTCGCTGCGGGTGGAGCGCAGGGCATCGGCCTGGGCTTTTCCCCGTCCCTCGGCGATCGCCTCGGCGAAGTTGGCGAACAGCACCGTGAAGAAGAGGATCAGGGTGATGATGCCGTTAAGTAGCCGTTGTTGTCCCCTCTCCCCGGCGATCGTGCCGAATAGATGCGGGTCGATCGTGACCAGGGCCGTGACGATCGTTCCTAACCAGACCACGAACAGGACCGGGTTACGCACGGCGATGCGCGGGTCGAGTTTGAGGAAGGACTGCCGGATCGCGCGTTGATAGAGACCTGTCCGGTTTACCTTGGGGGTATGGCGGCGGTCGTCCCGGCGACCTCTCGGCACTCGCAACGGGCGGGAGGATTTAGAATTTCCTTTGTTCGTTCTCATAAATTATCCAAACTCCTAGCCGATCATCCTGGTGATTTGAAAGGCTTCCGCGATCGGCCCGAGGGCCAATATCGGCAAGAAAGTGAGCGCGCCGAGAATTAAAATCACCCCCGCCGTCACGCCGGTAAAGAGTCCGGTATCGGTGCGGAGGGTTCCAGTGGTGGCGGGAACTGTTTGTTTGCGGGACATCCCATCGGCCAACAAGAGCAGGGCGGCGATCGGGATATACCGTCCAGCCAGTAAACTGAAGGAGGTGCTGAGATTCCACCAGAGAGCGGTAATCGTCGGTTTCGCCCCGGCCGCAATTGCGAGCGGCGCGGGTTGGGAATCCCCCAGTCCCTCGAATCCCGACCCGTTATTGGCGGCGGCGGAAGCGTACTCGTAGATAACTTGAGATAATCCGTGAAAACCAGGGTTACTGATGCCCTGAAAGTCGGGAAAGGCCAGGGCGATCGCTCCAGGGATGAGGATGGCGATCGGGTGAACCAGCAGAATTAAAAAACTGGCTAACACCACTTCCCGTTTCTCAATTTTGCGCCCGAGGAATTCCGGGGTTCTTCCCACCATTAGCCCGGTGACGAATACCGCAAGGATCAGATAGGCAAACAGGTAGGCGGGGCCGGTTCCCTGGCCGCCGAAAACGATTTGCAGGAACAGATTCGAGAGGGTGGCGAAGCCGCCGTTCGGCATCAAGGAATCGTGCATGGCGATCACCGCACCGCACATGGTGGCCGTGGTAGTTACCGCGTACAGGGCCGATTGCGCCCAACCGAAGCGTACTTCTTTGCCCTCGAAGTTAACCGCTCGCTCCACCCCAAGCAGCGAGTTAACCGCCTGGTTGCCGTTATATTCCCCGATCGCGGTGATGATCGTAAAGCCGATTAAAATACCGAGGGGAATCAGATAGATTAACCAAGCTTGCTTGAGATTATCGGCGAAAACCCCGTAGGTATAGATCAGGGAGGTGGGAATCGAGAGAATCGCTACCAACTGCACCAGATTGACGAATCCGTTCGGGTTTTCCAAGGGGTGGGCCGAGTTGCTGGCAAAAAAGCCACCGCCGTTTTCTCCCAATTCCTTAATAATCTCGAAGTGGGCCACCGGACCGCGGGCGATCGCCTGACTGAGGTTGGGGTTTTCTAGCGTCGGCAAGATCGCCGGGCCCGCGAGGGTTTCCGGGACCCCGGCGATGATCAGGGCAATTGCCCCCACGATCGAGATCGGTAAGAGGATACGGGTGATCGAGCGGATCAGATCGACGTAGAAATTGCCCAACGGTCGCCCCGTCAGTCCCCGAATAAAGGCGATCCCCACCGCTAGACCGGTTCCGGCCGAGGTGAACATCTGGTAGCCAAGACCCCAGATCTGACTCCCGTAGCTGAGGGTGGTTTCTCCGGAATAATGCTGTTGGTTGGTGTTGGTGATAAAGGAAATCGTCGTATGTAGCGTGGTGTCCCAAGAAGGGGCGGGGATCCCCGTCGGGTTGAGGGGAAGGAATCCTTGGCCCGCAATCAGGGAAAAAACCAGAATTGCCATCACCGCGTTACTGTAGAGAACGGCGCGGGTGTACTGCCAGCCGGTCATATTCTCTTTCCCTCTCACCCCGACGAGGGAGTAAAGAAGAATCTCGGCTCGATCGCACAGTGGGTCGAGTAGGGTTCTCCGTTCCATGAAAACCCTAGCCATATACCGCCCGAAAAAGGGGGTGATTGCCACGATTATCAGGATCGTGAGCGCGATTTGAATCCATCCTTGCAACATGGTTCGATCAACTCCAAAAAAAGGCCAGTGGTCATTGAGCTTGTCGAAATGTGGAGGCTTGATCGACGGATTCGACAAGCTCACCGTCCATGATCGACCGGGAAACTCAGGGGTTCGCTGTCTCGAAACCGCTTGAGAAAACCGAGTTTGTCTGATCATTAGCGATCGTTAACAAATGGATGATCGAGGGATTACTATCACCTCTGCTGGAATGATTGTAGCGATTTCTCGCGCCTTGACAACCTATAGGACACCTCGATAAACCAAAATATCTTACAAAAACTAGAGACAGATGGAGCAAAAAGCCCTCAACTGGGGGGGGAGAGTCCTTATCAGCCGACGAAAATGGTAAAAAGACGGGGGAGAGTCAAAAAAACGCCAGTCAAAGCTAGAAGATCGCCAAGACAAGTTACAGACTTGAACCGACTGATTGGCAAAGATTGAGTCTTCGGACTTCGGCGTGAGGTAATAATTTGGTAGTAGTGCTGTAGCCCTCTTGCTTATCTGGTATGAAGTGTATAAAATATTTATTAATAAAAATAATTGGCTCAAATCAATCCTTAAACCTCTAGCTTGATCATGACTTTTCTGATAAATATCTTTTTCTGGCTCGTGTCTGGCTCACTCAAATATCAGCCTAGCACAGAACAAAATCCCCCCCTCGTCGGTCGAACGCTGCGCTCACGGCCAACAATAAATTGCTGGCTGTCCCGCATCAAGTAAAGGTTTGCTGAAAAATCAAAAGGCCAATTAATTATAGAGTGTGATGAAATGTGGTCTTTAGTTTATTGTAAGAAGATAAAGGTGTATATTTGGCTGGCAATTGATAGAATAACAAGGTAAATTTAGATGTTTCACCCACACCCTGCCCAGGGGATTTTCGATGACAATTCCTGAGAGCTACTATATCATGGTAGATCCCCTGTGATTCCTCAGACTGGCCAAGATAAAGATGGCAACAGACAAAAATTAGGAAAAATCAGCGACAATCGAAACGGCAAGATCAAAAAAAATTCTATTCTAGATTGACCCTTTCAGCAGACCAACTATCTCACCCTTCTAGACAACGACCGTAAGGATAACTTCTATGGCGCAACAAAATAACCTAAAAACCGACAATATACACCAAATCGATCCCTATTGGGGTCCACGATGGCTCGTAGAGGAACGGGACGCTTGCGGAGTCGGTTTTATGGCCGATGTGCGCGGTTCTGGCAGCCATCAACTGATTGAACAGGCCCTTTTAGCCTTAGGTTGTTTGGAACACCGGGGAGGCTGCAGCGCCGATCAGGATTCCGGTGACGGTTCCGGTATGATGACCGCTATCCCCAGAGATGTCCTCGCTCCTTGGTTCGCCGAGAATGGCTTAAATATGCCAGAATCTGAGCGCCTAGGGGTGGGTATGGTCTTTCTTCCCCAAGCAGCCCAAGAACGCACCGACGCCAAAGCACATATCGAGGAAATTGTCAATAAATATAATATTAAGATTTTAGGTTGGCGTGCTGTTCCCGTCCGTCCCGAAGTCCTCGGAAGACAAGCAAGGGAAAATCAACCCTACGTCGAGCAAATTCTGGTTACTTCCCCCGATTTAGCCGGTTCTCAATTTGATCGCCTACTCTATATTGCCCGTTCTGAAGTCGGTAAGCAACTGGCTGATGATTTCTATTTCTGCTCCTTTTCCTGTCGCACCATTGTCTATAAAGGCATGGTACGGGGCGAAATCCTGCGAGAATTCTATCTAGACCTGCAAAATCCCGCCTATAGCAGTCAATTTGCCATTTATCACCGACGTTTTAGCACCAATACCCAACCGAAATGGCCCCTCGCTCAACCGATGCGCTTATTGGGTCATAACGGCGAAATTAACACCCTTTTGGGCAATATTAACTGGATGTCGGCCCGGGAACCCGCTTTAGAAACCCAAGGTTGGACCCACGAAGAATTACAATCCCTGACTCCCATTGTTAACCCCGCTAACAGCGACTCCTATAACCTCGATAGCGCCCTAGAATTATTGGTGAGAACCGGCCGCAGTCCCCTAGAAGCGGCTATGATCCTAGTGCCGGAGGCCTACAATAATCAGCCGGATTTACAGGATTATCCCGAAATTATCGACTTCTACGAATACTATAGCGGTTTACAGGAACCCTGGGACGGTCCAGCTTTACTGGTATTCAGTGACGGGGGAATCGTCGGCGCTTGTTTGGATCGCAACGGTTTGCGACCGGCCCGTTATAGCATTACTAACAACGGTTATATCGTCGTTTCCTCGGAAGCAGGAACTATTCCCCTCGATGAAACCACCATTATGGAAAAAGGTCGTCTCGGCCCCGGTCAAATGATCGCAGTTGACCTAGAAAAAGGCGAAATTAAGCGTAATTGGCCGATTAAACAGGAAATTGCCCGAGCTAATCCCTACGGTGCATGGGTGAAATCCCAACGCACCTTTATTGACAAAGAAACAGCGATAGACATTCCCACCCCTAGTCATCTCCTTCCCCTGCAAACCGCTTTCGGTTATACATCCGAAGATGTGGATCTGATTATCGTCCCCATGGCAGAACAGGGAAAAGAACCGACTTTCTGTATGGGTGATGACACTCCCCTAGCGGTCCTCTCCAGTAAACCCCATCTTCTCTACGATTACTTTAAACAACGTTTTGCCCAAGTTACTAACCCTCCCATCGATCCTTTACGGGAAAGTTTAGTCATGTCCTTGACTATGTATCTGGGACGACGGGGTAATATCCTGAAATTGGGGGTTGATGACGCACATTTACTGAAATTAAACTCTCCCCTGCTTAATAATGCGGAATTAGCCAAAGTTAAAACCTCTAGCTACAAAACAGCCGAACTTTCCACCCTTTATGATCTGACCACCGGACCGGGGGGATTAGAGGATGCGATCGCTAATTTGTGCGCTGAGGCCGCCAAGAAAGTAGCATCGGGAGCAGAAATTTTAATTCTCAGTGACAGAACTGCTCCTATTGACGAAAAAACTAGCTATATTCCCCCTTTATTAGCTGTTGGTGCAGTCCATCATCACCTGATTCGCTCACACTTGCGTTTAAAAGCTTCGATCGTTATCGATACGGCCCAGTGTTGGAGTACCCATCACTTCGCTTGTCTAATTGGTTATGGTGCTTCCGCAGTTTGTCCCTATCTTGCGTTAGCAACGATCGCCCAGTGGTGGATCGAGCCAAAAACCCAGAAATTGATGGAAAACGGCAAATTAGAAGCTATTAGCCTCGAAAAAGCCCTAATTAATTACCGCAAATCCGTAGAAGCAGGATTACTGAAAATCCTCTCGAAAATGGGTATTTCTCTCCTATCTTCCTACCATGGGGCGCAAATTTTCGAGGCGATCGGATTATCGGCAGATTTAGTTAAACTAGCTTTTAACGGTACTACCAGTCGCGTCGGGGGTTTAAGCATTGCTGAGGTGGCCCAAGAAGCGATCGCATTCCACAGCAAAGCTTTCCCCAATCTTACCGCTAAAAAACTAGAAAACTACGGTTTTGTCAACTACCGTCCGGGGGGAGAATACCACATGAATTCCCCAGAAATGGCGAAAGCACTCCATAAAGCCGTGGCCGCTCACTCCCAAGGTGAAGGATACGACCATTACGAAACCTATCGTCAAATCTTGCAGCAAAGACCTGTCACCGCTTTACGGGATCTATTAGAATTTAACAGCGATCGAGCCTCAATTGCCATCGAAGCAGTAGAATCGATCGAAAGTATCCTGCAACGCTTCTGCACAGGGGGAATGTCCCTCGGTGCCTTAGGCCGGGAAGCACACGAAACCCTAGCGATCGCCATGAATCGCATCGGAGGTAAGTCCAATTCCGGAGAAGGGGGAGAAGATCCGATCCGCTACACCAGCTTAAGCGATGTGGATGCAGAAGGACATTCCGTGACCATGCCCCATCTAAACGGCTTAAAAAACGGTGATACAGCTAATTCTGCCATTAAACAGATAGCTTCGGGTCGTTTTGGAGTCACTCCCGAATACTTAATGAGTGGAAAACAGCTAGAGATTAAAATGGCCCAGGGAGCAAAACCGGGAGAAGGAGGTCAATTACCCGGGAAAAAAGTCAGTTCCTATATTGCCATGTTACGGCGATCGAAACCGGGAGTAACTTTGATTTCTCCCCCTCCTCACCACGATATCTACTCGATCGAAGATTTAGCGCAATTAATCTACGATTTACACCAAATTAACCCCCGGGCCAAAGTTTCCGTCAAATTAGTGGCCGAGATCGGTATCGGCACAATTGCGGCCGGAGTTGCCAAAGCTAACGCTGATATTATCCAGATTTCTGGCCACGATGGTGGTACAGGTGCATCACCCCTAAGTTCGATCAAACACGCGGGTAGTCCCTGGGAATTGGGAGTAACGGAAGTGCATCGGATGTTAATGGAAAATCAACTGCGTCATCGGGTGATTTTGCGTGCAGATGGGGGACTGAAAACCGGTTGGGATATCCTCATGGCTGCTCTGATGGGTGCGGAGGAATTCGGTTTTGGTTCCATTTCCATGATTGCCGAGGGGTGCATCATGGCCCGCGTCTGTCACACGAATAATTGTCCTGTGGGAGTCGCTACCCAGCAGGAACGTCTGCGATCTCGTTTTCCAGGAATTCCCGCTCATGTGGTCAATTTCTTTACTTTGGTGGCTGAGGAAACGCGGCAATTATTGGCGAAATTAGGCTATCACAGTTTAAATGAGGTGATTGGCCGGGCAGATCTGTTAAAAGTGCGCTCCGATGCTCGTTTAACTAAGACAGAATCCCTCAATCTCGATTGTTTATTGAATTTACCCGATGGCCGCAGCGATCGCTCTTGGTTGCAGCACGAGGAAGTACATAGTAACGGTGCTGTTCTCGATGACGAAATTCTAGCCGATAGCGAGATTAAACAGGCGATCGAGCAACAGGGAACCGTCAGCAAAACCTACAGGATTGTCAATACCGATCGCTCCGTCGGGGCGAGAATTGCGGGAGTAATTGCCCAAAAATACGGTAATGATGGCTTTGAAGGCGAAATTAAGCTCAATTTCCAGGGCGCAGCGGGTCAAAGTTTCGGATCATTTAATTTACCCGGTGTCAATCTCCATTTAGAGGGAGAAGCTAACGATTATGTGGGTAAAGGCATCTACGGTGGCGAAATTGTCATCTTACCGCCCCAAAACGCCAATTATCAGCCCGAAGATAACGCTATTATCGGTAATACCTGTCTCTACGGGGCCACCGGTGGGGTGTTATACGCTAATGGTCGCGCTGGTGAACGTTTTGCTGTCCGCAATTCCACTGCGAAAGCGGTTATCGAAGGGGCCGGGGATCACCTCTGTGAATACATGACCGGTGGGGTAATTGTCGTGCTTGGTTCCGTCGGTCGCAACGTCGGCGCCGGGATGACGGGAGGATTAGCTTATATCCTTGATCCGTCCCTACCGGAGAAACTTAACCCCGAAATTGTCAAGATTCAACGGGTTGGCACGGCTGCCGGTGCGGAACAGTTAAAATCTTTAATTGAGGCCCATGTAGAACGCACTAATAGCCCCAAAGGTAAGTTAATTTTAGCTAATTGGGATAGCTATCTCGGTCAATTCTGGCAAGTGGTCCCTCCCTCGGAAGCGGATAGTCCCGAAGCGCAAATTAGCGCGGAGAAAACCTTAACTTCGGTGTAATTTCTTTGGGGTGCGTTACTCTTGGTTAACGCACCCATTGATTAATTTTTTGACTGCGGAGTTGATTAATGGCCATGCTGCCCATCCCCACCACCTATACTAGCTATACCCAAGCACAAGAACATTTTCTTCAGGTTTTAGAACAAGTAGAACTGGGAAACTCGATCGTTATTGTCCAACGTCAGGGTCATCATGATGTGGCCTTGATTGCTGCTGACGAATTATCCGCTTTATTAGAAGAAGTTTATCTTTTGCGCTCTCCAGCTAACGCTCAACGACTTTTTCAGTCCTTAAATTGGTCACAAGAAAGATTATCTCAGACAGCTGCCACCACTTCTCTAGAAGAATTACGTCAAGAATTGGAGACCGAGATTGAGCAAGAAAAAGCCGCAGAAGTCTGAAACCGAAATTGTGCGAATTTTTACTCAATTATGCCTAATCTAGTATCTCCAAATTGATTATATGGGGACATATTAACCTTAATTATTTAGACTACAGTTTTTATCGCTGCATAAGTCGGAACATTTGCTAAAATTTAGGATATATTCACTTTGGCTATCTTTGGTGTCATAATTTGGCAATGACAAACGAAAAACTCAGATTTATCGATCTTTTTGCTGGTATTGGAGGATTTAGATTAGCTTTTGAGAGCGTTGGTTATGACTGTGTATATTCTTGTGAAATAGACGAAAACTGTCGAAAAGTATATTTCAATAATTTTCAAGAAATTCCCGATCAAGATATTAGAAAAATTGCTATCCATGACCTCCCTGATTTTGAAGTGTTGACAGCAGGATTTCCCTGTCAACCCTTTAGCATTTCTGGAAAACGAGCCGGATTTAGAGATACAAGGGGAACTCTATTTTTTCACATCTGCGAAATAGTCGAATTAAAAAAGCCGAAAATAATTCTTCTGGAAAATGTTAAACACCTAATTCACCTCGACAAAGGCAAAAACTTAGATATTATTTTGCGTTCTTTGGAAGAACTGGGTTATTTAGTTGATTATAAGCTCTTAAATGCCAAGGATTTTGGTGTGCCGCAAAATCGAGAAAGAATTATTATTATTGCTACCCAAAATAAAAAATTTAATTTCAACTCATTAAAATATACTTCACCAATACCTAAGTTACGGGATTTTCTGTCTCCTCAAGGCAATTTTGAATACTTAGATAAAAAAGAATATACTCTCATTGATAATCCTACCTTACAACCATCAGGATTAATTTTTGTCGGTTATCGCAATAAAACTATCTGGAAAAAAGGTATCAGACCAAATACAGAACATTTATCCCGGGTTCATCATCAACCTAACCGAATTTATTCGATCGATGGAGTACATCCTACTATACCATCTCAGGAAACATCTGGACGTTTTTTTATTTATATACCCGAACAAGATCAGGTGCGTAAATTAACTATCCAAGAATGCTATCGACTGATGAAGTTTCCCGATAGTTTTCAAATTCATCCTAACTTAGCTGAGTCTTATAAACAGGTGGGGAATTCGGTTTGTATTCCCATGATTCAAGAGTTGGCTATTGCCATTAAGAAACATATTTTTGAAACCAATTCTAGAGTATCCTTAAAGGAGTTTTCTTTTTCTCGTCAGAATATTCAATTGGAAATTATCGGATTAGATTTTATGAACCATAAAGAAAAGTTATTAGAAATTTATGACCAATCCTTAAATTTAGATGATCGGCAACCACTGCTCCCTCAACCCTATCAAAACTATATCCAACAAATTGCTACTAATTGCTCAAAACAAAAGGCAGTTTATACGGTTTTAATAACTTTATTAGTTCATAAAATTCTCTATCCTAATCAAGATATTAGATACCATCAAACTAATTTACCCGGAGGATTTTCAGGAAGAACTATTGATACTCAGTATATTACTCCCACCTTGAAACAATTGGGATTACCAGCTATGGCAGAAAGTGGCTGGCTAACTCGTTCTTTAGAACAACCCTTTCCCTATACTTTAGATTATCAAGGTAAAATTAGTAATCAAAAAACCAAAGATGCTTTTCTGGGTTTAATTGATTTTATTGAAACTAATCCTCAACAAGCTGAAGTTATTTTAACGCTTTTACTTCATCAAGTTAATCAGATTATCCAGACTCAAAAGATTAAAATTTTGAAGATAGATAATCCTGAACCTTTTGACATCAATACTTTGAGCAGTTGCCTAGAAAATCATTTTAGTTTCAATTATCAAACTCGCAGAGCTTCCAAGTTACCTGTTTTAGCACTATATGCAATTTATCAAAGGTTAATTATAGAAGTAGAAAGATACAAATCCTGCACATTAAAACCCCTAGGCAGTCACACAGCTTCCGATCTAACTTCTGGTAGTGCAGGAGATATTGAGATTTTTGATAAAAATAAACAATTAGTAGAAGTTATTGAAATTAAGCATGGTAAGTACATTGATTTACAAATTCTCCGAATTGCCAAAGATAAAATTATTAAATTTAATCCGAGAAGATATTATATCCTATCATCTTTTGATGTTAAACCCACAGAAGTGGAGTTAATCATGTCCGAGATTCAAATTATCAAAAACAACCATGGTTGTCAAATAATCACCAATGGTATTATACCGACAATTAAATATTATCTGAGACTGATATCATCTCCAGAAGAATTTGTCAATAGCTATTCCCATCTAATTGAAATAGATTCGGAATTACAAACTATTCATAAATTAAAATGGAACGAAATTTTATCTAATCTTATTTCTCCAATTGAACAAATCTAAACTAGCGAGCTATACTATGGTCAAAATATACCATCTCTGGTGACAGCCTTTCTTAAGATGAAGTGTAACCTAATTTGGTATCGATGCCACTCAATTAATTTCTAAGTGCGAGTAGAGAGTCACTAATTCTACCCGTGTCCCCAAAGGCATGGTATTCCGTCAACCCCGTTAAGCTTTTTTCACGAAAATAACGTCTTTTTCGACCTTGACTTGATAGGTGGTTAGATTGCCTTTTGGGGGTTTATTCGTGACGACCCCAGTGGCGGTAAATTTTCCCGGATGGCAGGGACAAGCTAAAATCTGTGCGCCAGTATTCCATTTCACCGTACAGCCTTCATGGGTACAAGTCGGGTTTACTGCACTGATCTTTTTCGTCTTTTTCTCCCAGATTAGGAGCAAGGAGCCGACCGGGGATTTTTTATCCAGAAAACTGCCTTTGGCTTCCAATTCTTTGAGGGTAATGCCCGTCACTTTCACAAAGCCATCCGCCGCTTGGGCCGGGGTCATCTCTTGGTCGGTAGCCGTCCCTAGGATTTCTGGGGCGCAGGCCATGGCTCCGCCAACACCAACGAGGGCAACAAATTCACGACGATTCATGGGATTAGGTTTTTTACAACAGTAACGTTAACTTTCACTGTACCGTAGAAGCTCTTTCCATTCAATTAATTTCTAAGTGCGAGTAGAGAGGGCCCGTAAGCAAACGCCTGACCAGGATTAGGCTTCAGAAGCTAGTTGCGACCGATAATTAATTTTTGAGGGTTCAAAAATGGCAAAAATAAGGATTAAATGGCATAAAATATGTAAATAGACTATTTAGTTAATTATTATTCATTCTTAATTCTCCTGACTCCTGACGACCGACTCCTGACTCCTAACCCTAACAACAATTTTTGATTTTTACAACACTCCTAATGAATCCCCTCGTCAATTATTTTCGCAACCTGCAAGAAATCCACTCCTCCCAAGCAGCGGTAAAAGAAACCTCCTACTACGGCACTCTCGAAACTCTCCTCAACGAAATCGGTAAAACCCTAAAACCGCGAGTGCGCTGCATTATCAACCTCAGAAATCAGGGTGCGGGATTGCCGGACGGGGGACTTTTTAACGTCGATCAATTCCCCAAAAATCAAGAATTAGAACCTTTTACGGCGATTTTTCCCGAAAGAGGCGCGATCGAGATTAAGGGAACCAAAGAAGATATCAAAAAAATCGCCGCCAGCGAACAAGTACAAAAATACTGGCAAAAATACGGTCAAGTATTAGTCAGCAATTATCGCGATTTTCTGCTCATCGGTCGCAATAGCCAAGGTCAACTGGTAGAATTAGAAGCCTATAGTTTAGCCCCGTCAGAAGCCGAGTTTTGGCTAAAAACCTCAAATCCATCCAATGATTAATTTTTTGACTGCGGAGTTGATTAATGGCTATGCTGCCCATCCCCACCACCTATACTAGCTATACCCAAGCACAGGAACATTTTGTGCCGTATCTCCGATAAAATACCCCTTGACTTTTTGAAAAATACACGGTAAAGTTTACCAGACACTTTAGATATACTTTACGCAAGACCATAATCACTCAAAATGCAAAACATTAACAAGATTTTAGGGGATTCCGCCTATAGCTTTAAAAAGTTATTGCCGCAAAATATCATCGATTCTTTAAACCAGAGTTCTTTATATAAAATTTTACGGGAGAAGCGACTTACCAGTCGAAAAAGTTTGTCGCAAGCTGGACAGGACTACTGGGTCATTAATGAGGCCTTCGATCACAAAGATAAGGGGTATTTTGTAGAGATAGGTTCTGCGGATGGGATAAAAATCAATAACACTTATTTATTAGAAAAATGCTATCAATGGTCGGGCATTTGCATTGAGGCGAACCCGATATATTTTGAACAGCTAAAAAGAAATAGAAGTGCTATTTGCTTGAATGTTTGTGTGGATGACCGAGAGAAAGAAATTGATTTTATCTGCAACAATCTTTATGGAGGAATTATCGATGAAGATACTGATAACCGAAAAAAAGAAAACATTAAAAATGGAGAAGTCATCCGGTTAAAAACGAAAACTTTAGCGAATATTTTAGAGGAACACGAAGCTCCTGAGGTGATCGATTACCTGTCGATAGATGTAGAAGGTGCTGAAACTAGAATTCTCGCAGATTTCCCCTTTAACAAGTATATTTTTAATAGTATGACTATCGAGAGGCCAAGTGAATTTATACATAACTTGTTAATCCAAAAAGGATATATATGGGTTAAGCTGATTCCTGGATTAGATAGTTTTTATATTCATAAATCTTTTCGAAAAATCTATGGATTAAATCAAAGCAATTATTACAGAACTTTGCAATCTATGTATTAGATATTCGGCACTATGTTCGTAACTGGTTGATTATTCTTAATTGGGTGATGTTCCTGCCACTTTTATGAATCCCCTCGTCAATTATTTTCGCAACCTGCACGAAATCCACTCCTCCCAAGCAGCGGTAAAAGAAACCTCCTACTACGGCACTCTCGAAACCCTCCTTAACGAAATCGGTAAAACCCTAAAACCGCGAGTGCGCTGCATTATCAACCTCAGAAATCAGGGTGCGGGATTGCCGGACGGGGGACTTTTTAATGTCGATCAATTCCCCAAAAATCAAGAATTAGAACCTTTTACGGCGATTTTTCCCGAAAGAGGTGCGATCGAGATTAAGGGAACCAAAGAAGATATCAAAAAAATCGCCACCAGCGAGCAAGTACAAAAATACTGGCAAAAATACGGTCAAGTATTAGTCAGCAATTATCGCGATTTTCTGCTCATCGGTCGCAATAGCCAAGGTCAACCGGTAGAATTAGAAGCCTATAGTTTAGCCCCATCAGAAGCCGAGTTTTGGCTAAAAACCTCAAATCCATCCAAATTCGCCGCCGAACACGGTGATAGCCTCTTAGAATACCTAAAGAGAGTGCTTTTACAGGCGGCTCCTATCACCTCACCGGCCGATGTTGCTTGGTTTCTTGCTTCCTATGCGCGGGACGCAAAAGCACGCTTAGAACATCATTCCGATCTTCCCGCTCTGGCCAATATTCGTCAAGCTTTAGAAAATGCCCTCGGTATCAAATTTGAACGGGAACAGGGAAATAAATTTTTCCGTTCTACCCTCGTGCAAACCCTCTTTTATGGTTTATTTTCCGCTTGGGTATTATGGCACAAGCAAAACCTCAATCGCGAGGATAAAGAGGATAAGTTCGATTGGAAATCCGCAGCCCACCATCTCCATGTTCCCATGTTAGCGATCCTATTTGAGCAGATCGCCGCACCGAGTAAGTTAAAGTCTTTGGGATTAGTAGAAGTCTTGAATTGGACCGGTGCAGCTTTAAATCGAGTGCGACGAGAGGAATTTTTTCGTCAATTCGATGAGGGACAAGCGGTACAGTATTTCTATGAACCATTTTTGCAAGCTTTTGATCCTGATTTACGCAAAGAATTGGGAGTTTGGTACACTCCTCCGGAAATTGTTCGCTATATGGTAGCGCGAGTCGATCGAGTTTTACGAGAAGAATTAAATATTGAGGACGGTTTAGCTAATCCCGATGTTTATATTCTCGATCCTTGCTGTGGAACTGGTGCTTATTTAGTCGAGGTTTTGCGCTATATTACCGATACTTTACAGGAAAATGGGGCGGGTGCTTTAGCCATGGCTTTGGTGAAAAAAGCAGCCATAGAAAGAATTTTCGGTTTCGAGATTTTAACCGCTCCTTTTGTCGTCGCTCATCTACAATTAGGTTTATTCCTGCAAAGTTTGGGTGTACCTTTAATAGAAGATAGTGAACGGGTGGGGATTTATCTGACTAATGCTTTAACCGGTTGGCAACCTCCCGATGAGGAAAGTAAACAGAAAATTCAACAGCTACAATTAAGTTTTCCGGAGTTAAATAAGGAACGAGAGGCAGCTGATGAAGTTAAGCGCGGTAAACCGATTTTAGTTATTCTCGGTAATCCTCCCTACAATGCTTTTGCTGGAACCAGTCCCGCAGAAGAAGCGGGTTTAGTGGAAGTGTATAAACAGGGTTTAATCTCCGATTGGGGGATTAAAAAGTTTAATCTGGATGAGTTATATGTGCGCTTTTTTCGTTTAGCGGAAAGATGTATTTCAGAAAATACTGGCAAAGGGGTTGTTTGTTATATTTCTAATTTTTCCTATCTCGGTGATCCTTCTTTTGTGGTGATGCGGCAAAGATTTTTACAAGAATTTGATCGTCTTTGGTTTGATTGTCTCAATGGTGATAGTCGCGAAACGGGAAAGTTAACCCCCGAAGGTAATCCCGATCCTAGTGTTTTTTCTACTCAATACAATAAGGAAGGAATTCGAGTCGGGACAACTATCGGACTAATGGTAAGAAAGGAAGTAAGGAATAAAAATGTTGATGTCTATTTTCGCCATTTCTGGGGAGTTGCTAAACGAGAACAGTTATTAGATAGTTTAAATAATCAAGATTTTGATGCTTTTTATCAAGTCTCTAACCCAGAAACATCTAATCGTTATTCTTTCCGTTCCTCCGATGTTTCTTCTCACTATTTAGCATGGCCAAAGTTAACAGATTTATCTTGTCAAGATTCATCATTAATTATTCCATTACAGGGTATGGATGAAGATCGTGCAAATGCACTTATAGATTGTGATCAAGATATTTTATCATTAAGAATGCAAAAGTATTTTGATAAAACAACTGACTGGGATGAATTTTTAACTTTAAAAACTGGGTTAAGTCGAGATAGCGCGTCTTTTGATGCTAAAACTGTACGAAAAAAAGCACATCAATTAGATTCGTTTAAAGAAAATAACCTGAAAAGATATAATTTCCGTCCCTATGATACAAGATGGTGTTATATTACTTTAGCCCCTAATGTTTGGAAAAGAGTAAGGCCAGATTTATATGTACAATACACATATAAAAATTTATTTTTATTAAGTCGTTCTAAAGGAGTTGCTCAACCAGAAGGAATTCCATTTCTATTTACTCAAAGTCTTTTTGCTAGGGATTGTATGAGAGGTCATGCAGTTGCATTTCCCATGTTAATTTATCCTTCTGCGAAACATGAAGCAAAAAAACAAGATAAATTATTTAATGTTGAAAGTTATACAAATGTTAAAACAAAAGCTAATCTCTCGGAAAAATCTCGTCAATACTTAAATCAACTGGGTATTAATAATCTTGATGAAAATATCGAGAATGCTTCCTTAATTTGGCTGCACGCATTAGCGATTGGTTACTCTCCCTTGTATCTTGGGGAAAATGCTGACGGTATTCGTCAAGACTTCCCAAGAATTCCCCTTCCTAATAGCCAAGAATTATTAATTAAATCTGCCGAACTAGGACAAGCGATCGCATCTCTTTTAGACACAGAAAACCCAGTTATAGGAGTCACCAAAAAACCGACCCCTGCACTGCAAAAAATCGCCTTGATTTCCTGCACTGATGGGGGAAATTTAAACCCAGATAAGGGGGATTTAATTATTAACGTCGGTTGGGGACATGGGGGTAAAAATGGTGTGACAATGCCGGGTAAAGGAAAAGCGATCGCCAGACAATATACAACCGCAGAAATGAGCGTAATTAGCCCAGAAATGCGAAAATTATTAGGAACCAAAACCTATGATATTTATCTCAATGATCGAGCCTATTGGCAAAATATACCGGCCCGGGTGTGGGAATATACCATCGGGGGTTATCAAGTTATTAAAAAATGGCTAAGTTATCGCGAGGAAAAATTATTAGGACGGGGATTAACTATCCCAGAAGTGCAGGAAGTGAGCGAGATGACTAGAAGAATTACTGCGATTATTCTCCTAGAATCAGACCTAGATGATAACTACCAAAATATCAAAACGGCCGTGTATTCTTTTTCTAGCAAAGCTGCCACTGATATTCAGCAAGCTCTAAAATATAAGATAAATTTGACATAATCAGAGATTGTACAAATATTGTAGTCGTCTGTCGTCTTTTTTCTCCCCCTAGTCTCCTGTCTCCCGAAAACGAAAACTTTGTACCTCACCATTCGGCAGCTTATCCATCTCCCAACCTAACTGAGTTGGCTGCTGATAAACCTTTTTTAAAGTGTTAATATCCCGGCTAGAAATCGGGGGAATATCTCTAGTTTGAGCGAAATACATCACATCCGTCTCCAGGGGACTATGACCCCAAATTCCCAAAGCGTGACCTAATTCGTGACGCGCTGCCGCTAAAGCCGACCGATCGGCTAAATTGGGACTAATCCGGATCTTCATCCGATGAGTTAAGCGATTTTCCTTGACAAAAATCTCGTATTGTGTTATGGCAGAACGCACCCGGGGCAATTCTAACTTACCCGTTTCGGGATTAAAACGGACTCCTGACGGCGGTAACTCCTGTTCAATGAGGATATCGGCCAATTCTGAGCGATTAACCAACTCGATCGGCAAATACTGCCCCCATTCAGCGATCGCTGGTTGTACCAAACTCAGCCAAGAACTGCGATCGCTTTGAACGTAAATCTTCACGGGAAATTGCGACCAAATCAAGGCCCCCACGGGACTGATTTCGAGGGCATCAAAATAATCCCCGGGCTGTTTTTGCTCTTGCCATTGGGCTAAATTAGCGGGTAAAGGATGGGTTTTTAACTCTGGTAATGAGCGACTGTCGGCGATCAGAGAATAGGAAAAAAGCAAAAGACTCGCCAAGGCTGCGAGTCCGAGAAAAGAGAACCAACCTCTCAGCATTTAGCGATTTAACCAGCCGGCGCTCAGTACAATAGTTAGGGTGATAAATACCGTCCCCAACACCCAAGTCACCTGATTTAAGGTTTTTTCCGCCGTTTTTGCGCTGGTAAAAATCTGTGATTGGCCGCCAATACCACCAATGCCATCACCTTTGGGACTGTGTAATAACACCAAAATTGCCAGAAACGCCGCCGCCAGCGCCCAAATAATCTGTACTACCAGCACCACTGTCATGATCATTACTCTCTATTTTCCACTACTAAAGTATAGCAGTTATCAAGCCGTCAGCCATCAGCTTTGTAACACCCATTCCAACGCCGCTGCTGAGTGGTTTTGACTTCTCCATTCGCCTCCAGGAAGGAGAGCCACTCATAGAGAGCCGGATGGGATGTGGTTTTGGCACTTTTTTGGCGAAAAAAGTGCCAGAAATAAAGGTTGAGAAATCGCTCCGAGAGACTCAAAACCCTTGCACTTTCCGGAGGCAATTACAAAGGGTTCTGCTTCCCAGTGCGCGAGGTCATTCTGTTATTCTGACTTCCCCGACCGACGACCGACGACCGGCTCCTGACTCCTAACTCCATCAACAAACTTTTTCAGCAGACCCTAGTTAGGACAAAAATCGTTTTTCGAGGTAGAATCACGGATAATTTGTTCAAAAATCTGATAAAATGCAGTCTAATTTTACCGAAGCTTTCCTTAGCCAAGACTCCCAACTAAGATAAATGAATGATCCTATGACTATCGATACCGAGCATCCCTATTTAGAAATTCAAGGTCGTCACTCTCTCGAGGGTGAAGTCAAGATCAGTGGTGCCAAAAATGCCGCTCTAGTGATTATGGCGGGAGCTTTACTCTGCTCCGACGAGTGCCAGATTAGTAATGTACCTGCCCTAGCCGATATCGAGCGGATGAGTCAAATTCTCTCGGCTTTGGGCGTGCAAGTCCGTCACACCGGAGATAGACTAGAGATTGATGGCAGAGACCTCCAACAAGCTCAAGCACCCTACGATCTCGTCTCCCAGTTGCGAGCCAGTTTTTTCGCCATCGGACCGATTTTAGCCCGTTTAGGAGAAGCAAAAGTTCCCCTCCCCGGCGGCTGCGCCATTGGGGCCAGACCAGTGGATCTGCACGTTAGAGGCCTACAGTCAATGGGTGCAGATGTATTAATTGACGGCGGCATGGTACACGCCCGCGTTAAGGGTAATGGTCGTCTGAAAGGGGCGAATATTTATCTGGATTATCCCAGTGTGGGAGCGACGGAAACCCTAATGATGGCGGCGACTTTAGCGTTCGGGGAAACCATTCTCGGTAATGCGGCCCAGGAGCCAGAGGTGATTGATTTAGCCGATTTTTGTGTTTCCATGGGGGCAAAAATTCGCGGTGCCGGGACCAATACAATTGTTATTGAGGGAGTTTCCCGTCTGCACAGTACCGATTACAATATCATTCCCGATCGCATTGAAGCCGGGACTTTACTGATAGCTGGGGCGATTACCCGCTCGGAAATTAGTCTTTATCCCGTAATTCCCAGCCATTTAGCTTCGGTAATTGCCAAACTGCACGAAATCGGTCCGGAAGTGGTGGAAGATGGTCCTAATCGTCTCCGGATTATCCCTAGAGACTTAAAAGCCACCGATATGGAAACCCTGCCCTATCCCGGTTTTCCCACGGATATGCAGGCCCAATTTATGGCTCTATTAACTTTAGCCGAGGGCAGTAGCGTGGTTAATGAGACGGTTTTTGAAAACCGTCTGCGTCATGTGGCCGAATTAAAGCGTCTGGGAGCAGATATCAAGGTCAAAGGAAATGTGGCTTTAGTGCGCGGTGTGCCTTTCCTCTCCGGGGCACCGGTGATGGCCACGGATCTACGCGCTTCGGCAGCTTTGGTGGTGGCAGGATTAGCAGCCCAGGGGACTACTATTGTGCAGGGACTCCATCACCTCGATCGAGGTTATGATAATTTAGAGGGTAAATTAAGAGCATTAGGGGCAAATTTACGCCGGGTTGATCCTTTAGCCTTAGAATTGGCTACTCTGACCCAATCTTAACAGAAAAAGGGCGAAGCATTCAGGCAATAACCTATCGCTGAAACCGGAGATTTCCCATCCGAATGCTTCGCCCCTACAGATATTATCTGACTTTTTCACCGCCTATTCATCTGCCGTAAAATAACGCTCTAGAAAATCGAGAGCATGATTTCTTAAATCATAATATTCTTGAGTTTCTCGCATGGCGTGACGATCCCGGGGATGGGTAAAAGGCACTGTTAAAATCTCACCGATATTAGCATGGGGCCCATTGGTCATTAAAACAATGCGATCGGACATGAAAATTGCCTCATCTACATCATGGGTAATCATAATCACCGCTTGCCGGTGACTCTCCCAAATTTTCAGCACTTCCTGTTGTAATTTTCGCTTAGTTAACGCATCTAAAGCCCCAAAAGGTTCATCCATCAATAGCATTTTCGGTCGAGTTACCAAAGCGCGAGCGATGCCCACCCGCTGCTTCATTCCGCCGGAGATTTCTTCGGGATATTTATCAGCAGCAGCCGTTAAATGCACCATAGCTAAATGTTCATTAACAAGGCTATTTTTTTCAACTTTACTAGCACTTTTAAGAACTTCATCCACCGCCAAGCGAATATTTTCTCGCACTGTCAACCAGGGCAAAAGAGAATAATGCTGAAAAACCATCATGCGGTCAGCCCCCGGTTTACGAATTAACTTTCCTTCTAAAGTCACCTGTCCCGAGGAAGCTTGTTCTAAACCAGCGATAATTTTTAAAAGCGTCGATTTGCCGCAACCGGAATGACCGATCACCGAAATGTATTCTTGGGAACCAATAGTTAGATTGACCCCATCAAGAACAACAAAATTACTGCCATCAGCTTGAGGATAAGCTTTAACGATATTTTTAATCTCTAAAAATTCCTCCCCGGAAAAGGAACTTGAGAGCGAGTTAGGAACAGAGGAGAATTGGGCCATAATAATTAATTATCCCTGCAAATAAAAGAATTGAGGTGAATTGGCGCGAATTTCAAAACTGTTGAGATAACCGACGAGATCGCTAGGATCAAAAGCTTTTTGATCGATAAAAGCCCCCGGCGGTACGACGTAATAATCCTCGCTGGGAGAAACAATACCCATATCGTCGGCGATTTGACGGTATAAATCAGTTTTCCAAGCTTTTTTGGCTACTTCTTCCGCATTTTTGGGTATTTCAGCAATCTGTCCCCAGCGAGCGGCTTGGGTGATTAACCAAAGACTTTCGGATTGCCAGAGAAAGGTAGAATGATCGTGATCGGCTTTGGCAATATCTTTCGGCATGGTGAAAAAAATTGTCGTCGCTAGATCCTCAACCAGACGTTTTCGATCATTGAAACCGCCATAGTTGTAATTCCCAACGATGCCGGGGCGGGTAAATTGTGGTTTTGCCCCTGTAAACGAGCGCCCGGAAATGATCGTCGCTACTTCCTCTCGATTTTCAGGTCGATCGCAATACTGACAAGCTTCAATCATCGCTTTGACTAAAGAGCGATAGGTTTTCGGGTTTTCTTCGATAAAAGACTCCATCACCGCTAGAATGCGATCGGGGTGTCCTTGCCAGATTTCCCGTCCCTGGGCAAAGGTAAAACCGACCCCTTCGTTACCCCTAATCGCCCTAGTGTTCCAGGGTTCGGCCACCATATAAGCTTGCATTGTGCCAATACGCATATTGTTGACCATCTGCGGCGGCGGAATAATCAAAAGACGAAATTCTTCGATCGGATTAATGCCCATCGATGCCGTCAGGTAACGCAGGAAGTATTCATAGATGGAGGAACTCAAGACCACCGCCCAGATGCGCTCTTCCGGGGGGATACTCTGGAAATAGGCTTGCAGTTGCCGGCCCGCTTGCTCAAGATCGCCATTATACTCTCGCCAAGGTCGAAGGCCAAAATCCCACATCGGCCGATTCATGGTCATAGCGTTGCCGTGACGATGAATAGTCATCGCCCCACACAGAGGGGCAACCCGGGCCCCTTCTGCCCCCGTCCTCGCATTGGTAATCGCCCCGGAGACCACGGGAGAAGCATCCAAGCGTTTGAAGATAATCCCATCACGGGAATTCGCCCAACTTGCTTCCCGACTGAGGGTGACATTCAGTCCATACTTGCGAAAAAAGCCTTTTTCCCAGGCGACGGCGAAGGGGGCGCAATCATTGACGGGGACATATCCCACGGTGAGGTGAGGTTTTTCTAGGGTTTTCGGATCGATAATCGGGGTTACGGCTAGGGCTGCCTCGGTTAATCCCGTCGGGTTGCGACTGGCATTGATAGTACAGGCAGTCAGGCTACCAGTAACCAAAGTCGTCCCCAATCCCTGAAGGAAGGTACGTCTAGATATGGGGGGAATCATGGTATTAACTGCCCGGTTTAGCGGGACGATGGGTGACAAGGACTTGTAAACGGCTAATTAGGTAATCGAGGATTAAACCGGTAACGCCGATGACAATCACCGCCAGAAAGACGGAACTAAGGTTTAAGCGATTCCACTCATCCCAGAGAAAAAACCCGATTCCCACACCTCCGGTTAACATTTCCACGGCTACGATGACTAGCCAAGCAATTCCTAAACTTAAGCGCAATCCCGTAAAAATGTAAGGCAAACTAGCGGGGAGGATAATTTTAAAAATCTGGCGATATTTGGGCATTTCTAGGACTCTGGCCACATCGATATAGTCTTTGGGTACACTACCGACTCCTAGGGCTGTATTAATCATGGTTGACCAGAGGGAGGTGATAAAAATCACAAAAATGGCCGAGGGTTCCGCGACTCCAAACATGGCCAGAGAGATAGGTAGCCAAGCTAGGGGGGAAACGGGGCGTAGAATTTGAATGACCGGATTGAGGATGAGCATAGCCGGCCGGGATAGCCCGATGAGAAACCCGACTGGAATAGCCACTAATGCTCCCAAGAGAAAACCGATTAAGACGCGTCGCAAACTGGCCAGCAATAGCCAACCGATGCCGAGATTGCCCGGACCGCGACGATAGAAGGGATGGAGAATATAATCGAGATTGCTAGTCAAGGCCTGCCAAGGATTGGGCATCAATTCACTTCGGAAAGTCGCAATCATCCACCAGAGGGTAATCAGACCGATAAAACCCATCGCCGGATACAGTACCACATCCTTAAACAGCCAAGCTTTCGCTTGCCTGCCTGTGGCACGCCCAGCGACTAAAATAGCCGCAATATTCATGTTATTTACCCTTATATAAGGATCGAGGTACAGATAATGAGCAGTACCAACCAAGAATCCTGAAAGAGTCAGAATATTTACAGGAATATTTCCTATTCTGTTTCTCTTCAGTCTTCCCCCAATGCCGACGAAGTTAGCTGACGGGCTAGGACTGAGAGATGTCCTTTTCATTGACTGAAATTCGCCCCAAATTCGGTTCCTCCGCTTCAACAGACCACGGTTGAATTAGGCTGACTTACTCTATTTGCCAAGAATGATAACACATTCGATCGAGTTGTGGGAAAATCCCGGTCGCCCCTGATACTAAATCATTTTTTAACAGTATGATTAACTCCCAATCCAACTTTAAAAACCCACTCCCCACTTCCCCAATTCATAATTCATAATTCATAACAGGAGTCCGCAGCGATCGCATTTACCAAATCTTAGCCATTACTAATACAAACCCCGGCAATTCTGGATCACCACTAATGGTTTCAGGAGCATTTAAAATCTCCGGTTCTCGATGGGGACGATAAATATAGACTTGGCGATTTTGGCGATCTATTAACCAACCCAATAAAGTACCATTGGCAATATATTCTTCCATCTTTTTCTGCAAACTGGATACTGTATCACTAGCAGAACGCAATTCAATGACAAAATCGGGACAGATGGGGGCAAAAGAGGCTTTTTGTTTTTCTGTTAAAGCATTCCAGCGTTCTAATTTAATCCAAGCAGCATCCGGTGAACGAGTCGCACCATTGGGCAGCGTAAAACCCGCACTGGAATCAAACCCAAGCCCCGTTCCATCTAGTTCTGACCAGTTCCCCAGTTGCAGAGCTATATTAAAATTGCGATTACCCGTATCTGAAAAAGCAGGGGGCATAACGATCACTTCTCCACTAGCACTGCGTTCAATGCGTAAATCTCGATTGGCTAAACAAAATTCATAAAATTGCTCCTCCGTCATCGGCATAATCCAAGGAAGATCAATCATCAAAGGAGCCGAGGTCGCTTGTACAAGTAGTGTCGTCATATTTTCGCCCTACTCAAGAATTACACGAATTAACAACTGAATGCCCTTCAATCTTAACTTAGCTCTTGTCATCGGCATTATTGACTACTAAAAGATAGAAGGCGATCGCTCTTAACGTTGCTAAAGAAGCCTGACGGAGAGGAATGTAAATATTTAAAAAATGTAGCTTAGAATACAGTTCGGGGGGGGGAATGTGTATTGTTTTGCTATCTCCTTTTGGGGTTGGGTTGGGTTGTTGCTTGACCTGGCTGCGAAGGGGCGATCACGCCAAAAATAACAAAACACGATCATGGAAAAACAATGAAAAATTGGACTTTAACTTTGATTCTTAGCACGGCTGTAACCACTACAGCGATGAGCTTTGCAAATTGTGCAAGTGTAAGAGCCAGTTCTTTAACTGATTTTGTTCCCGAAGGTTTACCAACCGCCCCAGTAGGGATGCCTCTGACATTTGGTTTTGATATTACTAACAGTGATACTCCTCCACAAGAGGACTGGGTGAGTATTTTTAAGGAAGCTTTAAAAGAGTGGGATGATGTTATATGTAATACTGAAACATTATTCTGGGGTGACACTTTTGATGTTTCAGTTCAATGGCAAAAGGCAAGTTATTTTTTAGGAAGAGGATGGGATAGTGCCTTGGGAGTATATGTTTTAAGCGAGAGTGAAATATACTTTAACAGTGACTTGCCTTGGTATTTTCAAATAGGAGGAATCCCACCTGCAAACCAGTATAGTTTTCAAGCTGTTGCTAAACACGAAATTGGACACGCATTAGGCTTGGATGGTGATTGGGGACAAAAACCGCCAGCAGACAGACCCCCATGGGCAAAAGATGATGAAATCATGTGGGGGGTGTTTGATAGTGGAAGAGACTATGACGGTCTTAAAGCATCTGATTTGAGACTATTAAGAGAGGCTGGTTATCATGTTAACGTCCCCGAACCCTCCTCCATCCTAAGCATACTAGGCCTCGGCACACTCGGCGCAGCCTCAACCCTCAAGCGCAAATTGAAATCCTCCAAATCCTCAGAAAAAGAAACCACAAAAGTCTCCTAAAACCATCAATAAAATCCGACAATTCCCCTTCATTAATTGGAGGGGTTTTTATCAGTTGTCATACTAAATCCGTTGAGTAACGCACAGAAAACGGGTTTCTCCGAGAAACCCGTTTTCTATTAATGCTTGGGGATAGTTTTTCCTGGCTTGGGAGGATTGAAAGTTTAATTTTCCCTCTGTTATTCAAATAGAATTATGAAACCCTCTTGCTGAAAATGATTGTCGTGAGTTAACACTTGACTGATTTTTAAGCGCTGCATGACCGTCATTGAAATACAATCTGTCAGGCTATATTCTTTGTCTGGACGGCGGCGGTATAACTCGAATCCTTGCAGGAATGATTCTCGGTTTTGCGGAATGACTTGAAGGCGGGGATTCTGGAGCAGATCATCGATAAATTCGACAGTACGCCGCTTCCGATTTGCTCCCCGGACTGACATAAAATTCAGTAGCTCTACCAAAACTTCATCCGTCGTCACAAGTTTAACATTTTTGAGACTGGACGTAACTTCTCTGGCTCGTTGATGCCAATTATCTTGGGGATTGATTAAAGCAACCCAGTAGAAAGTGTCGGCAAAAATTTGTTTCATTGCCTTTTCTTGGGACTCCCATAAAGATAATGGTCATGCTCTTCTGCACCGTCAGATGGAAGCGGATCAAGTTCTTCTTCAGGGAAGTTCAGATTCAACCTATCAACTATCTTTAAAATTGATTCTCCAGTCTCCTCTTGAGATATATCAGAAGCCATCAGATGAGTTTCCAGGGCATCTTTCAGTCGATTTAAAACGCCTTCTAGAGAGCTATCCTGGTAATCAATTGCTGCTAATTCAGGAGATTTGAGTGAATATCCGTCGGGATTCTTGGAGATGACAATGCTGATTTGATTGACCATAATCCTTCCTATCTCAGGCTAATCAAGAATTGGGACTTCTTTAGTCTAGCAAAATAAGCAGGACATTTAAGGTTCTTCAGGATTTGGAAATGATTGTTCATCGGGAATTTTAATTGTCTGTTTTTGAGATTGGGATTGAAAGTTTAATTTTCCCTGAATCTTTCTAACAGTTCTGAGCGAGATAAATTGGCCAGAGAAAGAAGTAACCCGGTGCGTTCCGAGATGGGAAGTTGGGCAATCTGTCCCACCAGACCAGATAATTCTGCATCTAGGGGGCCAAACCGTCCTTCCAGAAGACTGGTTATCAGCGATAGTTGTCCTTCTAAACTGCCTCGTTGTATCCCTTCTTGTATCCCTTCTTGTTTCCACTCTTCTCGTTGTTGTAAATAAGCTGGTGATAGGTTCATAATCTCCTCCTGTTCTTCGGTACTTAAATTATCTCTTAATTCCAAAC
>SFCA01000174.1:0-12386 GCA_007095475.1 Microcystis aeruginosa Ma_QC_C_20070703_M131 | reverse complement strand
ACACAAGCGTTTGAACTCTGTTGGCTTTAAAGTTTTTACTTGTTCGTAATTCATCTTTCAATCTTAACTCTTGGACTATTTTATCCTATTTTGTCTAGACTTATGCAAGAGATCTATTAGTTAATTTGGAGATGATGGGGTTTAAATCAGTTATTTGGATTGTCGTCATTGGAATTATTCTCCGTCCTATAAATATTATGACTAACTTTATTAACATCATAGCCACACCAAAAATATAAATCAACTAAAAAAAGCTCATTAATTGAACATAAATAAAACTAATTATGTTCCGATTTTATCTTGATTAACTCTACATGACAATGCCTTAGGTTCTTCGGTTTGTGTTATGCAATGGAGGGGGGTTATAAGGGATGAAACCCTTATATAGAAAGACATTTATCCAACCGTTAAACAAATCGACACCGATTTGCAAAGCCAACTCCTCGGTTAACTTCGGCTTAAGGATTTCCTCGACGAAAATCAGGTGAAAACCTCGATCACACTCTTTATACTCTACCAAGACGCACTTAAGCGACATAGCGGATAATTTCCACTTCCGCGCCTTTATTCACCGCGTCCTCGGCCTTCTGTAAAACTTCCGCAGTGACCGACTCGCTTAGATAATACTCCCCGCAATTCTGACAGATATCGGCGGGGACTTGTTTTAAAATCACGATACAATTATCTCTCTCTAAAGTAACAGTTACGAAACCCGATCGAGTCGTACCGTTTTTACAGATAACACATTCCATAACTCTTATCTTCCCTTACTATGTTTGCGGGGTGAGTATTACCCACCCCATCCACAATTAATTACTAAACTCGTATTCTATCTCTTGAATCTTCTCCTTTACCCAGCCGTTAAACAAATCAACACCGATTTTCAGAGCCAACTCCTCGGTTAATTTTGGTTTAAGGATTTCCTCGACAAAAATCAGGTGAAAACCTCGATCGCCTTGCAGCGGTTTCAACAATCGAGAAGAATCCGATGCGAAAATTGCGGCCGAAAGATTCGGTCGTAAATCCTTACGGTAAACAGTACCGCGATAACCTCCCTTGCGTCGTAACTCCACATCCTCGATATAGCGATGCGCTACTTCCTGAAAGCTGATTTCCTCCTCCTGAATCGATTCATACAACTCCTCTGCCATCGCCTGCTCTGCTAACACTACCTCATAGATCACCGCGCCGGTATAATCTAGCTGGTGTTCCACAAAATAGGATTCAATTTTGTCTGCGAAAAGATGTTCGGCTAATTTACCCGATAGTAAACTGAATTGAACGATCTCCTCGAAATCATCTAGGGATAAGCCCTGTTTTTGCAACCAATTCCATGTATCTTTGGCGTTATGTAATCCTTTGGCGAGACGGAATTGATCGGCCGCCTGTTGTAACTCGTCAGTCGTGTTTTTAATCCCCGCTGCCGTGGCGGTTTCGGTGATGATTTTCCGAGCGATAATTCCCTCGGCCATTTCGGGGACTTTCCCCGATAGCTTAAGCTGTTGGATAAGGTCTTGATTGGTGATGGTGATACTATGGGACATAATGACTCCTGAAACAGTTATGCGAAATTAATTTCCTAGTTGAGATAGGCAAGAGGGTTAGGGAGGGGTGTAAGTAATTTGGCTTTGATACCTAAAAAAACTACAGTTTTAACCCATCTTTTTGCAGATCCTTAAAGGGATCGAGGATGTAATCGATCACCCGACGCTGACGGACGATCGCTTCTGCGGTAGCCGTATCTCCCGGATTGAGGGGAATACATTGATTTCCCTTTTGAATACAGGAGCGATCGAGTTGAATTTCTAGCTCGAAAACGTTGATTTTTCCCGTCGCCGTATCCTTCTCGATCGCCGTCGGTGATTTCTTGGTGATCTTGCCGCCGATAATGCCGTAATCCTGAAAAGGATAGGCATCGAACTTGACTTTTATCGGCATACCGGCGCGGAGAAATTGACTTTGATCCGTGGGCATTTCTGCCTTGAGAATAAACCGCGATCCCTTCGGTGCTATCTCCGCGATCCGCGTTCCCGACTGCACCACCGCACCCGCGCGTTTAATCGGTAATGAAAAGATTGTGCCGTCGGTATTCGCCTTTAAAACCCTCTGACTTAGTTGGATTTGGAGCGCTTGCCGTTGGCTCTCGCTTTGGGCGATTTCCGATGCCAGTGTTCCGATCTCCGTTTCTAGATTGTTAATCTGCTCCTGTATCCTTAAGAGTGCCAACTCGTTGGAATGGCGGAGACTTTGATAACCCCGCTGCTGCTCCTGTAATTGCAGACGCGCTTGGGCGATATCGGCGCTCGTTTGTTGACTCGTCTGACGGTAGGCGCTTTTTAATTCCGCTAGTTTATGTTGATTTTCTTTTACCTCCGCTTTTCCCCGCTCGTAGAGTTGTTGGCGCTCCTTGGCATTGTCCTCGCGCTCGATGAATTGCACCTCCGATATCGCGCCATCCTCCCACGCTTTTCGGTAGCGATCGACTTCTTTTAAAGCCGTTTGATAACGACTTTTGAGAATCGGGTAATCGGTCTGACTTTGTGCGAGGGCGGTTTTCGCTTGATTTACCCGCGCCTGTTGTTCTTCTAGGGATATTTTGGCCTTCTTGATTAATGCGTCCACATTCTCCCGCGCTTGTTCGATCGAGGCTTCTTTTTCCGCTGCTGCCGCGCGATTTTGTTGGCTTTGGGTGGTTAAAGAAATCTCTAACTGACTTTTGACAAGTTTCTGTTGGGAAAGACGGCTTTTTTGTCCTTCTATTTTCTCCTCGATTTGTTGTATTTCCTTGCCGATTAATGAGGAATCTAGGGTTAAAATCGGTTGTCCTGCTTTCACCTCTTGGCCTTCACGGACATAGATTTTTTCCACTTCTCCTGCGGTGATTGCGTCGAGTTTGACTGTTTCCCCTTGGGGTTCCAGTTTTCCTGGACCAACACCCGTTTCATCGACTTTTGAGAATATCGCCCAGGGGAGAATGATCGAGACGAAAATAATCAGAAAATAGAGTAAACCACGCGTCCAGGGTAGGGGTAAAGTATCGATCAATTCTTTGGTATGGAAAGACCAGTTATCGCGCTCTCTGTCTAGATTGGTTGTCATAGTTATTCACTCAATTGATTAGAATTCAAATTACGGTAAATACCGGGACGGGCCATTAATTCTTCGTGGGTTCCACTATCGACTAATACCCCTCGATCGAGAACGAGAATACAATCCGCGTTCCGCACCGTAGAGAGGCGATGGGCGATAATCACCATGGTGCGATTCTGCCGAATTTTCTGGAGATTTGTTTGAATAATCCGTTCCGATTCCGTATCGAGGTGGGAAGTGGCTTCATCGAGGATTAATAACCGCGGCTCTCCCATTAGCGATCGAGCGATGGCGATCCGTTGTCTCTGTCCCCCAGAAAGTAGCCCTCCACCCTCGCCGATTTGGGTTTCGTACCCCATGGGCAGTGATTGAATAAACTCATGAATTCCCGCTAATTTCGCCGCTTCGATCACATTTTCTAGGGGGCGATCGGGATGTCCTAAACTGATATTTTCCCGAATCGTGGAACCGAAGAGAAAAGTATCTTGATCGACGACTCCCACCTGTTGCCGGAGGGAACTGAGGGCGATCGTACTCAGATCGTAACCGTCGATCGAGATTTTCCCATCGGTGGGGGGATAGAGGCCGATCAGCAATTTCGAGATCGTGGTTTTTCCCGAACCGCTCCGACCGACGAGGGCAACGGTTTGACCGGGTAAAATCTCAAAACTGAGGTTTTCTAAAATATTGCGATCGCTGTCGGTGTGGTAGCGAAAGGTGACATTTTCAAAGCGAATATGTCCCTGTAATTCTGGGAGAAACTGACGGGAAAGTTCCTCTAAATTCTCCTCCGGTTTCGCGTCCAGTACATCGTTAATGCGCTCGACGGCGATATTGACTTCTTGAAATTGCGTCCAGAGAACGGTTAAGCGTTGAAAAGGCGCGATGATCTGGGCAAAAAGCATATTAAAGGCGATCAATTGTCCGATCGATAATTGATTTTGAATCACTAGATAGGCACCAAAACAGAGTAAACCCGTCGTCGCTAAAGATTCGATCAGATTACTGAATATCTGGAGATTATTGCCGATGATCTGCCCGGAGAAATTTTTCTTGACCTCCACCGAGAAAAGGTCTTCCCAGTGCCAACGGGTCGATCGCTCTGTGGCAGTAGATTTGACGGTACGAATACCGGTTAAAATCTCGATCAGGTAACTGCTTTCCTTAGCGATCGCCTGAAAAATATCCCGGGATATTCGCTGGAGAAAAGGGGTAGAAATTAACGCCAGCAGAAGGAACGGTGGCACGATCGCTAAACTGATCAGGGCTAATTGCCAGCTATAGCGGAACATCACCGCCACATACACGAAAACCGTTAATAAGTCAAGTAAAATCGAGAGAGCTTCCCCAGAGAGAAAACGCTGAATCTTGCGATTTTCCCCGACGCGGGAAATAATATCGCCCACATAGCGGGACTCGAAATAACCGAGGGGAAGGCTGAGGGTATGGCGGATAAAACCGGTGATTAATGCCGTATCGATGCGATTAGCGGTGTGATCGAGGAGATAGGCGCGTAAACCGGTAATTGCTACCCTAAAAACCCCGAAAATTAGCGCACCGATCCCCATCGCCCAAAGGGTGGTTAACGACCCCTGGACGATTACTCGATCGAGGATTAACTGGGTGAAAATCGGCGTAATTAAGCCGAATATCTGAATAAAGAGCGAGGCGACGAAAATTTCCAGCAGTACGAACCAATGGGGTTCCAGTAAGCGATAAAACTGCCAGAGAGAGGTTTTATCCTCTTTCGTGTCCCGGAATTTCTGGTTCGGTTGGAGCAGCAGGGTGAATCCCGTCCATTTACTGGTGAATTCGGCACGACTTAGGGTTAATTGCCCGATCGCTGGATCGCCAATAATCACCTGTTTGGGGGTAATTTTCCAGATCACAACGAAGTGTTTGCCTTCCCAGTGAGCGATCGCAGGTAGGGGCTGTTTCCCTAATCCCTCTAGAGTCGCTTTTACTGGACGGGTGGAGAGGCCGATATTTTCCGCTGCGGTGATCAGTCCCTTCAGGGATGCTCCGTCGCGGTTGACGTTGGCCATTTCTCGTAAACGGTTGACGCTGATTCTTTTGCCCCAATAACGGGCGATCATGACTAAACTGGCCGCCCCGCAATCGGAGGCGGACTGTTGCTCGAAGAAGGGATAACGGCGGAGGGATTGCCCGATCCAGTGACCTAACCGCCGCGCTGGAGAGGGAAAATAGGCTCGATCGCTTTTTTTGTCCGTTTCTTCTGTCTTCGTCCCAAGAAGTTGCTCAATTTCCCGCGCCCGTTGTAGTAATGTTTTTTTCAGGGCGGGGTGTTTTTTCAGGATCGGCTTCAGGGCGGACTCGGGGATAAGAAGTAGTTCCGCCTTTGCGGAGACTCGAACCGAGTAGGGAAGAAACCCCGATCGGGGAAAGAGGGAGAATTCTCCGAAAAATTCGCCAGTTTTGAGCGCAATCATCTCTTTTTGCTGCGAGTTCGCTATCCGAACTTTGCCGCGAACCACTAGGTATAATCCGGGCTGTAGGGACAGGGTACCTGCTTCGGGAGAGAGAGCGATCGCCGTTTTCTGGAGACTCCGCCACTGGGTTTCGGACAGGAATTCCGGCCAGGGATTGACGAGGCTGTGAGTATCGAGCATAGTTGTTTTAAGCTTTGGCTGAAGGAGAAAGATCGACGATGCGGATCGGCTGTAGCTGTTTGCGGAGGCGATTGATGTGGGTGGGGGTGAGTGCAACCCCGAATTCTTTCTCTAGATGCCGCGCTAAGCAAACTCCCGACCATCGCTTAAAGGAATAGCCGAAATCCCGGGGGGATTTACTAATCAGTTCCTTCAGGCGATCGAGGTAGGGTTGATCAACTTTTGAAGGGCGACCGCGGCGGTATTTCTGCCAGCGATCGATCTTGCCACTCTCGGCGATCAGTATCCATTTACTAGCGGTGGCGGCAGTACAATCGAGAAGCTTACGGATCTCGCCCTGGGATTTGCCCTCGTCAGCGAAAAGAATGATTTGAATCCGTTTGCGATCGATATCGGGGATATTTGGTTCTGTTAAGATTTCGAGAAGTTGCTGACGTTGGGATGGGGATAGATATTTACCGGTGCTTGATGACATAGCCTTTGCAACTATAAGTAAAAGCAGACAGCAGCAGGTCGGAACGTTGAGGCAAGAAAGTTGTACTAGATTGTACAATGGGCTGACTTCCCCGGGTGACGATCTCTTTCGCTGTCCTTAAATTATTATTTCGGCTGCAAAAGTGAACATTACGGAGTCTATTGGTGGTTGATATTATCTTCCCCGGCGTTAGACTCGATGGCTTTATTGTGGCCATGGTTGCGGGGGGCAGTTATTGGTTTAGTCAACGCACTGGTTAAACCGATTCTCGGGCTGCCTTCCCTGCCGATTACTATTCTCACCCTCGGTGGCTTTATCCTTGTTCTCAATGGCTTTTGTTTCTGGTTAGCCTCGATTCTCGTCCCCGGATTTGCGGTTAGGGGTTTAGTGGCTTTTATCGCTGCGCCCATCGTCCTCTCTCTGGTCAACACCCCCTTAAATAAATACTTCGCCGAAAAAGGTTCCAGCGAAGTACCACAATAGTCAGTGACCAGTTATCAGTTATCAGTACCCTTAGTATAACACCTTTGATCGAAAAATCATACCTTCGTGCAGAAAAAGGCCAAAAATAAATACTTCGCTGAAAAAGGTTTCAGCGAAGTACCACAATAGTCAGTGACCAGTTATCAGTTATCAGTGTCTTTAGTATAACACCCTTTTTCGATCAGTGCAAGACTTTTTTCAAATTTTAGGCCAAGAATTTTGGACCCAAACCGACTTTCGGCGCGTACACCGCCCGATCGCCTAATTCTGCTTCGATGCGTAATAAGCGATTATACTTAGCCACCCGTTCACTGCGACTGAGAGAACCAGTTTTAATCTGTCCGGCATTAGTAGCCACCGCCAGATCTGCGATCGTGGTGTCTTCCGTTTCTCCGGAACGATGACTGATGACAGAACGATAACCGTGACGGGTAGCCAGGGCGATCGTTTGTAGGGTTTCCGTCAAAGAACCGATCTGATTGAGTTTAATCAGGATCGAGTTAGCAATACCCAGATCGATCGCTTTTTGCAGACGGATGGGATTAGTCACCATCAAATCATCGCCCACCAACTGAATCCGCGCCCCCAGTTTATCGGTCAATAATTTCCAGTTATCCCAATCTTCCTCGTGTAAACCGTCTTCAATAGAAATAATCGGATAGCGATCAACTAAACTGGCCAAAAAGTCCACCATTTCGGCCGGAGAATGGGCCGAACCATCGTAGAGGTATTGACCGTCCTTATAGAATTCACTGGCGGCCACATCCATAGCTAAAGCCACCTCCGACCCCGGTTTATAACCAGCACGTTCGATCGATTCGATCAAAATATCCAAAGCTTCCTGATTTGAAGCCAAATTAGGAGCATAACCGCCCTCATCGCCCACACCGGTCAGTAATTTGCGTTCGTGCAAGGCCTTACCCAAAGCGGCGAATACTTCCGCTCCCCAACGCAAACCTTCCTTAAAAGAATCGGCCCCGATGGGGAAGATCATAAACTCCTGAAAATCGACGTTATTATCAGCGTGAGAACCACCATTGATCACGTTCATCATCGGGACGGGTAGCACATTGGCCATCGGGCCACCGAGATAACGATAGAGAGGCAACCCCAGATCTGCCGCCGCTGCTTTGGCCGTAGCCAGAGAGACGGCTAGGATAGCATTAGCCCCTAATTCTCGTTTATTGGCCGTGCCATCGCGATGGATCATAGCTAAATCGATACTAGCTTGGTCGAAAGCATTCATCCCCTCCAAAACCGGGACGATTTTTTCGTGGACATTGCGAACCGCTTTCAGGACACCCTTACCACCGTAACGCTGGGGATCATCATCGCGTAATTCGTGGGCCTCAAAACTACCCGTAGAAGCACCACTGGGAACCTGGGCCAAACCGAGTGCCCCCGATTCTAATAGCACTTCCGCTTCGATGGTGGGACGGCCGCGGGAATCTAGAATCTCCCTAGCTGCGATCGCTTCGATGGGAACTTCGATTTTATCTAACATAACTTATCGTCTCCAACTCAATTTACGGGGTAATTTCGGCTGATTACTAATTGCCTAAAGGGAAATCCACGTTGACAATCTGCTTTTGATCATCAAAAACGAGGATTAAGGTATCCGTCAGTTTTTCAAATTGAATCGTCACCAACACCAGATCCACACCGTCCGTATCCGAACCTTTTCTGACCTGAGTTCCCACGATCCGACGCACGGGGCCGGTACGCTTAAGTAAATTTTCCCAAGCGCCTTGTACTCTGGTGGGGAAAACTTCCGCTTTCAGGAGAGGATGTAAAAAACCTCGGGCCAGGCCGTAGTCTTTATTGACCAAAGCCGTGACAAAAGCGGTGCCAATCTCAGAAATACTGCGAAATTCGGGAAAATCGGCGGCAACTATCTGACCGGACCGGTTAAAGGTAACTATCACATCGTCGGTAACTTTCTCAAATTCAACGGTGACAATCACCAGATTGGCATTGATAGCATCGAGTACCTTGGTTTTGACAATGCGCTTAAACGGTCCAGTATTGTCAGTGACTTGGCTTTCCCAGACCTTTTGCAATTTTTCGGCAGTCCAGAGGGGTTTTAGTTGGGGTGACAAAGCTGCAATCACCTTGTCGTATTGTTTAGTTCCCAACCATTCCACTATTTGCCGAGCTTGCTTTTCTTCCCGAACGGGATCACCAATAGCGATCGCAGTCGGTTCTAGGTTCGCCTGTACTGGTGAAGCGCTGAACGGAGTCCAAGGCAGGGAAAAACCCATTAAACACAAAGAGAGAATCGATACCCGTTTCGCTAATGAAAGCCGCATCATTTCAGCTATTGCTCCGCAAATAAATAACGTTTTTCCACTTGACGATTGAATTGATGCCATTGTTCATTAGTTAAAGCATTCAACATCGGTCGATCGGGCAATATCTCTCCTCTTGTTATACTGGTTTAACGATTAAAACTACCGCCGAACGCGCTTGCACCCGATAACTTTCCGATTCAATAGCGGTGGCGGCATCTAAATCACAGGCTGCCTCGGACAATTGCCCAGCAGTATCAATGACGCGATGCCATTTTTCCCCTTGTCCCAAGGGTGGTAACTGGAAGTTGAGAGATTCCCAGTAAGCGTTGAGCATAATGTGTAAATACTCGTTCGCCTTGGGATGACGCAGGGAAAAAGCTAAACTGCGGGAATCTTCCGACCAATCGGGTTTACTCAACTGTACGCCATGCCAACTGAGATGGGGTTCAAGACTGGTATAGGTGACTTCTAGCAATTTTTCCTGACGGAAAAGAGCTAATTTTTTATTAAAATCGATCAGTCTCCTTACGAAACACCAAAGATCGAACTCTTGCTCTACCACACTCCAATCGAACCAACTTAACTGGTTATCCTGACAATAGGCGTTATTGTTGCCCTTTTGGGTGCGTCGCACTTCGTCCCCCATCAACAGCATAGGTGTTCCTTGGGAAATAAACAGGATCGTTAAGAGATTTTTTATTTGTTGCAGTCGCAGGGTTTTAATCCTCTCGTTATTGGTTTCCCCTTCTATCCCACAATTCCAGCTAAAATTATGGTTGCAACCGTCCCGATTCTCCTCGCCGTTAGCCTCGTTGTGTTTCTCGTCGTAGGACACTAGATCGTTAAGGGTAAAGCCGTCGTGACAGGTAACAAAATTTATACTTCTCTTGACATTGTTGTCAGGTCTGTGGTATATGTCGGGGCTTCCTAAAATCCGCGCCGCTAATTTGCTGACTATGCCGGTATCTCCCCGGACAAAAGCGCGCACATCATCGCGAAAAGGACCATTCCACTCGGAAAACCAATCGGCAAATTCGACAAATTGACCGACACTATACAATCCTGCCGCATCCCAAGCTTCGGCGATTAATTTTGTCCCAGCTAAGACCGGATCCGATTCGATCGCCCAGATCATGTTATAACCTTTTTGCAGGATCGGTTCCCCGTCCACATTGCGCGATAACACGGCCGCCAGGTCAAAGCGAAAACCATCGACGTGCATTTCCGACACCCAATAGCGCAAACAATCGAGAATCATTTTGCCCACAATCGGATGACTGCCCTTGAGGGTGTTACCACAGCCGGTATAGTTGCTATAGAGGCTTTTATCGACCGCATCAAGGATGTAGTAGGTGCGATTATCGATACCTTTCAAGGAAAGAGTCGGCCCGGTTTCGTCCCCCTCGGCGGTATGATTGAAAACCACATCGAGAATCACTTCGATCCCCGCTTTGTGTAAAGCTTTCACCAGATCTCGAAATTCATTCAAAGGACCCAGGGGTGAGCGATCGCTACTGTAACCGGCATGGGGCGCAAAAAAGCTGATCGTGCTATAACCCCAATAGTTAGTTAACCCCGGCATGGCCGCAGCGGGATCAAAGTAATGAATCGGCAACAATTCCACGGCAGTAATGCCTAGGTTTTTCAAATAGGGTATTTTTTCGATTAATCCCGCAAAAGTACCTCTTTTTTCCTCGCTAACCCCGGAATTTGGGTTGCGAGTAAAGCCACCGACGTGCATTTCGTAGATAAAACTGGCAGAGTAGGGAGTGCGTAGTGGTGCGTCATCTTCCCAATCGTAGCAGCCCGGATCCACTACCAGACCCCGCAAAGCTCGATGACAATTATCGCCTTTTTCGCTGGCAGCTTGTCGATCATAAATTTCCGCACCGACAATCGCTTTCGCATAGGGATCGAGAACTACTTTATCAGGATCGAAGCGATGACCCTGGGCCGGATTATCTGGACCATAGACTCGATAAGCATACACTTGACTGGCTCCAATGCCGTGAACGAAAATATGCCAATAGAAAAAGGTGCGGTTTGTTTGCGGGGTCAGGAGAATAGTCTGGCTAGGTACGGGAGAATTAGCATCATCAAATAATAATAATTCTATGGCAGTGGCATACTTAGAAAATAGTGAGAAGTTGACACCATCGGCCAAGGCAGTCGCACCGACGGGATGGCTTTTACCGTGATCGGTTTTTAAGGTCATTGTCAAGAGAGAAAAAGTGATTAGGAGTAGTATAAGATTATTCGGCGCTGCTGAATCAAGGACTGTATAGGCTAGTAAAATTGGGATTAAAAAAACACAAAAGTCAGCATAAACACCAAAGAACTAGGGGTAGCCGCCGCTTGATAAATTGTCACCGACGGGGGAATAATATCGGGAAAAATCAACAATCCCAAACCGATAAAAGAGAGCATAAACGGCAATAGCTAAACTCGGGATGAGGATAAAGATGTAAATTAGTCGAGGATCAAATAAACGCTGGCGGATATGGTCGGAAAGCACCGGTGTACTGATGGTGATAAAGATGGTACCGACAAAAGTAGTAATAGCGGCAATTTTTGTCGTTTTATAGGGAAATTACTCTAAATTACCCGTATTTTTCAGCGTGGTGATTCGGTAGTAGTAATGGAGGCTTAATCCTTTGGTTTGCTGTGCATTAGACATCTCGAAAAATTATAACCCAGTCACAGCTTGCTTTGGGCTTTCGTACTAACTAAGTAGTTCGATACCGAGAATGTATAAGTAGTCGTGCAAAATAAATTTCCTAGTGAAGATAGGCACTCATGCAAAAGGCAAAAGCTTTATCGAAATGTGTAATTAATTTTGCTTAGGTACTTATCTATCGTTGCTAATTCACCGAAAAAATATGAGGCAATTAAAATAATTTTTATTCGGGTAGATTCCTTAACTAAAAAGACTTTTGGTCTTAAGATAATATTAGGTCGAGGTCTATTTTTTTTTTGGACGATTGGCAACTAATATCTCCTAAATAGCAACCAAATTTTCCCTTGTTTTTCTATCAATTGCCACCCAAATATACAGCTTTATCTTCTTAGAAAAAAACAATGACCACCCTTCGGCTCTTCGGCGAGACGTTGACATAATTTTGTAACCATGACCAACTTACTCCTGTTACTCTAGTAATTCCTCGTCAGAAAATTCGTTCGAGTAAGAGTTTATCGATTAATTGTTTGGTATCGGGAGAGATAGTTTTATTAGAACTCTTGCAAATTAATTATATGTTATAATGATGGGTTAACTAATTTTCCCCAAAAAATTAGGTAGTCAGTACATTTGTCCTGAATGAAAACTTGAAGTTTAACTTTTAACTCAAAACTCTTTAGAGCTGCTTTAATTTGGTTATCAAAACCTCTTTATTTAAGCGGCACAAACTATCTCAATTA
>SFCA01000173.1:0-4509 GCA_007095475.1 Microcystis aeruginosa Ma_QC_C_20070703_M131 | reverse complement strand
CCCCTGAATTACAGTCAAGTTTAGAGAGTAAAATCAAACAATTTGAGGAGGAAAGAACCATGCCTTTAATGAGTAATATGGAGTTACGAGGAATCGAACGCGGTAAGGAAATTGGTAAGCAAATTGGTAAAGAAATCGGTAAGGAAATTGGTGCGTTAGAAAGAAATTGAAGAGATAATCGGCAAAATGACTAACCCTACTATCTTAGAAGAGCTACTAAAATTAGCAGCTACCGCTAATTCTCTCGCAGAATTTAAGCAGTCTTTGGCAAAAATCCAATAATCTTATCCAATATCTAGAAAACGGGTTTCTTGTCTTTGAGAAACCCGTTTTCTGTATAATGTTAATTTCTGTTATGGAAGTCTTGACAAATTCGGGACTGTTAGGCTAAAACTGTTAGCAATAAACCTTTACAGTTAATATCATGACTTCTTCTCTTTTGCCGATTCTTCCTTCTGTTTACGATGTTTTGTTCGATTTTGCTCAATCTGATGGCTTGAGTCAAGCTAATCAGGTGGATAGTGTGAGAAATCAGCGTTTAACCGCACCGAATTTAATTTGATTTTCTCTGATTCATGAATAAACCTGATTGAGAAAAAAATAAGTATATCTTATGTCCTAATTGACGGTAGAAAAAAACGCTCTTAAGATAGTAGAAACCATTAATTGATGTTTTGACAGTCTTCAACCCTAACCCACACCGGCTAGTTAAACGGTTGTTTAAAAACCGGCTGACTTGGCTGAATAATTAATAGCAAAGCAATTTGTGGGCAATGTCCACCCTACATTACTAAATTATGGTTAAAGCCAAAAGCTTTGCCAATAATTTGATTTTAGACCATTTTCTACAATTAAGTACAATCAAAAACATATTACTCAAAGCCATGAGCAACCCAAATATTGATTTAAATCCAGCGCAGTGGAGTTTCAGAGGAAACTCATCTGATATAAGTAATGCTATCAATGCAATTACTTCTCGATTTTCAAGCGATCGCGGCAATGTTATTGATGGATATTCCGCTACGAAGTTAGTTGTTGACAAGTTCTTAGCCAATCCAAAGGTGACAAACCAGCAACTTATTCAAATTTCCAAAAGTACATTAGATAAATTTTCGGCTGACGACTCGACCGTTCCCACGAAATACCCCGATTATGATAAAAAACCTGGCCATCTGATGGCGGTGGACGCATTTTATATGCTTACTGGCAATCCCAAAGGCCAAGTTTCTACAAAGCTTAATGGTTTGGGTTTTACTGGTACTTCAAGTCTCCTCATTACTTATGCAGAAAACAATCCCGCACTGCTATTAGGAACAATAGAACATGATTTAACAGACTATCTTCAAGATGCAGGCGTTACCAATCTAAACACTTCTCTTTGGGGAATAGCAGACAAAGCCGCTTCTGCGTTGGTTATGTTTGCAGAAACCTTAGTTAGTGGATATATTCCATCAGAAGAAGAAATCTTCAATGTTATGGGTACGCGCCAGTTGCCAACTAGAGAAATGGAACTAAGGCAAACTGTTACTAGGTTAGGAAATGTTAGTTCAACTCTCGCTACTAAGTTAGCAATGCACTATGGAAATGAAGACTTCGGGAGTCAATTAATTGCCGCAACTGCAACAAAAACCCTTGGCGGGTGGTTAGGAGATAATTTAGCTTATCAACTGGCAAGTGTGGGAAGCTCAATACCAGCACGAGCTTTATATACAAGACTTTATGGGAACTTTACTAATACATTGTTGGGTTTTGGTAGTTCTGCAATTAGTCAAGCTTTTTCAGAGAAATTTGATATAGAAGATCCCCTTGCTCAAATTGCGATTGATCAAGTTACTGCTTCACTAACTAATCATATTTTTTCTGGGTTAACTGAGGCTGCTTTTGGCAAACCGTTTGCTGTTAATTATTTAGGCGTAGATCCTTATATTAACCTCGGCCTTACAAAAGCATCAATTATTGGAGAGGTTGTTAATACGGGGTTTGGCGCATTGCAATCTTTTGCAAGCACTCAACTTTTTAATTATGTCGATAAGGTATGGACGGGGGCTGACTTAAATAATTTTGGTGCTTCGATTGGTGGGGTAATCGGTGGTTTTATTGTTCCCGGAATTGGAAACTTTTTGGGTTCAGTTGTTGGTGGATGGGCGTGGGATCTAATCGCTAATAAAGATCCTCGTGCTTATTATTCTGTATATTACAATGCTGCAACGGGTAAGTTTGTCAGTCAATTTAGCTTTGAAGCAGAGGGTGGAAAACCAGAAGTTGCTCAACAGATGGGGCAATCTGCATCAGATACGCTTCAACTGATTGCTGGAATGATTGGGGGAACTCCTTTAAGTATTACTGCTACCGAATACGGACACTATGAAAAAGAATTTGTTTTTAACCTTGGGGGTAGTGGTAGAAATTCTTTCTCCAAGGCCCAAGTAGCTTTAGAAAATGGCATTATTAGACAGTTAAAAACGCTGAATATTCAGGGTGGCGATCCTTATATGAAGCGTTTAATCGCTCTACCTTCATACAACTCTGATATCAAAGGTTTATTTACTGATTTGGGTGTTGCTAAGGAGTATAGTGTTCACAAGGCTGATCCCATTCTCTACGGTCAAGCTATTTTAAATGTTGATAATGTGGATGCACGAAAATATTTACTCGATGATTGGCGTAGGGTACAAACAAGAGCAAAAGAGCTAACTCTTGATGCTTTACCTGGGGATGATGGAAGTGAGTTTATTGCTGGTACTGTGGGTAATGATTCTCTTGATGGTGGAGCAGGTAATGATTTTCTTTTTGGAGATCGAGGAAATGATTATTTAAGCGGTGGAGCAGGTAACGATAGGCTGCAAGGAGGGGATGGTAAAGATACTCTTTTAGGTGGCGATGGAGATGATACGCTTATTCCTAATTCTTTTGATCAAGGAAGTAATGAAGATATAATCGATGGAGGAACAGGAAAAGATATCCTGATTCTTAATTATTCAACTTACAATCTGGCATTATAGGAAATGCCATAACAGGCAGTCTTTTTACAGCACTTACCTATAGCAATATTGAACAATTTAATATCACTGGTAGTTCCTTTGACGATAAGCTAAAAGCAAAAGCAGAAGACACTCTTGATGGTGGCAACGGAAGGGACACTCTTACACTTGATTTTGCAGATGCAACAAAAACGGTTGTTATCGATCTTACTCAAACTACTGCTCAGGTGAGTTACGGTACTACGCAAATTCAGAATTTTGAAGCAATTGATAAAATTGTTACTGGTAGTGCTGATGATTCTATCAAACTCTCAACTACCGCCTCTCGATCAGCAGGTAAAGTTGATGGGGGAGTTTCTAACCTTGAATCTGGCATTATAGGAAATGCCATAACAGGCAGTCTTTTTACAGCACTTACCTATAGCAATATTGAACAATTTAATATCACTGGTAGTTCCTTTGACGATAAGCTCCAAGGAGCTAATCTAGATGATATTCTAATCGGTGGTGGCGGAAAAGATACCCTGACAGGAGGAGCAGGAAACGACTCAATTACAGGAGTCAACAGTCAAAGCACAACCCCCGGGAAGGGAGAAATTGATAATATAACAGGAGGAACTGGACGCGATACATTTATCCTTGGTGACGTTAACTGGATTGGTTATGATGATGGTAATACAACATCTGCGGGTAATAATGACTATGCCTTAATTACTGATTTTAAACCCACTGATGATATTATTCAGATTCGCGGTTCAAGTAGTGACTATTTATTGACTGTTTCTGGTTCTAATACTAATCTCTACATCAACAAACCCGGAAGCGAACCAGATGAACTTATCGCGGTTATCAATAATCAAACAGCATTAAGTCTAACTGCTAGTTATTTTAGTTATGTTACTAATTCTAACTTACCTACTATTAGCCTTGCTGTCTCTCCCAGTAGTGTTACTGAAGATGGGACAACTAACTTAGTCTATACCTTCACCCGTAACGGAGTAACAACTAATCCCTTAACCGTCAACTATACAGTTGACGGAACAGCTACTTTTAGCACAGATTACACTCAAACTGGTGCAGCAACTTTCACCAGTACAACCGGGACAGTGAATTTTCTTGCTGGTTCATCGACTGCGACTGTAACCGTTGACCCCACTGCTGACACCACAGTAGAAACTGATGAAACTGTCGCTTTAACCCTCGCTGCGGGGACAGGTTATATAATAGGTACGACCAACGCAGTTACGGGGACGATTCTCAATGACGATATCAGTGTCACCCCAATCGAAGCTTTCGGTGACACCAAATTAGTCCAAGACACGACTAACAAACTTTACGCACAAATTGGCAATAATAACCCCACTGCTATTAAAATTGGTGCAACTCAGATTACCACAAATATCTACCCTGGTTGGCAAACTCTAGCAGCAGAAACCGTCAACGGAGCCAATCAAGTTTTATGGAAATATAACGATGGTAATTATCTCCACTTGTGGAGTTTAGATAATAACTGGAATTGGCAATCTTC
>SFCA01000172.1:0-27545 GCA_007095475.1 Microcystis aeruginosa Ma_QC_C_20070703_M131 | reverse complement strand
CTCATTCCACAGTTGACCCCATTCTTTTAGATCGATAACAACTGCTGTTTTTTCTCCTGTTTCATCGACAATATACTGAATACCTTTCATGATTTAAATTGTTGTGAGATGGATATTAATTAATAACTATATTTCAATCGATGCACGAGAAGATATGGATTTTGTAAGTTCTTGTCTAGCATCTTCCGATAGAGAACAACCAAAATCTAGAATCTCGATTAAAACTAACTGATCGTCCTTGGAATAATGTAATATTTCGGTGCTATTTACCTAGCACAGTTGAGACAATCACAGTTACAGTAGCGGCTGCAATTAAGCTAAATGCTAACTGAACTACCCATTGTGTAGCTTTTTGATAGTTATCGAATTTTTGGTTAAATTGCTCAACTTCCTTTTTTAATTCTCGTAACTCAGTGAGTATCTGTTGTTGGTTGTCTTGAGTATCCTCAGTTGTCAATGTCATGGGAAATTCAAGGGTTTGTACTGTTTGCTATTTCAGATCATAATCTATCTTGATTGATAACCCACCATGATTAAAGTTAGCGGTGCGTTACACGCGCGTTTTCGCACCCTACAGGATCGGCGATCGCCGTGCATTTGAGGATTTAGGGCAGATTTCAAAAACAAGTTGTGAACGATAGAAGCAGACATCAAATTCTAGAAAAAAATTCATCCGACCCAGTAGTAAAGGTGCATCATCAGACAAGCTCCAAGCAAAAACCAGCCGAACTGGGTTGAAATTACCAATCTGTGCCGAAACCAGTAAACCTCGCGCCTCGATCGAAGCCAAATTACCAGCTAAGATGACAGAGGTTGTCTGCTCTTCCCAAATCGCACCAAGTTGAACTCCAGCGCTGTACGGTAAGACATTAACACTTGCACCCGTGTCTAACAGTGCTGAAAACTCTACCGAGCTATCTTGGTATGTCAGAGATATGGGTAGTTGAGGCAAGGCATCGGGGACACCAAATCCATCGAATCCTTCGGTAAAGTTAAATCGTTGGGCGTTACGCATTGTGCGTTGCTTGTTCCGAATCTAGGAGTTGAGCAAGTTTCTGCGCCGCTGCGTGTGAATTAAGCGGCGACGAGAGTAAATATGTTGCTCCTGGCTGTAGGCTTGGCTCCTCGTCCTTGCTTAGTTCTGCGATCAGAAATTGCATCACCTTCAACTTGTCTGCACGAGGCAGACTTCTCAAAGTAGGAAATAGCTCTGCTATAGTCATCTGGCTTAGAGGATTGCATTACCTTTCCATTTTCTCATAAAGCTATCTATTCACCGTGCAAATTTCTCATAACTGAGCCATTTTCGATCCAGTATTGTTTCGCTCAACCCAACCTACAAGATCTGAATCCTTACATAATTCGTAACCCACCATCATTAAATTTAGCGGTGCGTTACACGCGCGTTTTCGCACCCTACAAGATCAGCTACAAGATTAGAGATCGCACTGAATCCTTACATAATTCGTAACCCACCCTCATTAAAGTTAGCGGTGCGTTACACGCGCGTTTTCGCACCCTACAAGATCAGCGATCGCTTTGCCGTGTTCTTCTCGAATTTTATGAATTTCTTCAGCATACTTGAGAGTAAACCCGTAGGATTCCGCAGCCTTTTCCGCAGCAATGCGAGACTTAACTAAATAGTCATGGATAGACGTGCATTCCTCCGATAATCTTGTTTGAGTTTTATCTTTTTCTTGCAAAATCTCTGAGTGGATCATAAGTTATTCTCCTCTTTGAATAGTTCAAGTGGTGTGACAATTTCAGGTGTTGACAAACCAAGGCGGGCATTGATAACGCGAATATGCTTCCGTTTGTTAGCATTCGCTAGGTGGTTGCAATTCCAAGTAACGAGATATTGAATGTCGAAATAGCTGGCATAGGCAAGATGTAGAGCGTCGCCCACAAGAGACCTTGGCATGACATAGTTGGCAAGATAAAACTCGACAACTTGTTCAAGAGCAGAAGTCGGCGGTAGTAAAGGAATCGTCGAAACCAAATGAATAATTTCAGCTTTACGCGGATAGTTTCCGTTGGTTAGTTCTTGAAGCACAGCATCCGAAATATATAAATCATAATAACTGGACATCTCCGACCACCACTTCCTTGTGATTTCGGTAAAAGTTTTTAGAGCTTCACGCTCATCAAAGTAATAACTCGGAACCGTGGAATCCAAGTACACTTTTTCTTTCATGATAATAACTGATCGACAAGACTAAATTAAAGCCTGAAGCAGCCGTATGGTAGCCCCCTCTATTCTACTATCCTATCTCTGTAACGAAGTTGTTGCACTGTCATGCTTGACCTCGATCATCTCTCAGAGCAATCGCACTCGATCGCATTGAAACTTCTCCATTTTATCCCAAACATTAGCGGTGCGTTACACGCGCGTTTTCGCACCCTACAAAATCAGCGATCGCACTGAAACAGTCCACTACTATCGTTTGTTTTCGGATTTATGCAAGAGGTCTATAATTCGTAACCCACCATCATTAAATTTAGCGGTGCGTTACACTACGTTAACGCACCCTACAGGATCAGCGATCGCACTCGCCCTTGATTCAGACACGGAACAAGATGCTTATGCTTAATAAGCGTTTCGCGGATAAAGAATAATCAGGGACACCAATAACCAGGGGGTAATTCCTCCCACAACCTTGCTGATCTGGTCGTCAGCAGAGAGTTCGTCCAGATAGCTTTCTGAATCGAGGAAAAGTTCAGAACCGATGGGTCGTAAATCTGAGTCAATTTTAATCGAAGCCATATTTTTTCTCCTGGGTCAGGTCGATAGTGGATTGATTAAAGTCAGTTTGGTAAAATCCGACCAGTAACTGATTTTCTATATAGTCGCAGATTCTCATTGTGTTCGTCAAGCAATTTGATAATTATTTTAAGAAACCCACATTCAGCACTTGATGACGTAAGTAGATATACTTAACAAGCAACTCCCAGCAGATTATTTTGTCGAAATTTCATTTATTGAAAAACAACGAAAACCATTGCGAGGTAAGTATTTTAGGCTTTTCTGTTGTTTATAAATGATTTGGCAGTATATTTGGGTTCAAGTCCGACTAAGCTATTGAGAGGGGTATCAATTCATTCAATATCTCCCCCATGAGAGATTTAGACCAAAATACTTAAATAGCTGTAAGCCTTTCTATGACTAGGTTAGGTTAAATAAAAAATATTCAAAATAACCTGCTGGATGTGGGAGAAAAAACAGTTATATTTATTTCTTTTTAACGTCAGCAGTTAGCCGTAGGTTGGGTTGAGCAATAATAACTCTTGTCTGTCAAATATTAGCGACGCTTGAGGGAAACACAACTGCACCGATGTCTTGAAGAATGTTGGGTTTCCCTCAAACCATTACCTCGAGCCGTTTTGTCCCAAGCATTAAATCGCTCAACCCAACCGACAAGCTGTTGTTTTCGTCAAGCAATTTAATAACTATTTTAAGAAAAAATAGCTATATTTATTTCTTCCTGGCTAAATTAATTATTTCCGTTGGCGTAACAGTAATGAAACTCCACCAAAAATGCCAAAAATTAGCAGTCCTGTTATAGAATTAGGTTCGGGGACTGAAACCTGAACACGAACAACTTGACCTTGTCCAGGAATGTAACCTAGATTAGAGATATAGATATCACCATCAGGGCCAATTGCTAAAGCCGTCGGGAAAAGTAGTCCATCACTGATGATTGCTTTGCGATTTCCCTTGGGATCTATGTAGCTTAAAAGACCTGGACTAATATCAAAATATAATGAGCGAGTGGCATATTCTAGGACATACAAGCCTCCTTGATCATCAAAGGCAATATCAATTATTTGGGTGAAGCCATCAGCATACACTTCTGGTTTATTATCAGTCCCCAAGCGAAAAATACGTGCCGCATTTTCTGGAGAAGGAAATCCCGTCAATTCTGAGATATAAAAAGCTCCATCAGGCCCAATAGCCACACTGGTAGGAACTGATTGCATGGCAATGGTTTCTCCAGTAAAGGGGTCAGTTATCGGACGTTCAGGAAAGATAGACAACAGAGTAAGTTCGCTACCATCAGTTTTAGCTTTAAAAAAAGTGTTCCCAGCCGCATCGACGATATAAGCAGTGTCATCTTTAATTAAAAAAGCATAGGGATTGCTATCAATGCCATCGTTATAGGGATTAAAAAAGCCCGAATTATTATTATCGGGATTAAACAACCCTTCATACTCAGCTAGGTCTGCTAACGTTGTCAGAGAAACCTGTCCATTGAGATTATCAATGGCGACCAGTTGTCCAAATTGAGGAACATTAAGCACTTGATCCCGTTGTTCTGGAGAAGACCCCAAACCAAAAATGGCATAAGCTCTTCCAGTGGAGTCAAATTGTATATCATGGATTCCGGTCGCATCAATAGCAGTAGAGAATTCTGGAATTGGTAAAGCAATAGACGGAAGACCTGTAACAATGCGTTCGGCTGTACCATTTTTAATGCGGGTTATCGCACCAGTGTTACCATAACAAACTACTGGTCCGTTAGGTCCGGCTCCCGGTGCAGGAATACAGGGGCCTGCACCTCCTCTACCTGCTTCTGTAACATATAAGGCTCCATCGGGACCAAAGGTGAGACCTCGTGGACTTTCAAGTCCACTGGCGATTATTTGTAAGTTAGCCGCCTGTAAGGGGCCGCCAACTCCAAATATCGTTAAGGCTGTTCCTACAGCAACTGTCAATAATTTTTTGAGCATTGATTAATTTCTCCGTAAATATTCAGGTCTAGGGGTTGACAAAGAGAGAAAAATCAGCAGTGGGGATAAGAGGGACAACCGTATTCAAGGGGTGATGGACAGAGGCCAAAGCCTGACACGGAAGAAAGTTAAAACCGAACGGCCTTGAGCGCGACAAGACTGAATCACGGTCAACAAACGAGCAGTATCGACAAAGCCACGGAAGGAGTGAGAACCACCAGCTATCTTGCGCTTAGTTAGGGTTTGCGGCAAAAAGTAGAGTAGCAATTATTGTAGGTTGGGTTGACGCAAGGAAACCCAACCAAGAGTAAACTTTGGGGTGGTTGGGTTTCGCTTTTTCAGCACAGACTCATAGCCGTTTGACAAGTATGGGAAGATAAGCCCTATTATACAAAAAGAAAGCAAGCTAGAGCGACTCCAGTGGGTAAATTTTCTCCGATAATTGCTTGAAAATACCGATAAAAATAGGTGAGTTAACAAAGCGTAACCCACCCGATATCTATTTGCGGTTTTAAACCGTTTCTACCAAGGGACGGGTTAACTTATCCAACTGTTGGGTTAACAGACTCAGGAATAAACCCACATCGGTGACGATACCCACGGATTCTACGGAACCTCGATCGCTTAATTTTGTCACCACGGCCGGGTTAATATCAACACAGACCATTTTCACCCCCGCCGGTGTCATATTACCCACACCGATGGAATGGAGCATACTAGAGAGCATAAGAATCATGTCTGCACCTTGAATCAAGCGCGAATATTCTTCCTGTGCTTTAATTAAATCCATCTCCGTATCCGGAAGCGGACCATCATCGCGAATTGAACCGGCCAAACTGAAGGGGACATTATTCTTGACGCATTCATACATTACGCCTTTTGTCAATACCCCAGCCGATACAGCTTTGGCGATGCTGCCGTGGCGACGGATGAGGTTGATAATCTTGAGGTGGTGACGATGGCCACCGCGCACGGGGATGCCTTTCTGCATATCTACCCCTAAAGAAGTACCCATGATCGCCTGTTCCATGTCGTGAACTGCGATCGCATTTCCCCCCAGTAAAGCGTGAACGTAACCATCGCGGATTAAACGGGAGAGATGTTGCGCTCCTCCAGTGTGAATGACCACCGGACCTGCCGTTACTACCACTTTACCGCCCTGGTCGCGAATTTTACGCATTTCCCAGGCAATCTGCTCCACGGTTAACTCGACCCGACGCTCGCTGGAAACCCCCGCACCCATAAAGGTAAATTCCTGGGTGCTGTTGCGTTGTTCCCTGGATTCCGCCTGTCGGATAGTACGGATGCCCTCAACTCCCACCATAACGCGATCGCCAGCTTTTAAATCCCGCAGCAGAGTACATTTCGCCGTTTTGCCTTCCGGACTTTCAGTGACGACGATGGCTGCATCCATGCGTTGATTTTCCACCCGCACCCATTCACAGTTAACCCGCACTTCCGTGGGATAGATGGTGCTGACATAAAAATCATCGGGAGCGACCCCATCTTGTGCCACCACTGCGGTATTGACATCACAGATTTCTTGGGGACGAGCGGCCGCACCGAGGTCGATCAATTGTACCATGATCTCCTCCATTACCTCGTGAGAGGGTGCAGAAACCCGCACTTCGGCCGAGGAGGTACTTTGGCGCTCAATCCCTAAGGTGAAGTTTAAAACCTTGAAGCTGCCCCCATTTCCCACCACAACATCGAGAGCTTTATTCATAATTCCCGCGTCGAGCAGATGACCTTCTAACTGGAGAATGCGACTTTCAATGGTGACATTAGCGTGATGGTCTGGAATTAAGGGTTCCGTGGTACGCAGGGTTAAACATTTAGCCGCACCTCCTGCTTTTAAGAACTCCGTCAGGGGAGTTTGTACCACTTCAAAGCCTTTTGACGCTAACTTATGTTGTAAATCGTCACTAATTTTATTCATGACGATTACTTGACCGATATTTACTGCATTACAAGCAAAGTTAACCGCATCGGCTTCTTCAACGATAATGCGTTTTTCTTCGGGAATTTTTAACTCAATTAACCGATTAGAATAGGCATCAAAAGCATCGGGATAGTAGAGGAGATAACCGCCACTAAGGGGACAAAAACAGGTATCAAGGTGATAGAAACGTTCGTCAATTAAACGTAGGGATAAAACCTCGATATCGAGCCATTTAGCGATTAAAGGGTGGGAATCTAACTCGGTTCTGAAGCCATATCCTGCCCATAACCAACGTCCTTCCCGATCTAATAATGCGTCTCCTGCACCTTCAAAGGGTAAATCTTTGGGCAGTTCGTGAACCGTAAAACCGTTATCTTCAAACCACTGCTTAAAATAGGGTTCTTCTCCCTGTCTTTCTTTGTGTAAAAAGCGACTGAGAACGACAGTTTTTTCCAGAACTAAACCTGCATTAGCGGTAAAAACCATGTCGGGCCAGCCTTTTTCTGGTGGGACTAAATCCACGAGCGCCCGATCTTTGAGAATATGATAAAGCTGCTGCCATTGTTGCCTAGCTTTTTCCTGGGAAGATTTGTGAATGTTGCCCTCCATCCAGGGATTAATCACATAATCCACATCGTAATGATCGGGAGAACACATCAAAAAGCGAATAGTTTCAGTCATATTTTTTGACAATGAATATTCAGTATAAGTAGTCTGGAGATAAGTTTAGACCAACCCCTCATTATACTCTACTTTGCCTCGAAATATGACTAGACTTAAGATTAACAGCAATTCTCAATCTAAGAATTGACAAGCATTTCAGCATAGACCTCGTTTCCACACAGAAACCAGAAGAGCCGGAATTTTCCTGTCCGCTTCCGAACCTAAGACCGATGGGTTAGCTTTGGGATACTAAACTCAAAAAAAAAGCTCGTGTTCAACACGAGCTAAATTAACTAACTTCAAGGACTAATTAGCCACCGACCTTAACTACTGGTTTAAAACTGGGAACAACCAGTTCACTGTCCTGTTTAGTCAGCTTATTGTATAACCGTTCCGTATTGGGGAAATTAGCGGCCGGTAGAGTCGGGAAACGACGATAGGGAACCGTATCTTCACCAAATAATTGCAGGTATTCCATGCTATTAACCATGGCACCAATAAAGGCCTTTAATCCCTGAGTTGCCAGAATTTGGTTATATTTCTGGATTTCCTTTTGATTCAAGGGAGCGCGACCTAAGAAGTGCTTGGTTCCCAATTCAATTACTTTCGTATTCGGGTAGGGAGCATAGAATTCTTTCAGGTAAAGATCCGAACAACCTAAACCCTCAATAAACTCTTTGACCGTGATCTCAGCATTGCTTAATTTACTTTCTAAAGCGGTAAATTCGGCATTGATGATATAGGGTTCGAGATCCCGTTCAAAAATCTGACGATAGGCGGCGCGAACAGTATTTTGTACGGCAACTTTATCCAGATTAGTTAACAGTTTAAAGATCTTAGTTTGTTCCCGTTGAACCGTGACACCTTGACCGACACGAGATTGAATATCGGGTTCAGTGCGAATCGAGACCGAAGGTGTACCCAATTCAATAAAGCGTGGGGTTTCCTCTTGATCAACTCTTTGGCCGATATCTTCGCGGAGATTGCCCAAACGCACCATCCGTAACTGCATCCCTTGGGGAGTTAGATAGCGCTCGTAGGGAACCGTATCTTCGCCAAAAGCTTCTGTATATTCGGGACTGTCGATCAGAGCATCGATTAAAGCATAGAAGCCTTTTTTCGAGCAGATATCGAAGTATTGATTCATTTCCTGACGACCGTAGGTGGGACGACCGAGCAGACGACGGTGAATATATTCGATCGCTTTCACCACATAGAGAGGAGTCCAGTAGATTTTCCGGAAAGTCTCGGATTTAGCTAGGGTTTTGATAAACTCGCGTAGAGTAATATCGCCATTTTCTAACTTAATCTCGGCCACGGATAAACGCTGACCTTCGTAGGGCATTCGACCGAAAACCTGACGATAAGCCGCTAAAATCACTCTTTGGGTGGAACTTTCGCCAAATTTAACGCTTACCCCATTGCTAGAACCGGGTAACTCGTTATTGAGACGGAAAACTTTCGGTCCCAAAGTACCGGGGAATTCACCTCGGGCGCCTGGGTTGCTATTTTGGTTATTAGTCGCCGGTCCGCGGTGGATGAGGATACGTTTGGTATCCTTACTGAAGGGAGCGGGACTAGAACTAGGTTCGCGGGTTTCTTTCGGGAAAATTGCCCCAAATTGGATTTCTAGGGGATCATTTCCGGAACCGTAAACGTGCTGATCCGGTAAGGGGCGATCGTATTTAGCAAAGGTGGTGATAAATTGGGGAACTTTGCGGAAGGGTGCGCTGTAGTTAAACAGGTCGATCTGCATCCCCCAGTTACGACATTCCTGTGCTTCTGCACCCAAACCCCGGAGATAGGGAACGGTTTCTTCGCCGAAATAGTCGGAATACTCCTGAGAATCGACTAAAGCATCGATTAACGCCCCTAAACCGCCGCTAGAGACGATCGAAAAGTATTTCTGCACTTCTTCCCGGGAGGAAGGACCGCGACCGAGGAAATGACGGAAAGCCAATTCTAGGGCGCGACTATTGATAAAAGGTTCAAAGAACTGTTTACGATAGAGAGGCGATTTACCGAGACGACGGACAAATTCTTTCATCGAGATGTCGCCGTTTTTCACCTTCGATTCTAGGTCAGAAATGGACTGACTATAGGCGCGGGTGATGTCCCGTTCAAAAATTTGTCTGTAGGCTGCCTTAATAATCGAAGATTTTTCCGACTCCGATAAACCGGTTTTCATGACAAACTTTTGTCGTTTTTCGGCGCCATTGTAGTAGCTTTGGGGAAGACTTAAACCCTGTTGGTCACTACTGGGACGCTGACGCAGTTTATTAGCGGGGGTGGGGGCCTTTAATTCCCCCAGTAGGATATTGAAATAGTCACTGATTAAAGTGGCCGCATCCTTGTCTCTTTGGAAATACTCGATCGAAGCGGACCGCATTTCTTGCAGGGCCACGATGGTGGCATCAATAGAACAGGCATTTTCGAGAACTTCCCTTAAACCGCGGGTATTAACGATCAGGATACTGGTATCACCAGCCACGATCGCGTATGTAATATAACGCAGGAACCAGGATAAATCCCGGAGGGACTTCTGCATATTGCTCGGACCGTAACGAGAGACGTTAATCGGTCGGAATCCGGGGGGAATCGGGCCGCTAGAGGCGAAAATCCCTTTTAAACCACCGAGGAAGCCACTACCGCCACCGGAGCCGCTTTCAGCGTAGGTAACGGTTCCTAATTTCATCCCTTCCTGGACGCTGGTAACTTTACCCGCACCCACCAGGGCCATTTCTTCCACGGGGGGTTTTTCTAGGTAAGCCATGGGTGAACCACCGGTAAAAATCCGGTTAGCTGCCCGCGAGACGATCAAATCGGAGTTCCGGGTGAGCGTTTGGGCAATATCTAAACGCTTGCTCCCCGATTGGAAGTAGGCGATCAGTTCGTTGAGTTCGGGTTTATCGAGAAAGCGGTCTTGTTGTTCTGCTTGGGTAATGGCAGATACCGGGACGGTTTGATAGAGTTGGGGACGCGCTAAGGAGCTGCCACCGCTTGCCTTAAGACTCATTGGATTTTAACTATCTCCCTTGACGATGTGCTGAGTTCTCCAATCGTGGAGGCGATCGGTCTTAAAACCAGATGTTTAAACATTTAATCAGCATCTAGATTAAAACTTTTTGCGCTTCCTGAGATAGTTTATTAAGAATTATATAGATTTTTTTCGCTCAAGTTGCCGATTGGTCTATTCTGACACCCCACTGGTATGGGAGGCTAACCAGTCTAAATAGGTCTGAGAACCCGCCACAATCGGTAAAGCGATGATTTCTGGGACGGCATAGCTATGAAGTTCCTGTATCTTCGCCGATAACTGCTCAAACTGCTTTAAATCGGTTTTAATCACTAATTGCCATTCGCGCTCGTTTTCAGTCTGTCCCTGCCAACGATAAATGGAACGAATCGGGTAAATACTGACACAAGCGGCCAGGCGCTCGTTAAGTAAGGCGATCGCTAGGTGTTCCGCTTCCGTTTCGCTGGCCGTTGTCACCAGCACCACTCCAAAACCGGTTAATCTTTCAGTCATACTAAATCCTTTGAGTATAGGCTACATATCAGGACAGGCAAAAGGCAACAGGCAACAGGCAACAGGCAAAAGGGGAGATAAATAATCAGTCCTTAATAACCGGATTTTAGTAGGATAACTGATAACTGATAACCGATAACTGAATTTAGATGATCGCTTTTTCTAAAGCGGCCAGATCGGGAATACAGAGATATTCCTGCCGTCGTTGAATCAGTCCTTTTTTCTGCAATTTGGTCAGGGAGCGGGTCACGGTTTCCCTGGCCAAGCCACTAATACCACTCAATTCCCGGTGAGGTAAATTAGGAATTATCGTACCCTGGCTGCCTTTTTGTCCTTGAACTTCGGCTAAAAAGAGTATAGTATCGGCGACTCTGGAGAGACTATCGGCCTCGCGCAAAAGTAAACGCCGGTTAAGTTGACGCAAACGCTTGGCCATTAACTGAGAAAGACGAATTCCCGCTAAAGGTTCCGATTTGAGCAGATTAACAAAATCTTGGGCGGGAATACTGCTAATTGTGGCCGTGGTTAAGGTGATAGCATCAGTGGAGCGGGGAACTTCTTCTAGAGCGGCCATTTCTCCAACTATTTCCCCTTTACCGACGATATTTAAGGTGACTTCTTTGCCCTCCATATTGTGAGTACAAATTTTCACCCAACCATCGAGAATAAAGTAAACCGAACCCCCCCAATCATTTTCTAATAAAATCGCCCGATTAGCAGGATGGGTCAGGGTGACAGCATGAGAAGTAACTCGATCGAGGCTTTCAGGCGATAAACCGACAAATAAAGTCGCTGTATCCAATAATTTTTGAATCTCTGCTGATTTTTCCGCAGGATAGCGTTTTTCTTCCATAGTTTAATATTTAAATTTTGTTCGTTTTAAGTGAGTGATTCTACAATAGACAGTTGTGGGTATTTTTATTTATCTAGTGACCGATAAACAGGATTTTTCCTCCCTACTGACCGAGATCGATCGGATTCTTGCCAAGGTGATTTCCTCTCTAGTTAACCCGCAAGAAGTTACTTCCGAGACAATTATCGCCACTCGTCAACAATTAGAATCGGCCAGAGCGCTGCTTTCTCCCTTATTGTTGCCCGATCCAACCCCTGAAGTTGCCCGTTGGTCCCTGGGAATGGCGGTGCAACCAGAGGGAGTCAAAGTTGTCTTTTTTCGGGAAAGCCAGGGACTGATCGATTTTTATCCTCTTTCTTGGAGTCTGGCAACGGGAACAAGCGATCGCTTACCCTGCTCTCAGGTGGAAGAATATCTAATTAGTTGGCTATCTAATCGGGATTTTAGCAGCGATTCTTGGCTCTGGGAAGCTCTAGAACGATTAGAAGCTATTATTATCACTGATGACGGGGAAACCCCCACGGATGACCTGAAAAAAGCCCTCCTCACAGCGCAACTAATACCCCCCGATCGCCTGTCTAGTCTGGAAACAGCGATCGCTACTGCCCTGGCCTATATCTCCACTAGCGACCAACCTCAACCCCAAACCCTACTGGTGATCGAAGGGAAACGGGAGACTACTACTCTAGCACTGCTGGAAGTCCCGCCGCAAACTCGCTCTTTATCCCGTCAAGCGATCGCTCTGAGCCATTTTAACTACGGGGAAAACACCTATGAACGGGCAATACTCTCTCACTTAATTTATCCTCTCTGGCGTTCTTTTTTGCCTCTTTCCCCCCCCGATCTCACCGATACTAATCCCTTAAAAAAATCTTTACTGGCAGCCGCTAGATTAACCAAATTAATCCTCCAAGAAGAAAGCGAATTTACCTCCTCTCTAGCTGGTCATACTTGGACGGTCAGTCGCATCGATTTAAATAAGAAGGTGGTTTTACCATATCTAGATGGTTTAAGACAAAAAGTTAATGATTTGTTAGAAAAACAGCAAAAAAGTCTTGAGGATATCGATCGAATAATTTTTAGCGGTAATTTTTTCTTGACCATTTGGCCCTATTTCCTAACAGAAATACAGCAAGAATTTGCTGGTTGCCATCTAGAGGCCCCCAGTCAGGAAACCTTCTCACCAGCAATCTTGGGTTTGGGTCGTCTCTGTTTATTTTCAGAGCTTATACTAAATCCTGTTTAAAAGGTATAGGAGAGTGAGGAGTGGGAAGTGGGTTTTTAAAGTTGGATTGGGAGTTGAGCGTACTATTAAAAACGGATTTGGTATAACAAGCTTTTTCTGCCCAACCCTAGTTAGGGTTTGCTGAATAAATCTAAAAACCTTGTTGGGTAAGACTTTTAGACTTTTTGTCAATCAAAAAGTACCAGTTCTGGGAGTGATCGGGGGAAAATTCCTGGACTTTTTCTCTGAAAATTAGGTAATTGACCAGATGAGAATCGGTAAAAACCTACACCCCACACCCCACACCCCACACCCTACCCCCACGAAAAACTTTTTGCCGCAAACCCTAGTTAATCAGCCGCCAAGAATAAGTAAAAATTATAGAATTAAGATAAGTAGTTTAAAACATTTAAATACTTTAGCCAATTAGTTAAATGTAACAAGAAAGTTACAAGGTTTGAATTTTCCCCGAATTTGCCAAAATTTGGCTGTAAATAGGGATTGTTTACATTTCTTAATATGGTAAGATCATGGTATGCTGTGGGCTTAGTTTAAGCGTTAAGCCTCAAATCAACGCCAACCTGCGACAATCAAGGGACGGCATTGCTACCCTCCCCCAAAAAAGCCGCTAAACGCAAAATTTTTTGGTCAGGCAATTTTTGAAGTTTTGTAAAGGCTATTGACTTAAAGCCATAATTGTGTATCAAGTTGGGGAGTGGGGGTCGACTTTCCTAATTGCCATCAAATCTTGGACAGAATCAATCCAGCAATTCTCAATTTAAGAATTGACAAGCATTTGAGCGATCAGGAAGAAAGTATGGGGAGAATAGGTTCTAGAGATTAGTCGGAAAAATCAGGCTATAGAAGTGATAGGGATGGCCCCACTGTTGGGATATTTACAGGGGAGCATCGCTAAAGTGCATTTCTTCCACCCATGACAATTTTCTAGCGATCGAGTGTTTCCACTACCGAAATTCAAGTTTATGATAAAAAGAAATCCTCTCTCAGGTAAGAGCGGTAGTATGGCTTACTCGACACAGCAGTTAATTGAAATCCTCGAGCGAGAAATGCACGCCACTTGCAAAGGGGAACGTCTGTTACTCTCCCCGGCGGAGCGCATTGATAATCCAGTGATTGCCAAGGCGATCAATCTAGAAAAGGTAGGTAAAGTCTTCGCCTATCAGGATTTTCGCCGCCAAGTTCACGATTATCAACAACAATATCAGGTTTCGGGCATTATCTGGCGTGTTTGTCAATGGGGCGATCGCAGTCTCCGTTATCCCGAAATTCATAATCAATTAGTTGCCGTGGCGGGTGACAAGGAAATTCTCATGGCTGCCAAAGCTTCTGTTTTAGAGTTTTGGGACAGTATCACCCCTAATATGAATTTTTGGTGGGCACTTAACTCTCGCCGTCCCATTTCTGCCGATTCTCTAGCCGAATTAGTCGCCCAGTCCGAATGGGCGGAATTAGATGTGGCGCGCACGGAATTATATCTCGGTCTCTGTTGGGGTGATCCTTTAGAACACCAGTATCAATGGGCGCAACCCTTTTCCGGTTGTCATCGCATTATCGCCGCCGTCGATGAACCTAGTTCGATTAAGGTGTGAGGGCGATTGATGTCTTGGGGTGTGGGGTGTGGGGTGTGGGGTGTGGGGTGTGGGGAGAATAAAGCTGTCTCCTGTCTCCCGTCTCCTATTGTAAAGTTTTGTTAATTTTTCTGATATTAGGGCATTTTGTAAAAATAGATACAGAATTGTATGTTATATATATTAGTGGGTGATTAAAAAAGTTCAAAATGCGATTTGCAGATCGGAGGAAATGATTATGTCCACAGAACAACAAGCTCGTGCCTTAATGATGCGTCACCACCACGCCGTTAAAAATCGTCAACAATCGATGTTAGGCAGAAGTGCTTCTGAAATCGGTATTGACAATGATAATGGCCACGGGGAAACCGTTCAACGTCGCTTCTCGGCCGACTTCTCTTCCCAAACTTATGATCGCTCTGGTGCTACTTTGAGTTAAGCTCTTAGATTTCGCCAAAGTGTCAGCTTTCAATCTTAGAATTAAGTGAACAATCAGCCCACACAAACCGAAATCGGAAGGTGTGGGCTTTTGGTTTTTAGAGATAGGGGTCAGTCCTAGGCTGATTACGGGATTTCATCGGGATTTATGCCTAATTGCCGTAATTGCGCCGCTAAACGTTCCGCCCGTTGGCGTTCGTTTTCGGCCTGTTGATAGGCTGCCTGAGCGCGTTGACGTTCAATTTCAGCATTCTGACGTTCGATTTCGGCTAATTCCGCGGGTAGAAGGATTAAATTGCCGTCCAAGTCATAAAAACGCAGCCAAGGGGCTTCTTCTCGTTGGATGCTGCCCATCCAGACTCCTAACCATAATCCCAAACGTTGACACCATAACCAACCGCGCTGGTCGGGAATAATTTCTTGATAGCATTGATTTTGGTCTAACGCCCAACCTTGCAGGGAAGTGGCATCAAAGGGATTATAAACGAAGTATTGGGAACAGCGAAAAGTCCGCTCATAGAGGTCTTTTTTGATAGTTAAATCGATTTTTGCGGTGCTTTCTGACATTAATTCCACGATCACATCGGGATAACGTCCGTTTTCGTCCCACACCACCCATCCTTGTCGTGTATAACTACCATCGATATCGAGGACAACAAAAAAATCGGGGCCACGAAAATCTTTATTAAAAATCCGCTCACGGCTAAAGTAAATAAACATATTACCGCCAACAAAAAAGTCCTCTCGATCCTGATAGGCTTGTTCGATAGAATCGATTAAGACATTCATGGCCTTGCGGTGACGGTGTGTTTCCAAAGGTTCTCCATCGTCAAAAATCAGGTCTTCTGGGGGAATGGGGGGTTCTTCCCAATCGATAACTGGAGGAGTGAGGGGTTGAGTCATCGGGGTTACGTCCAGGATAGAGATGGTTTTATTTTATTTGCAAGACGAGGCGATATTTAGGTTGTCCAGTTCTCAATTTTTCCATGGCTTCATTCACCTGCGAGATAGGATAGGTTTCTGTAACGGGTTCAATGCCATGGCGAGAGGCAAATTCGATCATTTTATTGATGGTACTGGGACTACCCAAAGGACTGCCAGAAATCGATTTTTGACCCATAATCAAGGGAAAAGCATAGGTATTCATGGGTTCAAGAACAGCCCCAACAATATGCAGACGACCTTTGGGACGTAAACAGGCGATATAAAGACCCCAATCGAGATTAACGTTAACGGTAGAGATGATGAAATCAAAGTAATTTTGTACCGATTGCAAAGCTTCGGGGTCTCTGGAATTGATAAAATGAGTCGCGCCTAATTCTTTTGCTTCTGTTTCTTTGTCGGGACTACTGGAAAAAGCGGTTACTTCGCAGCCCCAAGCTTTGAGGAATTTTAAGGCTATATGGCCCAATCCACCAATACCAATGACACCAACTCGGGCCGTGGGTTTAATATCAAATTGGACAATGGGATTAAAGACGGTAATACCACCACAAAAAAGCGGGCCAGCTTTGGCAGCATCTAACTGGTCCGGCAAGGGAACTAACCAGCTATGATGGGCCCGGACTCTGTCGGCAAAACCGCCATGGCGACCGACGATAGTTCCTTCGGCAGTAGCACAAAGGTTTTGATCCCCTGACATACAAGTTTCACAGGTCGAACAGGAACGGGAAAACCAACCAAGACCGACTCTTTGCCCTATCTTTAATTCTTTGACTTTAGCACCGAGAGCGGCGATCGTGCCGACCACTTCATGACCGGGGACAAAGGGATAGGTGGTCAGTCCCCAATCGTTATCGAGCATACTTAGGTCACTGTGGCAGATGCCGCAATATTCCACCTCGATTTCTACATCTTCATCCGCTAATATACCCGGATCGTAGTCAAAAGGCTCTAGTTTTCCCCCTTTTTCTCGGGCAGCATAGGCTCTAATCATGATTAAGTCCTCTAGGATCGGTTTATTGGTTATCTTAACCCAAATTTATCGAAAATTCGGGTTAAGAAGATTGGGCAATAATTCCACTGCTAGGGACATCAACATCAAGGAAGTCCGCTCGTGATCATTAAAAAAATCTTAAAAACGGCAATTTTAAGAATAGCCAGAGGCGATCGCTAACTGGCGGCATCAGCAAAATTACTGGTTTTGGGTTACTCTTGTGTATAGACCGCTCGCCCGCCCCTTGCGGACTTGACTGACAAATTTTGTTAGGATCGGATAAAAATTGTCCTGTTTCATCCCTGGCAAGATTAGACGAGGTAAAAAGTCCTTTTCTAATTTGGGGATAATTTTTGTAAGCGATTGTATCCTATTAACTATCGTTATTATTAGAGCGTCATGGGAAAAGTCATCGGCATCGACTTAGGGACAACCAACAGTTGTGTTGCGGTACTCGAAGGAGGTCAGCCGATTATAGTTCCCAACTCGGAGGGGGGAAGGACAACTCCTAGTATCGTCGGATTCGGCAAGGGCCAGCGCCTAGTGGGACAACTGGCCAAACGTCAAGCGGTCACTAATGCCGAAAATACCGTCTATAGCATCAAACGCTTTATCGGTAGACGTTGGCAAGACACCGGGTCCGAAAGGAGACGAGTCGCCTATCATTGCCAGCACGGTCGCGATGATACCGTCAATATCAAAATTCACGATCGGGAATTTACCCCCCAAGAAATCTCGGCCATGATCCTGCAAAAATTAAAGGCCGATGCCGAGGCCTATCTCGGAGAACCGATCAAAGAGGCCGTGATTACAGTTCCCGCCTATTTTACCGATGCCCAACGTCAAGCCACTAAAGATGCGGGGATAATCGCGGGACTAGAAGTATTAAGAATTATTAACGAACCCACCGCCGCCGCCCTAGCCTACGGTTTAGATAAACAAAACGAAGATCAACATATCCTCGTTTTTGACCTAGGGGGAGGAACCTTTGACGTTTCCATCCTGCAACTGGGGAAGGGAGTCTTTGAAGTGAAAGCCACCGCCGGCAATAACCATCTTGGGGGGGACGATTTTGATAACCTTTTAGTGCGGTGGCTGATGGAGAACTTTCAAAGCCAAGAAAATATCGATCTAGCCAGCGATCGCATGGCGATCCAAAGACTGCGAGAAGCCGCCGAAAAAGCCAAAATCGAGCTTTCTAGCCTGATTACCACCTCGATCAATCTCCCCTTCATCGCCGCCGACGAAACTGGCCCTAAACACCTAGAATTGGAACTAACTCGCGCTAAATTCGAGGAATTAACCAGAGAATTAGTAGAAAAAACCCTCGGACCCGTACAACAGTCCCTCAAAGATAGCGAACTGCAGCCTAGCGATATCGATCGTGTCATCCTCGTTGGTGGTTCCACCAGAATCCCCGCCGTACAGCAATTGATCTCCCGTTTCTTTTCTACCGGCCAGATCGATCGCTCTGTTAACCCCGATGAGGCCGTTGCTTTGGGGGCAGCGATTCAAGCGGGAGTTTTAGGTGGAGAAGTGGAAGATATCCTCCTCCTCGATGTCACCCCCCTTTCCCTCGGCATTGAAACCCTCGGGGAAGTCTTTACCAAAATTATCGATCGCAATACCACTATCCCCACCAGCAAATCTCAGGTTTTTTCCACCGCTGCCGACGGTCAAACTTCGGTAGAAATTCATGTTCTGCAAGGGGAAAGGGCCCTGTCCCGGGATAATAAAACCCTCGGTAAATTTCTCCTGACGGGAATTCCTCCCGCCCCTAGGGGTGTGCCACAAATCGAAGTGGCCTTCGAGATCGATGTCAACGGCATCCTAAAAGTGGCTGCCAGCGACCAAGGCACTGGCAAAGAACAAAGCATTGTAATGAGCCATACTGGAGGGCTGAAACCGAACGAAATTGAAAAAATGCGCCTAGAAGCCGAAAAATATGCCGAATCCGATCGCCGTCGTCTGCAAATGATCGATATTCGCCACCAATCCGATAGTCTTTTCTATAGCTACGAAGTCACCCTCAGGGAAAACAGTGAGTTAGTCGCCCCCGATATCCGACAACTGGCCGACCAGAAGCGGCAACAGTTGGAAATCGCCCTGCGCGACCCCTCCATATCCTCAGAAAAGCTAAAAACCACCCTGGAAGAATTTCGTCAGATTGTCCTCGAAATCGGTACTCGCATCTACACAAGTAGACAAGAAGAAAACCAACCCCTCAACGGTACTGGTTTTGAACCGATCGATGTCACCGAAAAACTGACTCGACCCACCCGCACCCGGGCCACTTCCTCGAATACCTTCACCGACGGGACAACCCTCTCCCACACTACAACCAGAACCTATAGTAATCCTGGAACTAAATCCACCGCATCGGGCAGTGATGATCCTCTCTACGATGAGGACGAAATGAGCACCAGTGACTACGAGGCCGTAGATTAAAAAGGGAAAAGCCATCAGCCTTTTCAGTGATCAGATGTGAGTTTTCAGCTTTTTCTCCCCTGCTCCCTGCTCCCTTCTCCCTGCTCCCCACTTCCCACTTCCCACTTCCCCGGCAAAAAAAGTAGGGATAACCCAACTAAACTATTGTGTATAGTTTGTTAAAGTAACAACTAGACTTAAACTCTATTTATAAATTGCCAGCAGAACCATAGCCCCCTATGCCCACTGATTACTACGAAATTCTAGGTGTCTCGCGAGATGCCGGCAAAGAGGACATCAAACGCGCCTATCGTCGTCTCGCCCGAAAATACCATCCCGATGTTAACAAAGAACCGGGAGCCGAGGAACACTTCAAAGAAATTAACCGCGCCTACGAAATTCTCTCGGAACCAGAAACCCGCAATCGTTATGACCGCTTTGGTGAAGCTGGAGTTTCTGGGGGGGCTGCTGGTTTTGATGCCGACAATATGGGCGGTTTCGCCGATATATTTGAGACAATCTTTAGTGGTTTCGGTGGCATGGGTGGCCAAGCAACCGCCCGCCGACGCACAGGCCCTACCCGGGGCGAGGATTTACGTCTCGATTTTAAACTAAAATTCCGCGAGGCAGTCTTTGGCGGCGAAAAGGAAATCCGTATCCGTCATCTGGAAACCTGTCAAACCTGTAAAGGCAGTGGGGCCAGACCTGGGACCGGTTCTCGTACTTGTACCACTTGCAATGGTGCCGGCCAGGTGCGCCGCGCCACCCGTACTCCCTTCGGTACTTTTGCTCAAGTTTCGGTCTGTCCCACCTGTGATGGTGCCGGAGAGGTGATCGAGGAAAAATGCGACGTTTGCGGCGGTTCCGGACGTAAACAGGAAACCAAAAAACTGAAAATTACCATCCCAGCTGGGGTTGACAACGGCATGAAATTGCGCGTTGCCCGGGAAGGAGACGCAGGACTTAAAGGCGGGCCACCGGGGGATTTATTCGTTTATCTAACCGTGGAAAACGATGCAGAATTTCAACGGGAAGGCAATGATATTAAATCGAATATATCGATTAGTTATATCCAAGCGATTTTAGGATGTACTATTAAAGTTAATACGGTAGATGGCCAAGAGGACCTGACTATCCCGGCCGGTACTCAACCGAACACCGTACTAATTTTGGAAAATAAAGGGGTTCCCAAATTAGGTAATCCCGTCAGCCGCGGTGATCATCGCGTTACCGTTAAAATCTCGATTCCTACTCGTGTCACCGGAGAAGAACGGGAATTGCTGGAAAAATTAGCAAAAGTTCGCGGGGAAACCGTGGGAAAAGGCGGAATCGAGGGATTTTTAGGTAATATCTTCCATAAATAACTATGACTTTAGACCTGCGCGGCACTCCCTGCCCGATTAATTTTGTCCGGACAAAATTGCAATTAGAGAAAATGACCGCCGGGGAACGGTTGGAAGTCTGGTTAGATGCCGGGGAACCGATCGAACAGGTTCCCACTAGCCTGACAGTGGAGGGTTATCAGATAGAATCGATCGAGGACCGAGATAGCTTTTTTGTTCTCAAAGTCTATCGCCCCGATTCCTAAATGGTAGATGCACAATTAACCGATTTATACGGCACAGTGGTGGCTGTACAGGCGAATTTCTATCAGGTACGCTTGGATTCTGCCGTTATGGGCGAGAATCTTCTCTGTACCCGTCGCGCTCGCTTGCAAAAAATCGGTCAGTCGGTGATGGTTGGTGATCGGGTGCGCGTGGAGGAAGCCAATTTTGATGATCGGCAGGGTGCGATCGCAGAAGTCCTCCCCCGCAGTACCGAGATCGATCGGCCGGCCGTTGCTAATATCGAGCAGATTTTGCTAGTTTTTGCCCTTGCTGAACCCGTCCTCGATCCTTGGCTGATTAGTCGTTTTTTGGTGAAAGCCGAGTCCACAGGCTTAGAAATTGCCGTCTGTGTCAATAAAATCGATCTGGGGGAACTGGAACAAATAGAACTCTGGGGCGATCGCCTAGCTAGTTGGGGATACCGGCCATTTTTTGTCAGTGTGGAGAAAAATCGGGGATTTGAAGCTTTATTGGCACAATTAAACCATAAAATCACTCTCTTGGCCGGTCCATCGGGGGTGGGAAAATCGAGTTTAATTAATTGCTTAATTCCTGAGATTAATCAACGGGTGGGGGATGTGTCGGGAAAACTGCAAAAAGGTCGTCACACTACCCGTCATGTGGAGTTATTTGCTTTACCAAATCGGGGTTTATTGGCCGATAGTCCGGGTTTTAACCAACCGGATATTAACTGTTTACCGGAACAATTAACTTTTTATTTTCCGGAAGTGAGACAGCGTTTAGCTTTGGGAAATTGTCAATTTAATGATTGTACTCACCGTCGGGAACCTAACTGTGTGGTGAGGGGAGATTGGCAACGTTACCAACATTATTTAGAGTTTTTAGAAGAAGCGATCGCACGAGAACAGACATTACAGAAAACTAGCACAAAAGAGTCAAGTTTAAAGTTAAAAATTAAAGAAGCAGGTCAGGAAACCTACGAACCCAAATTGGCCAATAAAAAATATCGTCGTCCTTCCCGTCGCAGCAAAAATCAAGATCAGGAACGCTACGAAAATAAAACTCTCCAAGATATTTATAATGATGATTCTGAATAGAATGGGTTACGTTGCGTTTATCTTAAGGGTTACTTGATAAATACTGTCTAAAGATCAAAATTTAACAGCAACGATTGTATCATGGTATGAGTAGAGCCGTAGGTTGTTGTATTTCCTCCTTGCCAAAGAATTTCTATTGGCCGAGGGGAAGCACATTTTAATACTAAATCCTGTTTAAAAGGTATAGGGGAGCAGGGAGCGCTGGAGCTGCGGAGAAACAATCCATAACTTGGGAGTTAATCACACTATTAAAAACGGATGTTGTGACTTCTGTTTCCCTAATTGTTTTAACCATTGATAGTCCCTCAAAAATTACAACTTTTTATAAGTTTTTTATATCAAAAAAGTAGAACGTAGGTTGGGTTGAAGCATGAAACCCAACGCTAACCGTAATTCTCCTCTGCAAGAAAAGGCCTGAGATTTATGGCGTTGCTGAATCAAGGTATGAATGCCAACTGTGCATCGTATCCAAAAGTTAGTTTGGGTCTAGGTTTTAAAAATCCCACAAGAGAAGATTCATATCTCAAATCAGCAACGCCAAAAATCGATATCCCTAGCCTGTACGGACTGACCGAGTAAAACAGATGCCATAGCACACAAAAATAGACGGCAATCAAGCATTTTCAGTCAACTCCCTTGAAACTTTACTCTAGATCAATTATGCAATCCATTTTAAGTGAAAATTATAAAATTGCTACCGACCGCAACAAATTTTCGTAATTAGTCACAGCAACAAGCCCTATAATTATTAGAAGGCTATAGAGTTCTTGCATAATTAATTTTTGAGAGTGCAAAAATGAGAAAAATAGACATAAAACTGCATAACATCCCTAAATAGAGCATTTAATTGATTAATGCTCATTCTTAATTCTACTGACTACTGACTACTGGCTACTGGCTACTGGCTACTGAAGCCTAAACCCAACAACAATTTTTGATTTTTACAAGAGGCCTTATGTCGTCAACTGCCTACGAAACTGATTATAATCAATGGCTAAAAGAGACGGTAAAACAGTTACGAGAGCGCAATTTTGAGCAAGTGGATTGGGATAATTTAATTGAAGAAATCGAGAGTATGGGAAAAAGTGATAGACGAGCTTTAATGAGTCTGTTAACCCGTCTTATCGAACATCTTTTAAAGCTGGCTTATTGGCAAGAAGAAAAAAAACGGTCAGGTAATCATTGGGCGGCAGAAATAGTCAATTTTCGCGCCCAAATTCAGCATCGTTTAGAAGATAGTCCCAGTTTACGGCCAGAATTAGCGGCTATGTATGATAAAGTTTATCCAGTGGCGATTAAATCGGTTTCTCAGCTTTTTTCCCTCAATTCAGACGCTCATATATCCCTCGAACAAGCATTAGATGATAATTGGTTTCCCCAGGCTGAAAAATAGTTCTGAATTAGGAGTAATACTAAAGCTGAATAAATGTGAAATATAAACGAGATAAGGGTTTTAGTGTCCTGTTTCGCTCCCACAGGTGCAAGATTTTGAGAGAATCGTGGTTCAAAACCTTGGGTCTTCATCGGCCCGCGTCCTGTAGGGGCGAAGCATTCGGGCAATAACCTATGGTGAAACCGTAGATTTTCTATCCGAATGCTTCGCCCGTACTTTTTGCCGCAAACCCTAATCAGTTTTTAATAACCAGATTTATACTAAATCCGTTGAGTAACGCACAGAAAACGGGTTTCTCGGAGAAACCAGTTTTCTACTCATGCAAAAGGCAAAAGGGAGAATAAATAATCAGTTTTTAATAACCAGATTTAGTATAATTTGCATAGTCAACAGCTGACCCACGACTATAAAATTAACATCCATCTTGCGGGGGTATTACCCTGGTTAATACCCCCTATTTTTGGTCTGGTATAGTGTTAAGCTTCTCCTGTGATTGATAAACCCTCTACCCAAACGTAGGGACAAACACCACTAGGAGTAATAACTGCTTCCGGTTCCAGATAAACAATCGATTTCAGCAGTGTTAGAATATCTCCGGCTACGGTAGCGGAATCGATGCTAATGCGCTCATTTTTGTTCACTAACCAACCATCAAAGGGCAAAGAGAAGGAACCTTGTAGAGAATTAACTCCTGCATGAAGTGCCTGTAAACTATCAATTAAAACTACATTTTCTGCCGTTTCCAAAGAATAGCTTTTCGGTTGATTAGCACTAGCAAAAACGTGATAAAAATGGGGAGTAACCATTACTTTTGCCCCAATGTTGCCGTTCCCAGTCGGTTCCGTATTCATCCGTTTAGCGGTAATCGTGCTATGGAGAAAATTACTCAAAATCCCCTCTTTAATTAATTCCACACGACGGGTGGGAGTGCCTTCACTATCAAAAGTTTCTGCGGAAACATTAGCCGGATGGAGGGCATCATCGCACAAATTTAAGGCAGTGGCAGCGATTTGTGTTCCCAAAGATTCAGGAGTAGAAAGACTCTGTTTATCAAGGACATTTTGGGCATTAAACAGATTAGAAAATGCTCCGATTAGACTCAAAAAGGCGCGAGGGGCAAAAACCACTAAATATTTACCCGTGGTAATCGGTTGATAGTCTAGATGGCTAACAGTTTTGGTAATCGCTTCCTCGATGCAACCATCGATATCTAATTTTTCCAGGCCCGGACTAACCCGAAAAGCACCGGCGCTGCGGGGTTTTTTGCCTTCCTGTTCGGTTTTGGTGTATAAATACACACTGGCATAACTACGCGCTTCCTGACGCATTGCCCCGTCGCTATTGAGATAAAAACGTCTGACCTGCTGTTGTCCCAAACCGTTATAGGGAACACTGGCAATAGCTGGATGGGCTGCTAGTAAGGATTTTTCGGCGGCTAATAACTTATCGATGAGAGTGGATACAGCTGCTTGATTAGACATTTCGCTGGCCACTTCTGTGGTAGGTGCGGTGGCAGCGGGACTAAAATCGGGGACATTTTCCTTAACGCCAAAAAAGCTGGCTTCTTGGGCGGTTTTTAGGGCTAATTGCAGTCCCACTGGGTCCACATCGGTGGTAGAGGTGACACCGACTTGATTATCCCGATTCCAGACGCGAACGATAACGCTGGAACGATTGGAAGCTTGTACCTGTTTGGGTTCCCCTTGAAACACATCCACATCGGTTTCATCCACAGAAGAACCATAGATGTCGTATTTAGCAATTCCTAAAGCTTGGGCGCTAGAATTAGCGATTTGGGCGATATCTTCAACTTTTGGCATAGATTTTTTTTGGTGTTGGAGGATAGTGATAGGGAAGTGGGGGAATGGGGGAATGGGGAAATTTCAAATAAAATCCCAACATTCAACATCTTCTAACTGATAACTGAAGAGAGATGCGGCCAGGTGGTGACAATAAAGACAATAACGGCAGCCGTGGCCAGCATAGCTTTGGCAACGTGACCGATAACCGTACCGACGACGATACCGACACAGACTTTTAGGGATTGTTGCAAACGGGGGGTTAATTCCAAATCGCGACGATAGGCGTATTCTCCCAAAAAAGCCCCGACCACAGGACCGACAAATAAGCCGATAATTGGGCCGCCAATGGGTAAAGCCGGTAAAAGCCCGAATATTCCCGCTAATAAACCCACTACTAGCCCGATTTGACTCCAATTGCTCGCCCCAACTTTTTGGGCGCCGAGATAACTAGCGAGGAATTCCACCCCCAGACTGAGGAGAAGGATAACAAAGGCCACGGTTAAAGCGACCCCCATCCCCGCAAATTTGGTGACAAAACCCCACACCAGCATGGCGATTAAAATCAAACTCATGCCGGGGATAGCGGGCAGCAGTTCGCCAATTGTCCCCACTATCATGATGGCAATGAGGAAATAGTAGAGAATTACTAAAGCCATGATTAGCGACCGCCAACGGTAATAGAATCGACTTTTAAATGGGGTTGACCAACGGTGACATAAACGCTACCACTGACGGAACCGCAAAAACCCGCCGCTAGACCTAAATCTTGGGAACACATAGAGATTTTATTCATAATCTCCTTGGCTGAACCGATTAAAGTTGCGCCTTTCAGGGGTTTAGTCAGGTTGCCATTTTCGATAAGATAGGCCTCCTCGACGGCGAAATTAAATTCCCCGGTCGCCCCCACACTACCACCGCCCATTTTTTTGCAATAAATGCCTTTATCGATGGAATTAAAGAGATTATCGAGGGTATATTCCCCGGGAGCGATGTAGGTATTCCGCATCCGACTAGCGGCCGCATAGGTGTAGTTTTGACGGCGACCGCTACCTGTGCGCGGATGACCGGTTTTAATTGAACCGGTGCGATCGGCAATGAAGTTTTTTAGGATACCATTTTCAATTAGGAGAGTACGCTGGGCCGGCATTCCCTCATCGTCCATATCGATAGTACCGAAAGCTTTATCGGATAATCCTTCGTCCCAAGCCGTCAGGTTGTCGTGAGCGATTTTTTCGCCTTTTTTATCGAGAAAGGGCGTGGTTTTTTGTTCGATTTGCGTAGTTTCTAGCAAATGGCCACAAGCTTCGTGGAAGATAACACCGCCAAATTCATTGGCCATGACGATGGGATAACTGCCGGATTCTACATAGTCAGCGTAAAGCATTTTACCCGCCGATTCGGCCACTTCTGCCGCCGATGCCTCGGCATTCCACGTCCGCAGAAAATCGGGATTGCTGGTACTACCCACCCGTTTACCAATGCTAGAACGATTAGTCCCATCGGCACAGAGGAGATTATAGCCCACGGATTGGGTGAGGCGAATATCCCGGGCAAAAGTGCCATCACTAGCGGCAACTAAAATTTCTTGCCAATCGCGAAAATAAGCGGCGCGACGAGATTGGACGTGAGAGGCTTTCTGATTGAGTTGAACGTTAGCAGTTAGGAGAATATCACCCATTTCTCGCAAAGAACTGCAATTATTCAGCCAAATATCTTTGTTTTTGACCGTGGCATAATCCCGGAACATTTCCAGATTGATTTCGGGAATATACGCGTTAGGACTGGGTAGGTTTAAACCAAGAATCGATAAACCTTTTTCTAGGGCATTTTTTAAGCCTTGGAAGCTTAAATCGTTGGTACTGACATAACAATCAGCTTTACCGCGAAAAAGGCGGATTCCTGCCCCTGTAGATAGTTTCGGTGAGAGACTGGTGATGCTGTCATCTTCGGCTAAACAACTGATATAGTTGACTCTTTCCAGGAAAAATTCGATAAAAGTCGCCCCGGCAGCCCGTCCCAGTCCCAGGAGAGTGGACAAAGGAGCCGCCCAAGAGCTATCAAAGCGCTCCAGACTAGGATTATATTTCAGGGTGGGGAGTTCTTTGGAGATGAGTAGAGTGGGTGACATAAAGCTCGTTTATCAGTTAATCTGCTGGTTTCTAGTCTAACAGCTATCAGTTTTTTCCGTCTGGGGATGCGTTAGCGTGGCCCAACCCAGCTAAATTTTTCTCCTTCATATCTCTTAAGAAAAACCTTGATTCGAGCGCTCATCGCCCGCAAGATTAAAGAAAGAGCGACTCAGGATCAAAATAATGGCCACAGCGACACAATTCTTAAACATTTCCGACTTGACAA
>SFCA01000171.1:0-3872 GCA_007095475.1 Microcystis aeruginosa Ma_QC_C_20070703_M131 | reverse complement strand
AAAGGTATCGTTATTGATGCCTGGGCTCGCGTCTCTTTGGTAGGAATCGAATTATTAGCGATTGAAGCTCGTGTAGTCATCGCTTCGGTTGAAACCTACCTCAAATATGCTGAAGCAGTAGGTTTGACTCAATCTGCGGCGGTTCCTGCTTAAGGATTGCTCACAGATTCTCCCATCTGCTCAGTTAAAACCCTACTAGGTTTTGCAGGTTCTTGGGTTTTCTTTAATCTCTATTGAGTTCAGTTACCCCTCTCTTGGGGCGCAATGGTCTATAATTAATACGGTTGGCACGGCAACGGATAGCTAGAACAAAGCTAGACTCAGACAAATTATTTTTGTGACCGTGATTTTGACCCTTGTAGCTAGGGTTACCACCTATCGCCAGAATGTGAGCCTCTCTATTTTTCGCAATAGCGCAATGGAAGGCCATTCTTTAGGTAGTGAGGCCACGCCCCTTGAGATGGGGTAGCTCGCTATCTCAACTTTGGGATCAGCACTGTACGTTTTCTATACAACTAACAAACAAACAAGGTCTATTACCATGGCAGTTGAAAAAACTAACTCTTCCTCTAGCTTGGCTGAAGTTATCGATCGTATCCTTGACAAAGGTATCGTTATTGATGCCTGGGCTCGCGTCTCTCTGGTGGGAATCGAATTATTAGCGATTGAAGCTCGTGTAGTCATCGCTTCGGTTGAAACCTACCTCAAATATGCTGAAGCAGTTGGTCTGACTCAATCGGCGGCGGTTCCTGCTTAAGGATTGCTCACAGATTCTCCTATCTGCTCAGTTAAAACCCGACCGGGTTTTCTAGATTCTCGGCTTTTCTTTAATCCCTATTGAGTTTAGTTACCCCTCTCTTGGGGCGCAATGGTCTATAATTGATAGGGTAGTTCCCTATCTCGACTTTGGGATGATCAGAAAAGTCGGAATCTACTGTCTCTCCCCCCAGTCCCCGTGAAGGTTTTTCTAACGGGTGATTGGGCCTAATCCATTCCATAGTATTTAGTAATTGAGGACAACCCCATGCCTGCTCTCATGGAACAGTTCCGCCAGGAGCGTTTATCGATTGCTGGAGAAGTAGCTAAACTCTCGCAAGAAGTCCAAGCTTTTTTGTCGGATGTCAAAACTGAAAGACAAAAACAAGCGCAAGAACAGGCAACTGCTTTGCGCCAATCTTTCCAAAAAGTTCAACAAGAAAGCCTTGCGTTTTTAACAGCTACCCAAAAACAGCGTTTAGCTCAGGCGGAAAAGCAAAAAGAGGATTTACGTCAATTTCAAGAACAACGTTTAGCGGCAGCGAAGCAGCTAGCGGACGACTTACGTCAACAGCGTCTGGATCGAGCCCAACAGCTGAGAGATGATTTAAGTCAATTCCAAGAACAACGTTTAGCGGCAGCGAAGCAGCTAGCGGACGACTTACGTCAACTTCATCTAGATCGAGCCAAACAGGTGAAAGATGATTTAAGTCAATTTCAAGAACGACGTTTAGCGGAAGCAAAACAGCTAAAAGACGATTTGCGTCAATTTCGTCAAGAGTTGTCTATCTACGTTTTTGGCAAATAAATCTCTAGGTTAATTCCAACCCACTTAAGCCTAGGGCTAGAGTAAAAACCCTCTAGTCCCTTTTCCTGACTAAACTAGAGGACTATCTGAAAGTACAACGGTAAGCCTTTGGTTTTAAATCTGTCATGCTAGTCCTGCTTTTTTAAGTTTCTAGACTCGACGTAGGAGTAGTGGGTTCCTGTTTAGGATGCTCTAGGGCTCTGGTAAATTTGGTTGGATACGTCCTGCCAGATTAAGGAAACTCGGCGGAACCAGGAATCCCTCGTGCTTAGTGCGATGGGAGTGTCAATAAGGGGAAACCTGAACAGGCGGTTGTTAGCTCAAGAATACCCTTCCGCTTAAGGCGGGGATTATCAATGGTGTTTACTAGATTTCAACTATGACAGTTACTGAAACTCAAACAAGAAGAGCCGTCCTCTGTCTTCGCCCTGGCCAATTTGTTGTTACGCCTTCGATTGATCAAATTGCCACCCGTGCCTTACGTTATCTAAACTCTGGTTTTTCCATTCATCTATGTGGTCCAGCAGGAACGGGAAAAACCACCTTGGCAATGCACTTGGCCAATTGTTTAGCCAGACCTGTGATGCTGATCTTTGGCGATGATGACTTTACCAGTTCCGATTTAATTGGTAGCCAGTCTGGTTATACCCACAAAAAACTGATGGATAACTATATCCACAGCGTTCTCAAAGTTGAAGACGAGCTAAAACACAATTGGGTGGATTCTCGGTTAACAATGGCCTGTCGAGAGGGGTTTACCCTAGTTTATGATGAGTTCAATCGTTCTCGACCTGAGGTCAACAACGTTTTACTCTCTGCCTTGGAAGAGAAAATTCTCACCCTGCCGCCCACTAGCCATCAACCTGATTACCTACAAGTCAATTCTCAATTTCGGGCAATTTTCACCTCCAACCCAGAAGAATATTGTGGGGTTCATGCTACCCAAGATGCTTTAATGGATCGGTTGGTAACTATCAATATGCCTGAACCAGATCAACTGACTCAGACTGAAATTCTTGCCCAAAAAACGGGGATTGGTCGAGAAGATGCTTTATTTATTGTCAACCTCGTCAAAACCTTTCGTTTGAAAACTGCGACTGAAAAAACGTCGGGTTTGCGCTCTTGTTTAATGATTGCTAAAGTCTGCGCCTCTCACGATATTGTGGCCAACTCCGCTGATGCCGACTTCCGTGATATCTGTGCCGATGTTCTCTTGTCCCGCACAAGCTTACCTATTGATAGCTCAAGAGCCATTTTATGGGAAATCCTCGACGACAATCTGGTAGAATCCTTATCCGTTGTAGAGGAAGAGGAGCCTTCCGATGCCCAAGAACCAACTTCTGAGCCTTTGACAGGAAATCAATCGTTAAAAGCCATTCAATCCTTACTGCGAACGAACTTGCTGAAGCAAAAAGACTAGTTTTATACTCCTATTGGGTGAAACCAACCGTGACTTCTTCCACTTTCGCTGGCTCGCTCAAAACCCAATCAAACAACGCCCTGAAAACAGCAACTCAAGGTTCGAGTTTAGCGGATATCCTTGAACGAGTTTTAGATAAAGGAATTGTGATTGCTGGCGATATTTCCGTTTCGATCGCCTCCACTGAACTTATAAATATCCGCATTCGTTTGTTAATTGCCTCTGTTGATAAAGCAAGGGAAATGGGAATCAACTGGTGGGAAGGGGATCCCTACCTCCATAGCCAATCCCAAGCTTTACTAGCAGAAAATCGGGAACTTTCACTCCGACTCCAAACCCTAGAAACTGAGCTTGAAACCTTAAAATCCTTAACCCAATTGAGTGCAATGGAGAGCCATGATACCAGTCCGAACGATGAAGCACATTCCTCAGATGCGTGAAATTCCTCACTTGAATCCTCAAAGGTTAGGAAATTTACGCGAGACAATTGCCCCTCTTGATAAAGCAAGGGAAACGGCGATTAACGGCTTGCCAGGTTATCCCTACCTCCCTAGCCAATGCCAAGCTTTATTCGCAGAAAACCTAGAACTTTCACGCCGACTTCAAGCCTTAAAATCCTTAGCCAAATTAAGTGCAATGGAGAGCCGTGATACCAGTCCGAACGAGCAGGCACATTCCTTATATACATTGAAATTCCTCAATTGAATCCTCAAACGGTAAAGAAGTTTACCGAAAAATTGGGTTTAAAGCCTCGCCCTTTTAGGGCGACTTTATCGAAAATTTGGGTTAAAACCCCGTCCTTTTAGGACGGCTTTAAGCTAGAATCAAAAAAGCGATAACCAAGCTAAAAACTGAACCTTGACAACAGATAGTAGGGGGTTTTGTTCA
>SFCA01000170.1:0-24458 GCA_007095475.1 Microcystis aeruginosa Ma_QC_C_20070703_M131 | reverse complement strand
CTGGTAATGTACCGCAAGTCCTTCGTCATCGCTGTGCCTATCTAAATGGTTGCCTTTTTTAACTTTTTTATTGAGTTCATTAAGCATTTCTACTTATTACAAAGGTGAGATGCTCCCCAATAGAACTAACTGTAACTCAGCTAAATGGATTGAAAAGCAAAATCTCGCAGCCTTCAAAGTCACGAATATTGCGCGTTACTAAAGTCAGTTTATGAATTTTAGCTGTTGCGGCAATTAGCATATCAGCTTGAGAACGAGTTTTGCCTTGAGTTCTTAATTTTCCTCGTATTTCACCTGCATATAAAGCAATTTCAGAAGTAATTGGTATAATTTGACAGTAATAATTAAAGAACTGCTGAAACCAAGTGTTAATTCTGGCATTTGGTTTTGAGGTTAAACCGTAGTAAATTTCTTCGAGGGTAATGACACTTAGGGCAATCGATGAAACTTCTCTACTCCATTGTAGCACGCCGGCATTAGGTTGGGGACGTGCTAACTCGCTGATAATGTTAGTATCACACAGGAATGTCATTTAAGCTTTTTGCAAATGGATGAGAACGATCTTGGCGAGTAGGAACTTCTATAGTATAGTTTTCTTCAGCACAAATTTGTCGCAATTCTGCTAAAGCTTGGGATAGGTTATCAAAATTTGTTTGAGTTTCATGGGCAGCTAATTTCTTTTCTAAGAGCAATCTTTCTTCTTCAGAAAGGGATTGGATAATTTGGACGAGAGATTCAATCAATTTGGCATTCATGGTTTTTTCCTCTTTCCACTCATATTTCTGTTACCCAAAACGAAAAGATAACTGCTGTATTTAAATTTTTACAGTTTATTTTAAATAAATCAAGAGATTTAACCCCGGAATCGTGCGCGAGAGGGTCCAAATAAGGAGAGTAATATAAAAGATGCCGATACCCCATTGATACCAAACTAAAAAAGAAATAATAGCGGGTAATTCTCGATCGCGAACTCGCCAATCATTAAAGCCTATTTTTAGCAAATTATTGAGACTTAAATCGTAATAATTTAACCAATTCCAACGCTTTTGCCAAGGAATGGGAGTATAGCGATCGCGAAAGAGGGGAAATTCGGGAACTACGGGTAAACGGGTGATTAATAAGCGTAATTGTCGCATACTGCCATCTTGCAGGAAATAGGAACTATCCATTAAATCGTGATACCGTCCCCGACGATAAAGTTCGATAATTAAAATTAGGGGTAAGGGGACAAGAATTAGGGCAATAGCTGTTAAAGTTAGGAGGGGACGACTGGCAGATTGCAGGATATTAAACACACCGGAAAGGGTGAGAATAATATAGCTAGTTACCATACAAAAAATTTCATAACGATTAGGAATTACCGGTTTAGGAGTGAGACGACGCACACGATCGATTAACCAAAATAAACAGCCAAAATAGGCAAAAATTATGATTCCTGTCCCGAAAACTAAACTAAAATTTGTACCATCTTGACTTAATAGTAATAGTAAAGCAAGGAAAGAAGTATGCAGAAAATCAGCTAACCAAGTGAGGTTAATTAGGCGAATAATGGAGATATTCTTCAGTTTTTGTTTTAACTGTTGAACTCGCAATTTTTCGGTTTTGTATTCAATTTGATTGGCATCGGCAATTTGTTCTAGGGAGCGAAAATTACGAACTAAATTTCTTAAAACTGTCTCATTTCCTGCTAGGTTTGGTAAATAAATTGCTTGACCAATTACTCCTCTATCTCCCAGGATTTTCGCTTTATCGGAATCAAAAGCTAATCCTGACACACTCAAATAACTATTTTTAGTAAAAGTAGAATTACTAAAATCTACCTGATCTAAAAGTTTCACATCTTGAAAACTAACCACACCATTAAAATAACTAGACCGGAAAGCACCCGATTTTTCAAAAGTAGCATTTCTAAAGGTTAATAAACTTAAAAATCTACTTTTAGAAAATAGCGGACGATCTCGCCATTGACTTTGGGAAAAATTGGCTTCTTTTTGCCAGAAAGTACGGGTAAAATCTGCGAGTTTATCGTATTTGGTTTGATCAAAATAAGCTTCGGCAGTAAAATGACTGCGATGGAAGTTAGTAATACTTTTAAAATGTGCCGTGCGAAAGATAGCTTTATTTAAAAATTGACTTTGACTAAAATTTACATCTCCCATAAAAGTGGCTTTGGTAAATTTCGCTACCCTAGCAAAACGAGATTCTACCCAATTACTTTCACGACTAAATTTTGCTGCCATTGCTTCGACAATTTGCAGAAAAAAAGTCTTAGAAAAGTCCACTTCTCCCATAAATACGGTTCCCTGCAACTTCACTGGTCCGCGAAATACTGTGACATTGAAAACTGGTTCATCACTATCGAATAAGAAATTTTCGTCCTGTTGTAATAACTGTTCTTCCGTGGGGGATAATAGAGTAGCGAGAGCCACTTTTGTTAAAGGAGTCGGTAAACCCAGACGGGAAGCGATAAAATTGCCTTGAATTAAGGAATTACTAAAATCTAAACCTAGGGGTTGTTTAGCGCGATTAATTTGACCTTGAATCTGTTGATAAAATTGTTCTTGTAGTTCCTTATTTTCATCGCGGATATCGATAACTAAATTGGCTAAATCGATAGTAGTCATCCCTTCTTTAAGGACGGGTGCGCTTAAACGTTCCTGCAATAAAGTTACTGTTAAGGGAACCCTATCCACTACTGCCAAACTAGGGAGAGAAGGTAAACAGAAAAACAGAAAAAAAATAATTAGTAACCAGCAGCCTTTTAACAACGCACCCACGACAGTTATTTTCCTAAACAAGCTTGGATAGCCATTTCTAAGTCCTCTTGGTTTAAATCGGTGATAACAAAGACTTCCTGCACACTTTTTCCTGTCCTCGCAATCAGCTTAAAACCACCACGAATTGGTACTGATATCCGCAATTGTAACCGCGGACAATGACCTTTTGAGCGAGAAAGTACCCCGGGGGTGACAGTGGTGATTCCTTGACAGGTAATTAACTTTTCTAATACCGCAATCAACCCCGGAATATGAGTAGAATGATTCCAAACTAAGCGACCATTATTCATAATTATGCGGCCTCTAGAGGAGCCATGGTTAATCCTTCCCGTCGCAATTGTTGGTGATAAAGTTCCGCTTGTTCTTGGGGACCAGTCCAGACAATTGCCTGTCCTTGGTAGTGAACTTGATTAGTTAATTCCCAAGCTCGATCGGTGGTCATATCCGGGATATATTTAATTAAACAATTGGCCACATGATCGAAGGTGTTAAAGTCATCGTTGAGAACAATAACTTTATAGTTGGGATAAGTCTTTTTGACCACTTGGGTGGACTTATCTAAGGTGGTACTGGGTGCGCTGGCCATAAAAGTTACAATAGGTCAAGGTTTTTGCGGTTAAATTCGAGCATTTTGACAACAATTAAGCGGCAAAAGCCACAGAATTATTATGCAAAACTTGGTGATAGTAATTTAATAACTGTTTGGTGGCCGCTTGCCATGCCCATTTTTCGGCTTCTAGACGCGCATTTCGTCGTAATTCCTCTCTTTCTGCCTTGGCGGTTAGTAATCTTTGGGTGGCACTAATTAAACCTTTTTCATCCCTAGGATCGAAGAGATGACCATTAACTCCATCGGTGACAATATCGGGAATTCCCCCCGAATTTGCCGCCACCACCGGACAACCGGCAGCCATGGATTCTAAGAGTACCAAACCGAGGGTTTCTGTGCGTGAGGGAAAAAGAAAAGCATCTGCGGAAGCAAAAGCAGAGGCTAATTCTAACCCCTGTAAATAACCGACAAAATGGGTATTTGTGTCGGCAAAATGACTTGTTAAAGCTTCCCGATGGGGACCATCTCCCACAATGGCAAATCTTGCTTCGGGAATCGCTTCTAAGACGGGTTTAATGCGATCGATTTCTTTTTCGGCCGACACTCGACCAACGTATAATAAGAGAGGACTATCGGGGTTATTTTGGGATAATTTCAGTCTCATAGCCGGGGATTTTAAATGAGGTTGAAACAATTCCGTATCGACTCCCCTTTGCCAAAGCTCGACCTTTTCAATGCCACGACTAGATAATTCTTGCACCATAGCAGTGGAAGTGCAGAGATTTAAGCTTGCTTGATTGTGGGCCAATTTTAATAATTCCCAGAGTAATCCTTCTAGGGAACCTAATCCGTAGTGCTGTAGGTATTGGGGGAGATGGGTATGATAGGAAGCGACGAGGGGAATGTTCATAGTTTTGGCAAAATAAATACCTCCCAATCCTAAAACAGCCGGGTTAACCACATGAATAATATCGGGTTTAAACCTCTCTAAAGCTTGACCGACTGAAGGCCGGGGGAAAGCCATTTTTAATTCCGGATATAGGGGTAAGGGAATCCCTGTAACTCCATGAATTCTAGCACCTTTGTACTCCTTTAAACCGCCATCGGGAGAGAAAACTAATACCTGATGACCTAATCTTTGTAGGTGTTCCACGGTATGTTTAAGACGGGTGACAATGCCATCGATTTTCGGTAAGAAAGTTTCTGTAAAAAGAGCAATTCGCATAGAGAAAACAAGATTAAGTAATAATTAAGGGCAAGCTTTTTGAGATAGCTAGGAATAATTACTGAATTCCTCAAGGCAATTAACTCCCCAATTAATCATAGATCAGAAAAGCCAAAGGTTTTAATCACTCGATCGCTACCTTCGATAACCACCGTCGCTCGATAATTATCGCCGATTGCTGCGGTCCATAATTGCCATTCCCCCGCCACATTGTCTAATTTTAAGGGATTAAGGCCCACTTCCACTCGATCGAGTCCCCCGCTAATTCCCGTTCCCACTGCCTTTAAATAAGCCTCTTTTGCCGTCCATAACTGAAAAAATAACTTTTCCTTCTCCGCGGACTTTTCAACAAGCTCATGTTCCCTAGCACAAAAAAACCTTTTTGTCAAGCTATCTAAATCTTTCACCCCGCGCATTTTCTCTAAATCTACCCCGATGCGAGCGGTTAAAGTCAAGCCACAGATTGCCATCTCTTCTGAATGGGAGAGATTAAACTGCAATTGGTAGTTAATACTTGGTTTTCCCCGTTCACTGTAGATAAACTCGATTTTTTTGGGACTTATGGCCAAATATGACCCTAAAATCTCCCGTAAACATCCCCTAGCCACCAAAAAACGCCGCTGGTGTTCGGGAAAATGGTAACGATTAGCTCTAATTATTTCATCTTCCGAGAGCAAAGAAGCCAGTTTTTCTCGTCTATCCCCAGAGGGATCAAGACTGATAAAATAGAGATGAACCTCATCGGTAGATATAAACATTAAACTCAGAAGCACTCAAATAATTAATTATCGGTAAATTTTACCGTAAAATGAGAATTGCCGACTCAAGAATTTATCCACCTTCTAACTCTTGACTTTGCAGCACACCTATGAACTTTTTTCATACTGAAGACCACCTCCAACAGTTCGGTACAGATATTTTAGAAACAACTTGGCGAGAATTTCCCCAATTAGCTCAAGAACAAATTGCCCTAACTTGGATAGTATATGATCCTCCTGTTATCGTCAACACGGGGGGAGCAATTTCTCACGAAGAATTCTGGAAATATTCCCCCCGCGGATTTAGCTATCGCGGACAAGAAAGAACCTATCCCGCTAGTTTAGTGAAATTATTTTATCTAGTAGCAATTCATGAGTGGTTAGAAGGGGGAATGATTGCCGAAAGCACCGAATTAAATCGCGCCATTCGTGACATGATTGTTGACTCTAGTAATGATGCTACCAGTTTAGTTGTAGATCTGGTCACGGGAACCACTAGCGGTCCAGAAATTGCCGCTGGTCCTTTTGAAACTTGGAAACAACAACGAAACATAGTTAATCGTTATTTTCAATCCCTAAATTGGCCAGAATTAGCGACAATTAACGTTAATCAAAAAACTTGGTCTGATGGTCCCTATGGACGTGAACGCGCTTTTTTAGGGGAATTAATGGAGAATCGCAATATGTTAACTAGCAATGCAGTGGCGCGTTTAATTCATACTATTGTCGGGGGAATTGCGGTTTCTTCCCAGCGTTCCCAGATGATGATGTCTTTACTAAAACGTAGTCTTAATCCTGCTGATTGGACAAGTCAAGGAGATGATACACAAATCTTAGGATTTCTGGGACAAGGATTACCAGAAAATAGTCAAATTTGGTCAAAAGCTGGTTGGACAAGTCAAGTGCGTCACGATGCAGCCTATATTGAAATTCCCCATCATACTCCCTATCTATTAGTAGTATTTACCGAGGGAAAAGATAACAGTCAAAATCGCTCAATTTTACCTTTTATTTCCCAGAGAGTAGCCGAGAAAATTATGCAGTTTAATTAATTGAAGCTGTAGGTAGTATGGTTTTCTCTGCCTGGTGCATCTCAATTTGGTCGAAATATCTATATCATACCATTTTTCTTGATTCGTGGCAGGCATCTTACACCCTTCTCCTTTTCCCGGAGAGGGGTTAGGGGGTGAGGGTAATTAACCATCTCTGCCATTACTTTAGAAAAATGGTATTACATTTGGGCGCAGGCAATATTACATTTGGGCCAATTGCGTTCCATTGATGTCAACTTAAGGAAATAGCCCCTACAATAACATTTTTTCCGTCCCGTAGGGGTGCGTTGCGCGCACCCAAAACATTACATTGTGATATTTTGTTCCTTAATATTAATATCCCGTTGAGAAAAATTAACAATTTTTTCAATTGAGATAGAACTTTTAATTTCATTTAAGTAGGTAGGCACAATTATTTGTAGGATGGGTTAGCGTCAGCGTAACATGAGCGGGCGTTGGGTTGAAGCATGAAACCCAACCTACATTCATCTTATATTTAATTCCACCCACCCACTTAGGCGGGTACTTCAATTTTACCCTGTCCGGCTAATCCAAAAGCGGCGTGAACCACTTGTAGGGCCCTGACTCCATCTTCCTGATTCACCACACAACTGATTTTTATATCAGAAGTAGCAATCATTAAAATATTAATGTTCTCCTTTGCTAAAGCTTCAAAAAAGCGTGCTGCTACCCCCGGTTGTCCTTCCATTCCCGAACCAACAATGCTCACTTTGGCCACATCATTATTAACCACCACTTCCTGTAAACCCAAACTTTCCGATAGTTCTAAAAGGATTTTTTGGGCTAAATTAGCATCAGCTTGGGGCAAAGTAAAAGCGATATCCCGTCGGGGAATACCATCGACAATGCGACAGCGTTGGGATTGAATAATCATATCGACACTGACATTTTTTGCCGCTAAAAGCGAGAAAATTCTCGCCGCCATCCCGGGGCGATCGGGGACGTTACGAATGGCCATTTGTGCCTGATTATTATCTAGGGCCACACCCCGTACCGGGACTAAATTGTTAGGGATTTCGCGATTAGCAACTTTAGCAGAATACTCCACTTGAAAAGCATCACAAAGGACTTTAATTGCTTTTTCTCCGTCCGCTTCATCGATGACACAACTGACTTTTACTTCGGAAGTGGAGATCATTTCGATATTAATTGCCGCCGCGGCCAAAGTGCTAAATATTTGGGCGGCAATCCCCGGCCGGCCGATCATACCAGCGCCGGTAATGGCGATTTTAGCGGCCCCGGATTCGATGATCACTTCCGCTTCCTCTGTATTAGTCGGATGGGAACGTAAAACTGGTGCGATCGCTTCGGCCACGGATTGGGCTTTTTTTAAGGCATTTCCCATCACCGTAAAGGCGATATCGTTGCTGTCACCCTCGTGAATCGATTGAATAATTAAATCTACGTCCACCTGTTGATGGGCAATTTCCCCGAATAAACGGGCAGCGATACCGGGACGGTCGGGAACCCGTAAAAGGGAGATTTTCGCCTGATTGCCGTCAAATTCCACCGCATCCACTGCTTTTGTCAATTCCAATCCTTGCAGGGTGCGCGGTTTCGGTGCTGGGGATGTCACCCAAGTCCCCGGCTCGTCGGTCCAACTGGAACGGACAACCAGGGGAACCCCGAAGTTTTTGGCGATTTCCACCGCTCTCGGGTGGAGAACTTTCGCCCCTAAACTGGCTAATTCGAGCATCTCATCGCAGGTAATTTCGTCTAGGAGACGCGCTTCGGGGACTAAACGGGGGTCAGTGGTGAGAATACCGGGTACATCGGTGTAAATTTCGCAAAAATCGGCTTTTAAGGCGGCTGCTAGGGCCACGGCCGAGGTATCGGAACCACCGCGTCCTAGGGTGGTAATCTCTAGTTGATCGCTATCGCTAACACCTTGAAAACCGGCGACAACAACTACTTTACCCTCCGATAGATGACGGGAGAGGCGATCGGTTTTAATTTCTAAAATACGGGCCCGACTATGTTCGGATTCCGTGACAATTCCCACCTGAGCGCCGGTTAGGGAGATGGCCGGTTGTCCGATTTCCTCTAGGGCCATACTCATCAAGGCGATTGTCACCTGTTCCCCCGTGGATAATAACATATCCATCTCCCGGCGCGAGGGTTCGGCGGCGATCTGTTTGGCTAAATTGACCAATCCATCGGTGGTTTTACCCATGGCAGAAACGACCACCACCACGGTGTTTCCTGCTATTACCGTATTTTTGACCCGTTGAGCGACCGATTGAATGCGTTCCACGGAACCTACCGATGTACCACCGTATTTTTGGACAATTACAGCCATAGTTGTCAGCGCTAGAGACTTTCTATCTTTGTTCAATCTCCAACTTATCAAAATTCCTTAACGTTAAGTGGTTTTGGTTAACATTCCTTATGTTTTATCAAATGCCGACTATCTAAATTAATCCTTAAGACTGCAGCGGAGAAGGGCGCGCCGGAGCTAGGTTGAGGCAGTCCGAGCATTTGTACTAAAATGTCAATAGGCAGTTTAAATACAGTACACTTATGCTATTTAATAGTATTTTGGCTCTCTTAGGTTTGGTGGATATTATGAAAGATATTTGAATGTTAGATACAGTAACAATTATCAATGTTTTCGGGTCGCAGGTGTTTCCCCTCGGAGTTTAATTTAAATCTTTCAGGGCAGCAAATAGATAATTAGCTAAAGTTACTCCATCTACTCCTAATTCTGTCCTTTCTTTGGCTGCTAAAATGCCGGCTTGAGCGTGTAAATAAGCCGCTAATGCGGTTGCTTCTGGGGGATTATCCGGCATTTGGGTTAAGAATCCGCCGATTAATCCTGTTAGGACATCACCGCTACCACCTCGCGCTAGAGCGGAGCTACTTTCGGGGATTATATACATTTTACCGCCCGGGGAGGCAATTATAGTTCTGGCTCCTTTTAATAAGACAATTGCACCACTTTGTTGGGATGCTTCTTGAGTGATATTAATCCTATCTTGAGAACCTGATAAGTTAGGAAATAAGCGTTTAAATTCTCCCCAATGAGGCGTTAAAATTGTCTTATTCTGGCGAGATGATAATTTTTCTATGCTCAGTTGAGCCAAAATATTTAAAGCATCAGCATCGAGTATAATCGGTTTATCACTATCTAAAACCTGTTCGATAATAGCAGGATTTTCTGTGGTTAATCCAGGACCACAGGCGAGGACATGATAATTATTTAATTCTAGGGGAAGTTCGGCAATAGCTCCCGTGGCAGTTTCGGGACAATCGATAATTAATGCTTCTGGTAAATGACTAATTAATAAAGATTTGAGGGCAGCAGGAACGGCAATAGAAAGCATTCCCACACCACTACCTCGCGCTCCTAATCCGGCGAGAATTGCCCCTCCCGCATAACGACGAGAACCACAGATAATTAATAAATGTCCCTGCTGATATTTATGGGTAAGTAGAGGACGGGGTAAAGGTAAATAAGGGCGAATTAGATCGGGATTAACTCTCAGAATTGGCGGTGAATCTTGTAAAATTGTTTCTAGGTCAAGGGGACTAATTCCTATGTCAATTAACTCCACTTTACCTAGATACGGTAAGGCCACATCTTGTAAAAAAGCTCGCTTCCAGAGTCCCAAACAAAAGGTATGGGTGGCTTTAATTGCTGTGCCTAAAACCTCTCCGGTGTCGGTGTGAATTCCCGAAGCAATATCGATACTAATTATCGGTTTTTGCCAACTATTAATTTTATCGACTAATTCGGCAATATCTCCCGATAAAGTCCTTTCTAAACCAAAACCGAAAAGACCATCGATAATTAACTGACAATCCCCCAAAGATTCTAAAGTTTTCTGAAAAATTAAGCCTAAATGCTTGACATAATTAGCCTGTTGTGCTGTTAAATCCTTGAGTTTGGCGATCGGACAAAAAAGAGATACTTGATAACTGGCGAGGTGTAATTCTCTAGCAATCACGAGAGCGTCGCCGCCATTGTGACCGGGGCCAACGATAACGCCGATTTTGGGGAAATCAGCCAAAGAATAGGACCTTTTAAGCTGTTGTGCCGTTAACAGGGCTGCCTTTTCCATCAAAGCGGCCACAGGCATACCAGAGGCAAAAATCGCCCCTTCAATGCGACGCATCTGCTCGCTATTAACCACGTTTGACCAATAATTGTAGCTCATTCGAGGGATAAATTGCCTGTTAGCAGGTATAGATGACTTTTTTACCGAAAAATTGCCGATTAGCCCGCATTGTCACCAGATCAAGGCTGGGTTGGGTAATAATAGCCAGATCATTCTGTCTAGTTTTAGCTTGACTGTGAGCGGCGGATATATTAATTAATTTTAGTAGTTGCTGACAACAACTATACTCGACGACGACTAAGACCATTTTTCCAAAGTAGTGGCAACTCTGGTTAATTGTCCTCACCCCCAAACCTTCTACGAGAGAGGAAGGGGGTAGTAATCGGAGTTTTCTTTTCACTGATTACTGGTTACTGATCACTGATCACTGAAAAGACCCCCCCCACAGCCATCTCGCCCCGGGGAAAACCGCTATAGAATAGATAAAAAAGAGAATTGCGAGGAAAAAACCCTGTCTTTTAACCCGATTGTCATTCCCCCTTCCCCGGAAAATCCCGCTCGCTATCTAGTGATTATGCTGCACGGTTGGGGTGCCGATGCCATGGATCTGGCCCCCCTTGCATCGATGCTGGATCTAGCTGATTGTCAATTTTTGTTTCCTAATGCTCCCTTCGAGCATCCGCAAGTGCCGGGGGGACGCGCCTGGTATGCGTTAGAAACCTCCGATTATCAAGGTTTAGTCGCTAGTCGTCAACAGTTGCACGATTGGATTATTTCCCTAGAAGCAACTACCGGTATTCCCCTAGAGCGGACTTTTTTGACCGGTTTTTCCCAAGGGGGAGCGATGACGCTGGATGTGGGTTTATCCCTACCCTTGGCGGGATTGGGTTCCCTGAGTGGTTATCTGCACGGTGAACCCCATCCCCAAGGCCTACAAAATGTCTTAATTGTTCATGGTAAGCAGGATCCCGTCGTTCCTATCGCTGCTGCTCGTCAAGCCAGAGATTTACTGCTTGGTTTGGGGGTTAACGTCGAATATCACGAGTTAAATATGGGCCACGAAATCCCCATTCCGGCGCTGACTATATTGCGCCAATTCCTCCGCAATCGTCTGGAAACTGCATGAATAATGCTCGTCAGCTGGCTTTGCTGATTTTACGGGATATCGATCGCTCCTCCGCCTATCCCGATCGCGCTCTTGATCGCCATTTGTCCGCTAGTTCCTTAAATTGTCTTGACAAAGCCTTGACAACGGAGATTGTTTATGGTACAATACGCCGCCAAAGAACTTTGGATGCGCTGCTCGATCGCCTGGGGAAAAAAACCGCAGCCGAGCAACCCCCGGATTTACGGCGAATTCTCCATATTGGTCTTTATCAACTGCGTTATCTGTCCCAGATTCCCCCATCGGCGGCGGTGAATACGGCGGTAGAATTAACTAAAATCAGTCATTTAGGCAAATTAGCGGCGGTGGTTAACGGAATGCTGCGGCAATATCTCCGTTTAACTGCTAATGGCGATGATCCTTTAATTTTGCCAGAAAATACCGCTTCTAGATTGGGCATTCTCCACAGTTTCCCCGATTGGTTGGTGCAATTGTGGTTAGATCGCTTTGGTGTTACGGAAACGGAACAACTTTGTCAATGGTTTAATCGCTCTCCCGACCTCGATATTCGGATTAATCCCCTGAAAACTAGCCGAGAAGCCCTAGAAAATGAGTTAGAATCAGCCAATATAACTTTTCATCATCTTAAATTACCTCTAGCTTGCCGTTTAACCTCTGGTTTAGGCAATATTGAGCGTTTAGAGGGATTTCGAGCCGGAAATTACACCCTACAGGATATTAGCGCCCAATTAGTCACTTATCTACTCGATCCCCAGCCCGGAGAGACAATTATCGACGCTTGCGCGGCACCGGGGGGAAAAACCACTCATATTGCCGAATTAATGGGCGATCGAGGTAGAATATTAGCCTGTGATCAAACGCCATCCCGTTTACGACAGTTAGAAGCCAATATTAAAAGATTAGACTTAAAAGCGATCGAAATACATCTAGGGGATAGTCGCGATCGTCCCCAGTGGTGCGGCATCGCTGATCGTGTACTAATCGATGCTCCCTGTTCAGGATTGGGAACCCTGCACAAGCGTCCTGATATACGTTGGCGACAAACACCCGAAAATTTACCTGTACTAGCCAAACGACAGGGGGAACTTTTAGCCTCGGCTGCCACTTGGGTAAAACCGAAGGGAATCTTAGTTTATGCCACCTGTACTCTCGATCCGTTAGAAAATGAAAGAGTGATCGAGCAGTTTTTAGCCGCTCATCCCGATTGGAAAATGGTTCCTCCTGACTCTAATTCATCTTTCTCAGAATACTATACAGAAACGGGAGCGATCGAAGTGTTACCCCATCGACATAATCAAGACGGTTTTTTTATGGCTAAGTTAGTCAAGGAAGTGTGGGATGAAAAATAAACAATTACTGAAAATTCTCATCGGTGTTGCTTGGATTGATGGTGTGATTCAACCATCAGAAAGAAGTTATTTACGACAGGTAGCTGTGAGGGAAAAACTTGATGATGATCCAGAGATTAAACCACTATTATCGGAACTAAAACCAGTTAAAACCAGTGAATGTTATCGATGGTTAGAGTCCTATTTAGGCGATAATCCTAGTCCAGAAATCTATCAAGATCTACTAACATCGATTAGCACTTTAATCTATAGCGATGACGACGTGGATACACAGGAAGCGAAATTATTAACCAAGGTGCAGAGTCTCGATCCGACTCATGATAGCCATCGATCGATGTTAGATAAATTAGTGACGGGAATTCAGAAATTGTACCACAAAGCAATTACTGAAAGTAATTAAGGAGTAGCTATCAGTGATGAGCAGGTCAAAAATTTCCCCGATAAAAACTGATAGCTGATCCCTAGATTTTAGGTAATAACTGTGGGTTGTTCTCGTCCAGTAGATTGACGAATTTGACCGATTTCTTCGGCTAAATCAATTAAGGGTTGTAGGGCCTTTTGGGTGTCGATATCGTGTTTACTTGCGTCCGGTTCATAACTTTCTAGATAAACCCGGAGAGTTGCCCCTTTAGTTCCCGTACCCGATAGACGATAAATAATCCGAGAACCATCGGTAAAACCAATGCGAATACCTTGATTTTTACTCACACTACCATCCACGGGATCCGTATAGCTAAAATCATCGGCATATTCCACTTCATAGTTACCAAATTGTTTACCCTTAAGGTCTAAAACCAACTTCTGGAGACGTGCCATCATCTCTTTTGCCGGTTCTAATGCGACTTCTTCATAATCATGACGAGAATAGAAATTACGACCGAATTCTTGCCAATGACTGCGAACAATTTTCTCTACAGATTCCCCTTTAACTGCCAAAATATTTAACCAGAAAAGAACCGCCCATAAACCATCTTTTTCGCGAATATGATTGGAACCCGTGCCGAAACTTTCCTCCCCGCAAAGGGTTGCTTTCCCCGCATCTAACAAATTACCGAAGAATTTCCAACCGGTGGGAGTTTCATAACAGTCAATTCCCAGTTTAGCCGCTACTCGATCGGCCGCCGCACTGGTGGGCATCGATCGCGCCACTCCCGTGATACCATTTTGATAGCCCGGTACTAGATGAGCGTTGGCAGTTAGTACAGCTAAACTATCACTGGGGGTGACAAAAAAATTCCGACCGAGGATCATATTGCGATCGCCATCTCCATCGGAAGCAGCCCCAAAATCCGGAGCCTCTTGACCAAAGAGAATTTCTACCAGATCATGGGCATAGACTAGGTTAGGATCGGGATGACCACCACCAAAGTCCTCTAGGGGAATACCATTTAATACTGTACCTTTGGGCGCGCCTAAACGCTGTTCAAAGATGGCATAAGCGTAGGGACCCGTCACCGCATGGAGAGAATCCATGCACATTTTAAACTTACCAGAAGTGAGTAGGGCTTGAATGCGATCGAAATCAAAAATCTTTTCCATCATTTTGACGTAGGGAGTAACCGCATCGATCACTTCCACATCCATAGTTCCCAGTTTAAAGGAACCGGGGCGATCGAGGTTAATATCGGCCCCTGAGAGGATTTTATAACTGCTAATCACCTTAGTCTCGGCATAAATTGCATCGGTGATATTTTCCGGGGCCGGTCCGCCGTTAGTAATATTGTACTTAATGCCAAAATCCCCCTCTGGACCGCCGGGGTTATGACTAGCGGAGAGAACAATACCGCCAAAAGCGTTATTTTCGCGAATTAACCCAGAAATAGCGGGAGTGGAGACAATACCATCGGTTCCCACGAGGATTCTACCGATACCGTTAGCGGCGGCGATTTTCAGGATAGTTTGAATAGCTTGACGGTTATAATAACGACCATCTCCACCGACAACTAGGGTTTGACCCTCGATACCGTCTAAAGTATTGAAGATAGCTTGAATAAAATTTTCCAGATAATGGGGTTGTTGAAAAACGGGAACGGATTTTCGCAATCCAGAAGTCCCCGGTTTCTGGTCACTAAAGGGTTTTGTGGCAACGGTTTCAATCGTCATAGTCTTTTCTTGATAGGCTGACGCAATTGTCAACTTAAGTATATAGCAGTAGGTTGACAGCCAAGAAATCGGGTAAGAAAGACAACGGCCGGGGAGTCCCCTGTCATACTAAATCCTGTTTAAAAAGTCTAGGAGAGTGGGGAGACCACTTCGTGCGCGTTGCGGGGGGAGATAGGGGAGTGGGGAGATGGGGAAGTGGGGGGAAGGGAGCAGGGAGAAGGGAAAACAAATAACAATAGTCTCCTGATTCCTGAATACTGACTTGAAAATAGAAGCTGAAATAACGCCAATTCGTCAATCATACTAAATCCGTTCAGTATAAGCTACATATCAGGAGAGGCACTCCTGCAAGCGGAGTGACTCTTAAATTATTACAGATGCGTCAGCGGCTGCGTGTAAGCATCCCACCGAAAAACTAATGCGCGGGGGGTTTGGGGGCGGCGCCACGCCCCCAACGGGGGGTTTGGGGGGTAGAACCCCCCAAAAGCTTGGATTGAGTGATCAAGTGGCAAGTAATACTAAATCCCTTGAGTATAGGCTAAATATCAGGAGAGGCAAAAGGCAATAGGCAAAACGGAGAATAAATAATCAGTTTTTAATAACTGGATTTAGTCTTAGCCGATAAATGAACCAGATTTGGGGGTATAAACCCCCAATAATAACCAATTTTAGCTATATCGCTTAATCGGCCCCTTCAATCGGTGCAAATCCCTGACGTTGAATATTCTCGCTGATGTGACGAGGTTCGAGGAATTGCAGCAGATAATCGGGCCCCCCTGCTTTGGAACCTACCCCCGACATCTTGAAACCCCCGAAGGGTTGACGGGAGACAATCGCGCCGGTGATTCCCCGGTTAATATAGAGGTTTCCTACTTCAAATTCCTGCATAGCTCGGTTAATATGGGCAGGAGTGCGAGAATATAAGCCGCCGGTTAGAGCATAGTCGGTTCCGTTAGCTACAGCTAAAGCTTGCTCAAAATTGCTCACTTTGATAATCGCCACCACTGGACCAAAAATCTCCTCCATCGCTATTACCGCATCGGGGGGAACATTCTTAAAGACGGTGGGACTGACGAAGTAACCCACTTCTGGAATTGGCATCTCTAGGGCCAATTCTGCCTCTTTTTTACCAGTTTCGATATATTCCCGAATTCTTGCTTGAGCTTTCTCGTCGATAACCGGTCCTACTTCCGTACTCGGTAAATCCGTCGGCCCGATATTGAGGGACTTGGTAGCCTCGACAAAGCGATCCACAAAGCTATCATAGACGCTTTCCAGAACAATTATCCGCGAACAGGCCGAACATTTCTGGCCGGTGTAGCCAAAAGCGGACTTAACCGCACCGACAACGGCCTGATCTAAATCGGCACTCTCATCGACAATTAGGGCATTTTTGCCGCCCATTTCGGCGATAACTCGTTTTAGGTGTTTTTGACCCTTTTGCACGATCGAGGCATCTGTATAGATGCGACAGCCCACTTCTCGTGAACCGGTGAAGGCGATTAGGTGAACATCGGGATGGCTAACTAAATGCGCCCCCACCTGGGAACCTTTACCTGGGATATATTGGAAGACTCCGGCAGGAATACCCGCTTCTAGGAGAATCTCGGCAAATTTCGCCGTAATTACCGAAGAAGTCTCAGCCGGTTTCAATAGCGTGCAGTTACCGGCTACTAAAGCTGCTACTGTCATGCCAACTGCGATCGCTAGGGGGAAATTCCAGGGAGAAATCACTAAAGCAATACCCCGGGGTTGGTAGGAATAACGATTATTCTCGCCTGCCACGTCGAAATTATGCCCTAAATCCAGTCTTTCCATCTCGGAGGCGTAATAACGGCAAAAATCGATCGCTTCTGACACTTCCGGATCCGCCTGTTGGATAACTTTGCCCACTTCCAAACAAATCCAGGCCGATAACTCGTGTCGTCGCGCTTCCATCAAATCCGCCGCTTTTCGCAGTATTTCGGCTCTTTTTGCCACTGGAGTGCGTTTCCAAGCGGGAAAAGCCTGTTTCGCCGCTATGATCGCTTTTTCTGCCTGTTCCACCTCAATTAAGCCCACTTTACCCACTATTTCCTGCGGGTTACAGGGATTAACGGAATTAATTTGAACATTGGTGGCGACGTATTCGCCATTAATTAGGGGTAAATAGGTTTTACCGAGGGAATTTTTGACAAAAGTAAGGGCTTGACTCGCTTTGTTTCGTAGTTGCTCGTTGGCATAATCTGTATCGGGGGCATTAGGAAAACCGAGGATAATCGGGTTATCATTGCCTAAAACCCGGGGGGCTGCGATTAAATCTTCCACGGGACGATCCTCCAAATTTTGCCGTAGGAAAGAACTATTAGCGGTATTTTCTAATAAACGGCGGATTAGGTAGGCCATACCGGGTAAAAGTTGTCCGTAGGGGGAATAAACCCGCACCCGATGACCCCGCTTCACTAAGGCTTTGGCTAATTGGTCGCCCATGCCGTACAATACCTGCATTTCAAAGCGACGACGGGGAATTTCTAAACTTTCTGCGATCGCACAGGCCAAGGCTTGCGATCGCACGTTATGACTACCGATAGCAGCGTATAAATATTGATGATTTTCCAATAATAACCGCGTCATCCGTTCATAATTGGCATCGGTGGCTGATTTTTCGTTATATACCGGCTGTGGCCAGTGATTTTGGCGAGATTTAATCGTTTCCTGATCCCAGTAAGCGCCTTTGACTAGCCGGACAGTCAGGGGATAACCGCGCTTTTTAGCCCAATTAATTAAATCTTGTAAATCTTGGGCAGAATCTCTTAAATATGCCTGTAGGGTGATACCAATATCGGTACGACTGCGAAATTCTTCTTCTAGGAGTAATTCTTTCAGGATAGCCAGGGTGAGGTTTTTATAAACGTACTGTTCCATATCAAAATGGACTGCCACCCCTAACTCCTGAGCGCGTCGCAACAGTAGGCGAATGCGATCGCAGACTTTCTCCTTACTGCCAATGGGATCTATGGGATCAAACTGAGAATAAAAGGCAGTTAGCTTGACAGAAACCTGCACTTGTGGTAATGAGTCGCCGTCCGCTTCATCAATTTGGCTAACTTTATTCCATTTGGTTGCTTCTTGAGCCAAATGGGTCATTAAATCCAGATAACTTTGTAGATAAACTTGGGTTTCCGCTTCAGTAATTACCGCTTCACCGAGGAGATCTATGGTAAAAGCCATTTTTTCCTTGCGCAGACGGGTGACAGTGCGGGTAATTTGCCCTAGGTCTTCCCCGGCGATATACTTACGAGCTAAGGTTTCTACGGATTTACTGATCAGACTGGCGGCCGTTTGAGCCGGTAGGGAGTTAGGATCACTAAAGTTGAGGATACTTTTCAGCGCACTGGGCAGTTCTACGGAAGCATCACCGAGGTATTGTTGGAGATGATTAGCGATCTCGGCATTACTGCGTAAAGCGGGTAAACAATCAATAAAACGGAATAATTGTACTCGTAAATTGGGGTTAGACATTGCCCAATCGAGTAATTTATCATCCCAACGTATTTGATCCTGTAAAGCAGACCAAAGACCTTTTTTTTCGCGAGTTTCGGCTAAAAGTTGTCTAGCGATCTCTTGGGTTTTGGTTTCGTAGTTTTGAGTTGAGTCGATTTGGATAACCACGGTGATTCAAGTAAAAAAAATATCAACGGGATTCAGCTTTCAGCAAGCTACCGTCAGCCTTCAGCCTAAAATTCAGTTTTTGAGCTTTTTCAGCTGATTGCCGCTCTTAATGGCTCTTTTCTCTGGTTTATATTCTTACCGAAGGACTAATCAAAGCTAATAGCTGATCGCTTTTGCTGAACACTCTATTGTACTCGATCAAGCGGGGAAGTGGGGGTGTAGGGTGTGGGGTGTGGGGTGTGGGGTGTAGGGTGTGGGGTGTGGGGTGTAGGGTGTGGGGAAGTGGGGAGAATAAATAAAAATAATCTCCTAAATCCTGACTACTGACTACTGATTACTGATCACTGATTACTGATCACTGATTACTGATACCCGATAGTCCTTGTGTATTGTCAAGGCGTTTACTTATAATAACTTTAAAAAGATTTTCGGGATCATCGGTAGCCCTATGGCAAAAATTGAAACGAGAACAGAACCCATGGTTTTAAACATGGGACCCCATCACCCTTCGATGCACGGAGTTTTGCGCTTAATCGTCACCCTTGACGGGGAAGACGTGATTGACTGTGAACCCGTGATCGGTTATCTTCATCGGGGCATGGAAAAAATTGCCGAAAATCGCACTAATGTCATGTACGTTCCCTACGTTAGTCGTTGGGATTACGCCGCAGGGATGTTTAATGAGGCGATTACGGTCAATGCTCCCGAAAAATTAGCCGATATCGCCGTTCCCAAACGAGCGCAATATATCCGGGTGATTATGTTGGAACTCAACCGCATCGCTAACCATTTACTCTGGTTAGGCCCCTTTATGGCGGATGTAGGCGCACAAACTCCCTTTTTCTACATTTTCCGAGAACGGGAGATGATTTATGACCTCTGGGAAGCTGCGACGGGAATGCGGTTAATTAATAATAATTATTTCCGTATTGGTGGCGTGGCGGTGGATTTACCCTACGGATGGGTGGATAAGTGCGTGGATTTCTGTGACTATTTTGACCCGAAAGTGGACGAATACGAGAAATTAATCACTAATAACCCGATTTTCCGCCGTCGTATTGAAGGGGTAGGCTGCATTACCAGAGAGGAAGCGATTAACTGGGGTTTATCCGGTCCGATGTTGCGCGCTTCCGGGGTGAAATGGGATTTAAGAAAAGTTGACCATTACGAGTGTTACGACGATTTTGACTGGGAAGTGCATTGGGAAACCGCCGGCGATTGTTTTGCTCGTTATCTGGTGCGGATTCGGGAAATGCGCGAATCGGTGAAAATTATCCGGCAAGCACTGAAAGGTTTACCCGGTGGTCCCTACGAAAATCTGGAAGCGAAACGGATGGCAGAAGGGAAAAAATCAGCCTGGAATGATTTTGACTATCAATATATCGCCAAAAAAGTCGCCCCCACTTTCAAAATCCCTAAAGGTGAACATTATGTGCGCTTGGAAAGCGGTAAAGGCGAATTAGGTATCTTTATCGTCGGTAATGATGATGTTTTCCCTTGGCGTTGGAAAATTCGGGCCGCCGATTTTAATAATCTTCAAATTCTGCCTCATATTCTCAAAGGGGTAAAAGTTGCCGATATTATGGCGATTTTGGGCAGTATTGATATTATTATGGGGTCGGTTGATCGCTAAATCCCCTTCAGGGTGAGTTATCTTGCTAACTCACCCCCGTTTTGGCCCAGTCTCGTGTAATGCCAAATCATTAGGGGTCGAGAATGGAGTCGCCTCCCTGGGGGTGAAATACTGCCCACACCAGTTATACTTCCCTTTCTGCTTTTTGAGTAGTTTGGCTACTCTTTTAGGTGTGTCGATTGCTTGTCCTCGTCTGGGTGCATCGGTAAGTCCAATTGCTGTCATGTAGTGAAGCGTCGGATTGCCTAACCCACCCGCTAAATAATCTTAACTTTTAATCCGATGAGGGGGGAGTTTCTTCCTTTTGCGCTCGATTTTCTGGGGGAGTATCTTCTCCGATAGTTTCTTCTGGGGGCAAATCTTCCTCGGTAACTTCAATAATCACCGTTTCGCTAACGGCAATAGTTTCGACTTTAACATTTGCTCCCGGTTCAGTCGAGGGAATTTCTGGGGGATTTTCGGAAGGTTTGATCTCTTCTGTTACAAGATCAAAATCATCGAATAAATCATCGAAAGTTTCCCCATCATCAATAATTTCTTCGGCTTTTTCCGCAATTTCTGTCACTGATTCTGTCATAGTTTCCCCGATAGCTGCCGCTTTTTCGGCAAGGGGGGCAACCGTTTCTGCAACCGTTTCTTTGACTTTTGCTGCTACTTTCTCAGGTTTAGCCTTAGTTTGAGGGGATTGGGAGGGAGTAACTTTGCCGAGACGATTGCCTAACCAACCGACAATAGTAAATAATTTAACCGGTTTGTCGGGATAAAAAAGTGCTTGTCTGAGTTTGAGAGTTTGCCAAGCGAAAGCAATAAATAATATGGCCGCGGCAGCTTGTCCGAGGAGGATAGCGCCTGTAATTCTCCCTGCGCACAACCAGAGGACAAGGGCATAGAATAATCCTACCGCACTCCAGAGAAAATCATCTTGACGGTGGCGATCGGGAGCGATAAAAGCGGTGGTGAGGAGGTAGAGACTACTTAATCCCACCACGATCGCTAGGATATAGGGCAACATTTGCGATTCTCCTTTGACATTTCCTTTTTTATTGTGCGTTATTTGGGGTCGATCGAGTCTATTTTTTGATTAATTTGGGAAATTATCGAGTCAGATCGTCTTTACCTGTGTTTATGAATAGCCATAGTTAATATTAGAAAATTCTTGGTTTATCCTCTGCTGCTTGTGCTGATCAGATTAAACAAGCTTTCGGAGCAAAAGATTAATTTTTGGTCTTTAACAAGCAAAGGAGAATTAGGAACCCTTAGCAATTAGTGCCGATGGTAAATATTTGATTATTGTTAGGGCTGACAAAACTATAAAAATCTGGCAGAATAAAGCGTTTCTCCCCTAGATGAGGTGCGTTTTTGCGACTGAAATCCTTACTTCGGCAAAGTTTTATTTATACTTCACCTTGACGAGAAACGCTGGCAGTAGGATAAAATAGTAAAATTAAGACAATTATTCCGAGGATTTTGCCTAATTTATTTAATCCTAACTAACGTTTTTTAATTAAACTCAATCCCGCAGCAATTAAGCCCAAACCCAATAATCCCCAAGTGCTACTAGGTTCGGGAATTCCTAAGGCTTTCAGTGCCAATTGACCGATTAATTGATGACTGCGGGTGGTGGGATGAATACTATCCCAAAAAAGGTATTCATTCGGATTAGGACAAACTTCGATAGGTTGGGCGGGAATTCCGTCTTGAATGGTGCTTAAACAAGCTTTATCGGTGTTAGTAAATCTGTACTTAATGGGACGATTGCGAGCATCGGCAAACAGGGAAAAAATGTCAAGGGAAGTAATTTCAATACTGGGGAGATTTTGCGATAAACCACTCAGAGTGAAGACCAGTAAGCCATTATGAGATTGGGTGATTAGACTAAGATTGCTGGAGTTAGGAGTTGATAAGGTGGCGGGTAATTGCCCTAAATCTGGTAAATTGGGAATGAGAAAATTTCTAGCACCAGCATTGTAAAGATCAATAATATAATCGCCGATATTGTCAACGGAATCACTCACATTAATTGGCTGATTACCAAGATAATCATTCGCACCACCAAAGACAATATACAAAGCATCAGAGTCCAAGGCTGGATTTGTCAACAAGAAACCGCCTACTTGTTGTTCAATGCCGGGCAAGCGGGAGTCCACCGTATTAGCATTGCCGGTAGTGGCACCGGCGATAGCAAAATTTGTCTGTAGAGTGGGGGTGAGTCCTAGGGATGTTTGCAGATATTCCACCCAAACTATACCATTAGAAAATCTTTGGTCGTAGGGAGGCTGGGGGGCAATTCCTCTAGAGGCAATAAAAAATCGCCCAGCATCGGAGAGACTATCCCCAAAAACAAATGCCTTGCTAAAGGCATTGGCTGCGGTGGGGACGCAAAAGGAAAGAATGACAAAACTGGTGACAGACAGAGATTTTTTCAGGTGTTTATTGAACATAAATATAGATGGGATTCTACCCTAGATCAATTAGCGTGTTCTGCATAAGTTAACAGATTTTAGCTCAAAAAGCTTTTTTTGTAAGATATTTTAATAAATCCGCTCAAGGGTTTTTAAAGTTAAGAATTTAAGTTTTGCTATGATTTACTTAAACCCAACAGCTAGTTGATAGCAGTTATCTTAATTATGAGGTGCGAAGTCTCCGGTTTTAGGGAACGCTGGAACCCAGGAACAGTAGCTGGTGGTCTAGAGATGATGCCAAATCCCGTCGCACTTCCTCTTGATGAGCAACGTTGTCTTAAATTATCAAAATCGAAACTTATGCCGACAATATTTTATTGGGGAGAAGATGAATTTGCTATTAACCAAGCGGTGAAAAATCTGCAAGCAAAACTTCTCGATCCCAATTGGATACAGTTTAATTATGACAAAATCAACGGCGATCGCAATGAGGCAATTATCGAGGCCCTCAATCAAGCGATGACTCCAGTTTTCGGGATGGGAAATCGTTTAGTTTGGTTAGCTGATACGGTTATTTGTCAACAATGTTCCGAGGATATTTTCCAAGAATTACAGCGCACTTTACCCAATTTACCCGAAAATTCCTATCTGTTATTAACCAGTGCCAAAAAACCCGACTCCCGCTTAAAATCGAGCAAGTTTATGCAAAATCAGGCGGAGGTTAAAGAATTTGAACTAATTCCGTCTTGGAAAGTCGAGGAAATTGCCCAAAGAGTTAGGGAAATTGCCAAAGAAGTGGGAGTAAAATTAACTGCCGATGCGATCGAACTTTTAGCGGAAGCGGTGGGAAATAACAGCCGCTTGCTGTGGATGGAGTTGGAAAAACTGCGTTTATTTAAAAATAATTCGGCGGGAACTATTGACAAAAAGGACATTTTAAGCTTAGTCAATGCCAGCAATCAAAGCAGCTTGCAGTTAGCCAGTGCTATTTTAAAACGGGAGACAGGCAAAGCCCTCGAATTAGTCAATGAATTATTAAATCGCAACGAGAACCCCTTGGGTATCACCGCCACCCTAGTGGGTCAATTTCGCACTTGGGCAATAGTAAAATTAAAAATTGAAGAAGGAGAAAAAGACGATAAAAATATCGCCGCCGCCGCCGAAATTGCCAATCCCAAGCGACTGTATTTCATTCGCAAAGAGATACAATCCTTTTCTTCTAAACAACTTCTCGCCACCTTGCCCATACTTCTCGAATTAGAATATCGTCTCAAGCGGGGTGCAGAACCTTTGGCAACTTTGCAAACCAAAATTATCGAACTTTGTTGTTTATTGGTGAGTTAATACCCTTCCTTGCTGTTCAGAAATCCTCTAGAATAAGATTCTTTGACACTCCCGCCGTCAAGCTGACGCTGTGACGGGGGATTCTTGATTCACCCCAAACTCGCTTTTGGGTACAAGTACCAACGAGTCTTACAGTTTCTCCCCAAGCTTGAAATTCCGACTGTCCATCGGTATTTGTTGACAGTATTCTCATACCTTCTTCCCTTAAATTCTTGGCGGCGTTTTCATCTCTATCGTGATGACTCTTACATTCTGGACAAATCCATTCACGAATACTGAGAGTCAACAAATCATTTTTAAATCCACAGCAAGAACAGAGTTTTGGACTCGGATAAAACCTGTCAACTTCTACAAGTTTTCCTCCCTCTCTTTCTAGCTTGTAATCCAAGAAATTAAGCAACATCCCAAA
>SFCA01000017.1:0-41952 GCA_007095475.1 Microcystis aeruginosa Ma_QC_C_20070703_M131 | reverse complement strand
AGCCGAATTTCTTGAGTTTTGCGATTAAAATAAAGTTTGGGATAGGTTTTATGGAGACGTAAACTCAGCAATCTTTCGTAATCTTCCCAAGTCTGATGGGGAAAAATAACTTGACTGCCGGGAGATAAAGATAAAGTATTTTCGTTGAGAGTAATTAGTAACATTTTGGTAATTATCCTTGATTTTTAGCTGTGGGATTTAACTAATTTCGCTCTGGCAACCAATGCCTATCAAGCATTTGTTCGAGAGAATAGGGACAATTTAGAGGGAAATTGTGAGGAGATATTTCAGTTTTTTGCCCGACAATAAAAACGGCATCTTGATAGATTTTTTCTTGGTTATCTAGGAGATATTTTTCTAGATTTGTGCTTAAATATCCATTTAGCTGAACTCTAAAAGTGGCTATTTCTCCTTGCCAATGCCGATGATTTAATTCAAATTCTTTTGACCAATATTGCCACAATAAAAGATGAACAATTATCTGTCTTAAAAAACTCTCAACTTGATGTTTATCCCGTTTGCTCAAAGCCTCCAACTCCTCGATTAAATGTTGAATATCCAACTCAGCTAGACGATTTTCCTTGAGAAGTTTAATTGTTTCAGTTAACCAGAGATGTTCGTCTTGTTCGTAGAGAAATTGTAACTGATTTAGCCAAGGATCTATTTTCATTTTTTTTCGGCTGAGGAGACTTCTAAAACTGCTTTTGGGTAGGCAATGCGTCGATGATGAAATTGTTGCCAAACTTGCACAAAAACCTCGGCAATAATTGGTAATTCCTCCTGACGAATACCACTATCTACTAATTGTTGATCGCGCCATCGGGCCTGAAAAATCTTTTTGATCATATCCATGGCTTGTTCTGGGGATGCCTCCTTCAGCGATCGCAAAGCGGCCTCGCTACTATCGGCTAACATGACGATCGCCGTTTCTCGCGATTGGGGAATCGGACCATCGTAGCGAAAGGCCGCCTCATCGACGAATTCTTGACCATTTTGGGCGGATTTTTGCAAAGCTTGCTGATAAAAATAGGAAATTAAGAGATTGCCTTGGTGTTCGGGAATAAAATCGCGGACGACTCGCGGTAAACCGTGTCTGCGGGCCATGACTAACCCTTCGCTAACGTGCTTTTTAATAATCTCGGCGCTGACGTAGGGATCGTTAATTTCATCGTGTTTATTCGGGCCACCCATTTGATTTTCAATAAAACCGAGAGGATCGTGCATTTTCCCGATATCGTGATAGAGGGTTCCCGTGCGAATTAATTCCACATTACAGTGCAGTTTTCGGGCGGCCGCTTCAGCTAAACAGGCGACAAAAAGGGTATGTTGAAAAGTACCAGGTGCTTCCGTGGCCAAACGTTTGAGCAAACTACAATTAGGATTGGACAACTCCACCAGACGAATGGGAGTGACCACATCGAAACAGCGTTCCAAATAGGGGGATAATCCTAGGGCGATTACCGTCCAAGCTATCCCCGATAGACCATAGACGAGCGCCGTGGGTAGTAGAGTATAGATGATCGTGCTGGCCGTGGCGCTAACGATTAGGTAAGTGAGCAGATAAACACCGCCTTGGCTGACTCCGATTCCCATCCCTAGCAGCGATAATTCATCCCTGGAACGCAATTTTGCCGCTATCATCGCCGCTAATAGTCCCCCTATCGTCCCAGCGATTAAATCGGCGCTGATACCTTGGATGCTGAATAGGGAAAGACCGGCAGTTAAGAGGACTTGGGTGACGGCCAGAGTCGGGCCGTAGAAACTGCTGACTAATAAACCCACGGCGGCCAGATTGGTAAAGGGAATATTGGCGATCGCTAGGATCGGTGTGGTAAAACTTAGTAAACCCAAGAGAAGAAAATCCCGGTGACGCAGAGGCCGATGGAGACGCTGGGCAACGAGGCAAAAAGTCCCGATCGCACTGGTGACAAGGATTGCCGTTGACCCTAAACCCATCCAGTTAATGCCCCGTTCGCTCAAACCAAAGCCATCGATGAGAACAAACTGAGCTTGAGTAATTTTTTCGCCTGCTTTAACGATAATTTGACCGGTTTGAGCGGTAGACATGACCATATCTACCGCTTCCACCGCTTTAGCGGCTTGTTCTTTGGTTGCCTCCCGATCTTCTATCAGGTTCGCTTCTCCCTCCAGGGCCGCTAGAAGGATATTTTCGGCTAAAGACTGCTGGCGACTGGTTAGGCGATCGCTACTAATCTGCACGGCGATGGTATCCTGTAGGTGACTGGTGGAAATCCCCGGGGGAATGCCTTGCACCAAAATCCGGCGACTCGCTTGCAGGACGGCTTTTTCTAGGTTTTGCCACTCTCGATCGCCCATTTGGGCCGCTGTGATCAGATCGGCGTATTTGAGTTTATTTAAGCTGGAATGCCGATAATTTTGGCTGGTTTGCTCCTTTATTTGCCGTAATTGCCCTAATCGATCGATAAATTGCTCAAAGCTTCCCTTCGTCACGCGCTGACGATAGGCTTGGATTTCGCTAACAGCATATTCCTGCTCTTTTGTCAAGAGGTTTGTAAAAGATTCTTCATAGTTGAGGCGGCTCTGTAGAGTTGACCATTGAGCGGCAGAAAAGGTGAGCAGCGTTTCCATTGTGGCGTTGGAAATATTTCTGCCCATTAAAATGGAATTTCTTCGCAAAATTGGGCTAATTTGACTTAATTGCCCTAAAGTGTCTCGCAGCGATCGCTCGATCTGGGCGGTGGTTTGGGGGTCTCTTTTCAGCCGGGGAAGCAGTCCAGCCCGAATTTTTTGGCGTTTGAGGGCGGTGGTTTCTTGGTCTTGAAAACGGGCATCTTCGGGGGCGATAATCGTAACGGGGGAAATAGTCCCGACGGCCAATTTCGGCTGATTATAGAAACGATAACCGACCACGCTAGTCAGACAACCGACGGTAAACAGGAAGATTAAGGGTCGTCGCAGTTTACCCAGGGAGTAAGAGCGAGATTTTCGGGCAGAATCAGGAAAAACAGTGAAAGAATGCAGAAAATGATTCATAAATTCCAGCTAAATTCTATAAACTGCGCCACCATGCCCAGAGAAAAAATACCGGCAGCTCGGTTTTGGGTTCCCTCTTCTATTTTAAGGACTCCCTGTGCAAAAAAATTTTTTCTCGAAAGGTATCTAGGGGCTGCTGAAAAAGTTTGTTGGTGGGGTTAGGAGTCGGTCGCCGGTCGGGGAAGAGAGAGGCAAAAGGCAAGGGTTTGGAACTACACAAGGGAGGGTCTTTCTCCGTTTCCTGATGGGTTAAGCAAGAGGTAGAACCTCTAGAAATGCGTTGCAAGGGAGACCCTTGCAACGAGGTACGAGGTAAATTATCAATAGCTCTAATCTATTTCTAGATTTTCTAAATCGGCTAAATCTTGTAATCTACCTGATGCTTTTTTGTTTTTTTTAAGATTTTCTAAGTCGATAAAGTTAACAATAATATCGTCAATTTTAACCTCAATTCTGGATAAGTAACAAGTTTGGAATTCTACCCCATCGGGGGTTGTAATTAAATCAATACGGTTAGGAGGATAACCTAATTGTATCACTTGATCTGGCGTTAAAAAGTCATCAATTGTTAATCCTAAAGAACCAAAACCGAACCCTTCTAAGGCTTTGATTAGATTATAGGCATTTAACGAACTCATTTCTATCCAAATATCAATATCTTTAGTATAACGAGGATAGCCATGTAAGGCAACGGCATAGCCGCCTAAGACGAGATAACGCACTTGATTATCGTTTAACAATTGTATAAACTCTTTGAAGTCTTGGTTCAGCATTATATTTATATTGATGATATTCTTGACGAATTTCTTCTAAGGCCGATAGTCTCGTTTGGTACGATTGACTACGCCAATAGGCTGTCTCCGTTTTGGGAGCTTTTAAGTTAACTTTTTGATGAGTGATTTTCATAGAGAGATTAAGTAGGTAGGCGTTAAAAACTATCAGACACCCCCCTTATCAAGGGGGGCAGGGGGGATCGAACTTAAAATCCATTTTTAATTTAATTATAACCCAGCTACTTAAGTGTTATTTTTCGCCTTTATTGTTTAAAGAGGGATGGCGGTTTCTAGGGAAATTTTCAGATTCCTGTTCTCAGAAATCCTATAGTTAAGTTTTTCAAAACCAATAACTTCGCCTTTTTGATTTTTCATTAAAATAACTTCGTCGCCGGTTTCTTCGCAGAGATATTCTGAAGAGCGATCGCCAAACCACACGGTTAAGGTATTGCCCATCGGATCATAATAAACGTTTACTTCTGCCATAAAATTTCCCCTTCTTTAATTGCATCGGTGGGATAAGTGGTAATTAGGAAGCCATCACCATTGAGTTTTCGGATAATGGCACAGAGCCAACGTTTTGGTCGTTGAAGTTTATAAAAAAGATAAACATTAGGGTCACTGCGGCTACGTCGAATTTCATCAGGTTGGCTAAGGGTTTCTTGGACTAATTTTTCTTGTCCTTTCATTATAGGATGTTTTATCTGGGTGATAATCCTAAATCCTTTGAGTATAGGCTACTTATGAAGACAGGCACTCATGCAAGAGGCAAAAGGCAAAAAGGGGAATAAATAATCAGTCTTTAATAACCGGATTTAGTATAACCTATCCCTGCGTCTTCATCGGCCCGCATCCTGTAGGGGCGAAGCATTCGGGCAATAACCTATTGCTGAAACCGTAGATTTTCTATCCGAATGCTTCGCCCGTACTTTTTCAGCACAGAAAACGGGTTTCTCCGAGAAACCCGTTTTCTACTCATGGACACCCCCCCTTATCAAGGGGGCAGGGGGGATCGACACCTAATAACCAGATTTAGTATAACCCCTAAACTAATACACTTGTGCTGTAGCTTGCCCAAAAAAATTCCGGAAAAGGGAATAAGGGAAAAAAAAGGGAAAAAAAGAGAAAAAGGGTTACAGAGTCCTCCCAGCACCGCACACCACCCGAAAACCGAGGTCGAAGCCGTCGATGACGAAGTAGCGGCGGTCGTTGTGGCGGCGGAAAGCGGAACGGCAGTCATCCGGATTGATGAACCAAGAACCGCCCCGTATTTGAGAACGATTATCATCCCCATTTTTTGTCCAAGCACTTCCATTCCTTGGTGCATCCTTATAATTATCGTGCCAAGTATCGGCGCACCATTCCCAGACATTGCCGTGCATATCGTACAACCCAAAAGCGTTTGGGGGAAATTGTCCCACGGGAGTCGTTTGTTGTCGATATTCTCCTGTAGGTTCATCGGCATAAGTTTCAGTAGCTCGATAGTTAGCTAAATCTGCCGTTATAGTTTCCCCAAAATGAAAGGCGGTTTTTGTCCCCGCTCTACAGGCATATTCCCATTCTGCCTCACTCGGTAGCCGGTATTCCCTTCCCGTTAGTTTCGATAATCTTGCACAAAATTCGACGGCATTGTACCAGTTGACTCGTTCGACGGGTCTATCCCAGCGCGTGGGCGATCCCCCCCTAGCCCCCCCTTCAAAAGGGGGGGAATCGGAAGTCCCCCTTTTTAAGGGGGGTTTGGGGGGATCTTTAAAGCGGGAGGGATCAGGATCAAGGTCTTTTTCTACTTTCAAATCCGTGCGAGAGGCAACTGCTCTCCACTGTGCCTGGGTAATCGGGGTTTGACTCATGTAGAAAGCGGGGACTTTGACCAGGTGTTGTGGTCTTTCACTTCTAAATCCGTCCCAACCAAATTTTTTAACCAGTCTTTCGATTTCCTCATCTTCCGTTCCCATCCAGAATTCTCCTTGGGGAATATACATCATGCGGATATAGTTTTGAGCTTCTTTCCGGTTGCCAACTTCCGCAAGGTTTTCATCGTAAAAATAGGCTTTAACAGGTTTTCTCTCGATAACTTGGCCTGTTTTATTAACCAATACCGTTTCTGCGGTAAAAAGGAAAAGGTTTTCATTGTAGGGAACAATAGCGGCTACTTCGTCTATTAAACGTTTTTGTCGGGTTCCTTCGTCTTCTGGGGAAAGTTGAAGGACATTGCCAACGTCGTTTAAATCCCCTCTAGAATAGGCGGCAATCGGTTTATTAAGCAATAACAAGGGTTCATAATCGGCTAAAGCAGCCGATAGATTTTCTAATAAAGCTGTCAATCTCACAAGACGCACTCGGTTATTATTTTTGATAGCTTCTGCTAGTAGCTGTTTGATTTCATTGACCGCTTGACTGGGTTTTAGGTAGGCAAGAGCTAACCATTGTTGATTTTGCCAATAAACCGATTTTGAGCAATGATCACCGATTTGTTCCTGAATATAGGTTTGTAACTGATAGGCCAGAGATTTGAGTTCCTCTGGGGTTAATTTTTCTAATAGTAGTTTACGAACATCGGGAGACATTTCATAGAGTTCTCGATCTATTTTGCGGACTAAACTGGACAGTAAAATATCAGCGATCGCATACCAGGGAGCTTGATTATTTTTATCTTGATGTTGACGCAGATAATAAAGTAAATTAGGGGATAAACTAAGGGGAAATGCCGCTCGTTTCGCTAGTTCTCTGGTGTTTAGTTCGTTTTCTTTTTCAAATAATCTTAAACGGCTTTCTGGGCTAAAAAAATCTTCATCCTCATCCCAATTATCCCCTTGTTGAAATTGATTAGGATTAAATAAATGACGGGGTGGGATAGCTTCTTCTTTTAGCCATGTTATCAAGTTTTCCCAGTCCTCTGTGGTTAGTTCAAACATGGAAAAATTGGGTATATCTTCAGCTAAATCAGCAATATCGATCGCAGTTGTCCCATACCATCGATGATAGGGTAAGGGGTTTAACCATGCGACTCGGCTAAATCTTCGGCTAAATCGTCGGATAAGGGTTTCTGTTGCGCTCAAGCGCTCTTCTACATAACGTTTTCTAGCGGCACCCGCATCACTAAGAATTAGACAACTGGTTACTTCCGGAGAATAGTTAGAGAGAACTTTGGTTAAAGATTGACTTTCCCAACCGTTTTCTTGTCGTAAAACCTCGTCTCTAATCAGATTATCAAAGTAAAAATGGGGAACATTTGCCCAAGTTTGCTTCATTATCCTACCAAATCCTGCAAAGGGAATCATCGAGTCAGAACAATCAATAAAAATTATAATTTCTCGGCGATAAAGTTGTTTCTTTTGGTAAATTATTTGATCAAAAAAACCTCGTTTAGCCGTTGCCATCACCGTGGCTTTTAGATCCCAAGTTTGTCGAGGACTTTCTAGGGGTAATGGACGCAGTTGCTGCCAACTTTCTTGTAACTTAGCGATGCCAATAGGATAATAATCAGGATTATCTAAGGAGGTGATTTTTTTTCGCTTTTCAATAGCTGTGGCAATTTGTGGAAATGAAGTCTCCGGTGCTATTGGTGTATCCCCCGGAGGGGTAATTTCTAATGAGGGAGATTCCCTATCATCCATCGGGTTTATGATTTTGCTAATCGATTCTTCTGGATGGCGAATAGGTGTTTTTTTGGCTATTTCTATATTTATTTCTGGTTGTAACTGTAGCATCTCTGTCCAGGCCTGATCAAACTTTTCTTTTTCTTTCGGGGATTTAACCCATAAAGCTTGACAAAGAAGTTTAATTTTAGGATTCTCTAAGTTGGGATTTTCTTGAATAGCAATATCAGAATCATTGGCGAGTTTTTGAATTAGGTAATTTTCCACCCGATAATATTGTTCAATAGACAGCAGAAATCCTTCTTCGTCTCTGAGTTGATAAAATAGGTCAAGTAGGGGGGATGTCATTGGCTTTTTTAACCTCTTGTTCCATAATCTTGTAAATCAGGACGGCTTTTTAGTAAAACACTAGCGTGGGGTAATTTGTCCTCTTTTAATTTGGCGATAATTTCTTCAGGTTTGTACTTGAGCAACGATTTAAACCAGGCTATTAATTCACTGGTGCTAACTTTTTTTTCTCCTTCAGATTTAGTCTCGTCTTGTGATGTTCTCACTTCCAGAAAACGGTCCACTGCTTTGATGATAACCTCTTGTTCAGCGTCGGTAAACCGTTCGGTTAATATTTTTCTTAATCTTTCTTGGTTGGGTAGCTCAATATAGTGATAAATGCAACGTCTCAGAAAAGCATTGGGTAAGTTTTTTTCTTGATTACTGGTAATAATAATCAGAGGAAAAGCTTGATCATTTGCTTGAATTAAATCTCCTGTTTCTTTAATGAAAAAACGACGAGATTCAATGGCTAAAAGTAAATCATTAGGAAAATCTCGATCTGCTTTATCTATTTCATCAATTAATACTACCGATTGTTCTTGCTTATCTTGACTTTGTTTAAATGCTTTACCCAAGGGTTGTAAATCAACCCAATCCTTTGAAGTAGCTGGATTTTTTGGCTCAGAAGAAGATTCTTCTATTTCTTTTTGGCTTAAAATTCCGCTAATTTGAGCAGCTTGTAAACGGCCAATATAATCATATTGATAGAGACTATCTTCCGCTTTACTTGTAGATTGAACTATCCACTCATAATATTTTATAGGATTATTTTCACGGTGATAATTAAATTCATAAACTAAGGCATGAGCTAGACGACTTTTGCCACATCCCGGTTCACCTTCTAGTAACAAAGGCATTCCCAATTCAATAGCCAAGTTAACCACTTCTATTAACTCATCACCTGCGTCATAGGGATAAATTTTCTGTTGAATCGGTTCATAATAAAGTCCCGATTTGGGTTGAATTTCTCCCGTGTAAGTTAAGGATAGTTTATCCATCTATTTTCCCTCGATAATTGTCCTTGAAATTGTTGATAAAAAGCTTTCAGTGTGTCTTCTATGTTGCCTTCATTGCTATTTTTCCATAATTCCTGCAAGGTAGATTTAAATAAGTCTGTGGTTTCATCCTGTAAGTCACAACCTAACTGAAGTTGTTGAGCAAAAGTAGGAATAATTTCCTGAAAAGACCGTTGTTCAAAGCAAGAGTCAATCTGTAAGCGGTGAATAGGAAATTCTGATAATCTGTCGCTATCTCTCCAATCATTCCCTTCTCCATAATCTAACCAAATCATTAATAAAAAGCCCGGAATGGGACTATTTTGTATTTTACTAGCTTTTTTGGTTAAGTTTTGCCAAAATGAATCAATGTCTTTTAAACGGGAAAAGTCGGCACAATCAATTCCTTCAAAAATCAAACAAAAATTATTAGCTTTTAAATTTTTAATTCCTCCAGAATTATTGAAAAAATGTTCACAAAGACTATAGCTATCCCATTCTTCTTGACCATCTCCTTGAAATTTAAAAACAATAGGTTTAACTGGCAAATTATTAGTGATCAAGATTTCTTTTTCTAAACGACGCAAACACAAAACACGATATTGATGAGGACAAGGGGGAATATAAATACTGCCTTCTCGTAAAGGTTTAGCAGCTATTGAACTGGTAAAATTTACTAGATTAGTATAATTAAATTTTGTCAAAACACGATAAATCTTTTCATTATTTGTTCGTTGATCTTTTGGGTTTTGATGATGAAGTTGACAACATTCTAAGCTTTCAAAATCTAGGCCTAATACTTCGCAATAAGCTTGAACAATATAAGACTGTCTAGAGGGTCTTCCTTTTGTTTGTATTTTTGTTTTTTTATAGTCTTTTTGAGTACAAAACAGCAAACTAGGTCCAGATATGCCAATTACCTTTAAAATAGACTCATTTAATAAATGGTTTATATCCTCATAAAAGGTTAAATGAATTGAATTATCATTAATATCTTCAATTCTGGTTGTATTTATTTTATTTTGATTAATGTACGCTCTTTTCTTCTCATTTTCAAATCCTTGAAACTTAGATTTATTTTGTAAGTACAATTTCTTACCCTTTGGTTTTAAAACCTCTTTAGTTGCTCCAGATTGTGGCTGAGATTCTGTCATCCAAGCTTTCAAAACATTTAATGGAATGGTATAACTGGAAGTTTCTGTTCGACTACGGTATTCTTCGAGAAATGCCTCAAGTAACCATCGACTTGCTTCTATTAATATTTGCTCTGTTTTCTCCGAAGCACAAGAATAGGTTCCCTTATAAGCATCTTTAGCCTTACGAAGGGTTTCTACATCTTCATCCCATAATCTGATTTCGCCGGACCCTAACATAAATCTCGTCAAACGTCAACCTACCATCTGATCCACTTTTTGATCCCCTTTTGCCAGCATTTGCTGAAAGCATTTTAATCAACTTGTCCTCAAAAAACAAGCCATAAGGCGAAAGGAGCAAAATCTATGAATTTCTGGCAAAAACATAAAGCGGACATTGACGTGATTTGCCGCATCATCACCACTTTAACTGCCTTGGCTAGTTTGGGTGTTCAGGTGGGAGAGTTAAAGATTCCCCAAAACGAGATTCCCCCTATCCCTGAGGTTCAGGTAGAAGCGGGGAAAAACACTCACCCCCACTAAATGAAGATAAATGCTAGGGATTTAAGCACATTAGCTGAAATAAAGGCCGATGTGCTTTTTTCTTGACTACAAACTATCACAACTCCCGCTCGCTCTTCAGTGGCGATAGGGGTCAGTTTTTGGGGTTATTAGTTGAAATTTCCCGATCTCCTTGCTTAACCTTTGTTAAGTTTGACAACTTTTAATTTATTATTAACTTGTTATTAATCTTTTTCTGATCTCGGCTTTTGATGATTCTTGATATAGGCAGTTTAGTCCTAGTACGCTATCCCGATTACGCTGCCGGAAGACTGGGATATGTGGAAGCGAGGGAAACTGGGGGAAGATGGTTAATTCGCTTAGACCGTTTCGACAAGGAAAGACAAACCCTATTGCTTTCCCTAGAGGAAACCGATTTTGAGGTCCTACGTTCTCCGCCAAATTAACGTCGCCCTAACAAATTATATCTGGTTAACGTCTTTTGTTGCAGAGAAGTCGGTCGGGTTATCCTAGAAAAACGATCACTTCCCTCTCTAATCGTACATTCTACCGTATTCAAGTAAATCGTCCCCAAATCCTCCAATAAAGTCCGAAAACTATGCACAGGGATGTTCTCTTGATTCCGTTTTTTTCTCTCTTTAGATTGCACCGATTCACTGCGACCCGCTTTAATCACATTAAGAGAGCTATCATCAATTTTCCTCTTTCCTAGCTACCAAGCTGATCATTGGGTCTGATGACACCATTGTTACTCCGGTGTGAGTTCAGGAGTCTTTCGGGTTTAGAATATCAGGGTTTACCCCTAGTTTCTCTTTTTCTTAGAGGATGGCGTAGCGTCCTTCAGCAGCTGATAACTGATAACTGATAACTGAGGCAAATTTTTAGGCCGCCGCTAAATTAGCAGCCACGAAATCCCAATTAACTAACTTGGTTAAAAAGTCGCTGATGTAATCGGGACGACGATTTTGGTAGTCGAGATAATAAGCGTGTTCCCACACATCCATAGTTAAGAGGGGAACCTGTCCGGCGGTTAAAGGATTGTCAGCGTTGCCGGTTTTGGTGACTTTGAGAGTACCGTTATCGAGAACCAACCAAGCCCAACCGCTACCGAATTGAGTCGCACCCGCAGTTTTAAAAGCTTCGACAAATTTCTCGAAACTGCCGAAATCTGCCTTAATTTTAGCGGCTAAAGCACCGGTAGGCGCACCGCCACCACCCGGTTTCATGCAGTCCCAATAAAAACTATGATTCCATGCTTGGGCGGCATTGTTGAAAACCCCAGCTTTAGAGGCATCACCAGCAACCTTAACGATAACTTCTTCTAAAGAGAGAGCATCGAGTTCCGTATCTTTGACCAAACCGTTATAGTTATTGACATAAGCGGCGTGGTGCTTGTCGTGGTGGAATTCTAGGGTACTTTTGGTGATGCAAGGCTCTAAGGCAGTGTAATCGTAGGGTAAAGGGGGAAGTGTGTAAGCCATGTGTTCTCTGTATCCTCTCTTGAGAGCTTGTTTAAGGTAGTGTTGTTAACCTTTTGTCAGTATTCAGCTTAACCAAGACGAATACCTTTGCAATAAAACTTTACACCCTCGATCATAGCACCGAAGGAGACTTGATCAGTGATCACTGATCAGCTTTTTCTCCCTTCTCCCTTCTCCCCCATCACCCCAACTCACACCCCACACCCAACTCCCATCGACTGTCTCCTAAATCCTGAGAAGATCACCAAACAATGTTAGAATAATTCCCGTACTGTAGGCGCTTGCAGATTCTTGTGGGCGTGGCAGGGCAGGCGAAAAACGATTCCGTTAGGAATTAGACCAAAAAAGCTCCACTGGCAACAGCAGTAGATTTTATCTCACTGGGTTGACTGGTTGGCACTTCCTCAAATTACGGATCAATACAAAATTATCATTTACAGATCTTTCTTGGTAACTTATGGCACAGCGTACACGCTTAGGTGAAATCCTTCGTCCCCTCAACTCGGAATATGGTAAAGTTTCCCCCGGTTGGGGAACTACCTTGCTGATGGGAGTGTTTATGGCTCTGTTTTTAGTCTTTTTGCTGATTATTTTACAGATCTATAACTCCTCCCTAATTTTAGAAGGATTTAATGTAGATTGGGGTCAGTAAGCAGATTCCAACAATCTTGTCGGCATTTTTGGCGGCAGAATTGTCCCGCAGACTTTGGCAGGTGGGTTATTGCCCACCGCAATTTTTTTATTAGGAGCAAAAACATGAATATTTTTGGGATTGGATTACCGGAAATGGGGTTAATTCTCTTGATTGCCCTGCTAGTTTTCGGCCCGAAGAAATTACCAGAAATCGGTCGCAGTTTAGGCAAAACGATTCGAGGATTTCAAGAAGCATCCAAGGAATTTGAAAGTGAATTTAAGCGAGAGGCCCAGCAGATTGAAGACTCGGTAAAAATCAAAGCTGAATTAGAAGAAAGTCAATCTCCTAGGGATCAAACTCGTTCCAGTTAAGAACTGTGTAGAGATGTAGTGTAGGTCAAATTCGAGGGTATTCCGCTAGATTAACATCAAGAATGACCAAATCGAGATTAAATTGGCAGTTTTACCATCGGCCACCATTTCTACTTGTTAGTTTTTTTTGACCGAGAGAGCGGGAAATCAGGTTTCTGAGCGCAAAACCGTCTTTAATGACGACAATTTTAGCAGCAGTCAGGGCCATAGTTGAATGAGTAGGCAGAATATATCATTAGTTTGAGAATTCCCAGACGGCAGGGAAAAAATGACTATTTCCTTGCTATAAGTATTGTAGATGTCAAGAGTGTTAACTGAATGTCTATAGTGGTATCCCCCGAACAAGTCCATCAAATCGTCAACAACCTCCATCACGATCCCTTTGAGGTTTTGGGGGCCCATCCCCTAGAAGAAGAAGGAAAAGTAAATAAATGGGTTGTTAGAGCTTATTTACCGAAAACCACGGCCGCTTGGGTTATTTTACCGTCCCAAAGACAAGAATATCCCATGACGACCGCTTATCACCCCCATTTTTTCGAGTGCGTTATCGATAGCGGTGAACTGAACAATTATCAATTACGCATCCACGAGGGAGAACAGGAACGAGTAATCTATGATTCCTATGCCTTCCGTTCTGCCAAACTGAGCGATTTTGATTTACACCTGTTTGGGGAGGGCAACCATCATCGCATTTATGAAAAATTAGGGGCGCATTTAGCCGAAATCGAGGGTATTAAAGGGGTTTATTTTGCCGTTTGGGCCCCTAATGCTCGCAACGTCTCGATTATTGGTGATTTTAATAGCTGGGATGGTCGTGATCACCAAATGCGGAAACGTAACAATATGGTCTGGGAATTGTTTATCCCGGAAATCGGTGTTGGCACTAAATATAAATACGAGATCAAAAATTGGGAAGGTCATATTTACGAAAAATCTGATCCCTACGGTTTTGCCCAAGAAGTACGCCCGAAAACTGCCTCGATCGTGGCCAATTTAGATAGCTATACTTGGGATGATAGCGATTGGATGGAAAAACGCCGCCATAGCGATCCTTTAACTCAACCGGTTTCCGTTTACGAATTACACCTCGGTTCGTGGCTGCACGCTTCTAGCGCCGAACCACCCCGTTTACTTTCCGGATCCGGGGAAGCGGTTCCCGTGTCGGAATGGAACACTGGGGCCCGCTTTTTGAGTTACTACGAGTTAGCCCAAAAACTGATTCCCTACGTTAAAGAATTAGGTTACACCCATATCGAATTATTACCGATCGCCGAACATCCTTTTGATGGTTCTTGGGGTTATCAAGTGACGGGTTATTTTGCCCCCACCAGTCGTTACGGCAATCCTGAAGATTTCATGTATTTTGTCGATCAATGTCACCAAAATGGCCTTGGTGTGCTAGTAGATTGGGTCCCCGGTCACTTCCCCAAAGATGGCCACGGGTTAGCTTTCTTTGACGGGACTCATCTTTATGAACACGGCGACCCGCGCAAAGGGGAACACAAGGAATGGGGAACCCTAATTTTTAACTACGGTCGCAACGAAGTCAGAAATTTCCTGGTCGCTAATGCTCTTTTTTGGTTCGATAAGTACCATATTGACGGTATTCGCGTGGATGCGGTGGCTTCTATGCTCTATCTCGATTATTGTCGTAAAGATGGGGAATGGGTGGCTAACGAGTACGGTGGCCGGGAAAATTTAGAGGCTGCGGAATTCCTGCGTCAAGTCAATCATGTAATTTTTAGCTATTTTCCCGGAATTCTCTCTATTGCCGAAGAATCCACCGCTTGGCCGATGGTGTCCTGGCCCACCTATATGGGCGGTTTAGGCTTTAATTTGAAGTGGAATATGGGCTGGATGCACGATATGCTCGATTATTTCGGCATGGATCCCTGGTTCCGTCAATTCCATCAAAATAATGTCACTTTTAGTATGTGGTATAACCACAGCGAGAATTATATGCTGGCTTTGTCCCACGATGAAGTGGTTCACGGCAAAAGTAATATGATTGGCAAAATGCCGGGGGATGAGTGGCAAAAATTTGCCAATGTCCGGGCATTATTTAGTTATATGTTTACCCACCCCGGCAAGAAAACCATGTTTATGAGCATGGAATTTGGCCAGTGGAGTGAGTGGAATGTTTGGGGTGATTTGGAGTGGGGTCTTTTGCAGTACGAACCCCATCAACAGCTAAAACGCTTTTTTACTGATTTGAACGCCACCTATAAGAGTGAACCTGCTTTATATACCCAGGATTTTGGTCAGGATGGCTTTGAGTGGATTGACTGTAGTGATAATAGTCATAGCGTCGTTTCTTTCCTGCGCTGGAGCAAAAATTGGCAGGAGTTTCTGGTGGTGGTCTGTAATTTTACTCCCCAACCCCACAGCCATTATCGCGTTGGTGTACCCCATCCCGGTTTTTATCAGGAAATCTTTAACAGCGATGCCAGTAAATATGGCGGTAGTAATATGGGCAACCTTGGCGGTAAATGGTCGGAGGAATGGTCCTATCATAGTCGTCCCTACTCGATTGATCTTTGTTTACCACCTTTAGGGGTTTTAGTTCTCAAAATCAGTCCTCATACTTCTGGGGAATAGGTAAGCTTTTTTCAGTGATTAGTAAACAGTAAACAGTGAACTGAAAACTAACATCTGATAACTGATAACTGAGCTGCCATTACTGTCGAGATGGCTAATACTAAATCCGTTGAGTAACGCACAGAAAACGGGTTTCTCCGAGAAACCCGTTTTCTACTCATGTAATAGGCAAAAGGATCAATAGATAATCAGTCTTTAATAACAGGATTTAGTCTGAACAGGTACAGACAAGAAAGTGCAGAAAGTGGGCATTTTCCTCCGGCGAGCATCGAAACCATAAACAAGCAAAAGTATCTGTATATTTACTGACTAAATAAGACAGATTTGCCCTAGATGCAGACCGGGCAAAAGACGGTCAAAAACTAACCCATCAGGATCACCGTATCGATGACGTGGATCACACCATTATCCGCCTCGATATTACCCGCGACCACCGTGGCATTTTTCACCTCAAAACCTTCGCTACAATCGACGGGAATCGGTGAACCCTCTAGAGAAGTCACTACAGCCAATTTTGCCAAATCTTCCTGCATATATTTGCCCGCAACGACGTGATAGGTGAGAATTCGGGTTAATTGGGGGATATTCTGCACTAGGGTTGTAATCGTCCCGGGGGGCAATTTGGCAAAAGCTTCATCGGTGGGGGCAAAAACCGTGAAGGGGCCAGGACTTTTTAGGGCATCCACAAGATTAGCCGCTTGTACCGCCGTTACTAGAGTTTTAAAATTATCGGCACTGACCGCAATATCGACAATATCTGCCATAAACTTGACTCGATCCCTTAAAAAAATCATCTATTTCAGATTTTAAACTTAATCTTGTCCCAAAGATCGTTCTAGGGATGGGGTGTGGGGTGTGGGGTGTGGGAAGAATAAATAAAAATAATCTCCTGTCTCCTGTCTCCTGTCTCCTGAATACTGACTCCTGAATACTGACTCCTGAATACTGACTCCTGACTCCTGACTTCTAACCCCATGTTGGTTAAAGATAAGCAAAAATTATTTATTGACTCCAAAAGCTTGAGAATATTTAAATTAACATTCCGCAATATTTACAAATTCTTAAGAATTAATTGAGAAAGATTTTTATTTAACAACGATGTTACAATGGTTACAGCGATTTTACTGAATTTCATAATGGCTTATTCTGTGCTTTTTTGGGCAGCAATGACTGAACCCCTTGCCACACCTACAGGGTGATCCTAATTAAGACGGGTAAATCAGTCAATTTCACGGGCAACGATGATCTTTTTTTTGTGTAGTTTTATTGCAAAAAAAAAGTTTTTTTGACAAAAAGCACAAAGTATGATATGGACGCTGGCGTATTTCTGACTGCGAGTAATTATTGCAGAGTTAGGTCAAAATCAGAGGATTTTCTGTTTTCAAGTGATGAAATACAGAAAAGCAGCAATTCGATCGAGAAATCGATAAAAACAGCCTAGACTAGAAAAAGAATCCTCTATCCTGACAGCTATCCTGTGGAGATTACTTTTTTAGGAACCAGTTCCGGGGTTCCCACTCGTTCCCGCAATGTCTCTAGTATCGCCCTTCGTTTGCCGCAACGGGCGGAAATATGGCTGTTTGACTGTGGAGAAGGAACTCAACACCAGTTACTGCGTAGCGACCTGAAAAGTTCCCAAATCCGACGCATTTTTATCACCCACATGCACGGGGATCATATCTTTGGTTTAATGGGATTGTTAGCCAGTATTGGATTAGCCGGTTCTGCTCAGGATATTGATATCTACGGACCCCCTGGACTAGGGGACTATCTGCGTGCTTGTGCTAAGTATTCCTATACCAATTTAGCCAATCGGGTGCGTGTCCATGCCGTTTCCCCCGGCATACTCTACGAAGATGAAGAATTTACCGTCTCCTGTCAGCTATTAAAACATCGTATTCCCGCTCACGGTTATCGCATCGCCGAAAAAGACCGTCCGGGACGTTTTGATGTGGAAAAAGCCAACGCTTTAGGTATTCCCCCCGGACCAATTTACGGCAAGCTGAAAAAAGGGGAAACTGTCACCCTTGCCGATGGCAGCAAAATTCGCGGTCAGTCCCTCTGCGGAGAAACGGAAATCGGCCGTAAAATAGCCTATTGTACCGATACTATTTTCTGTGAAGGCTCGATCGAATTGGCACAGAATGCAGATGTGCTAATTCATGAGGCGACTTTTGCTCACCAAGATGCCGGGTTAGCTTTTGAAAGTGTTCACTCCACTTCAACGATGGCAGCCCAAGTGGCCTTGGCAGCCCAGGTAAAATTGTTATTAATGACCCATTTTAGTCCCCGTTATCTACCGGGTAATTCTCTGGATATTTCCAATCTGTTAGAGGAAGCGCGGGCAATTTTTCCTAACACTAAATTAGCCTACGATTTCCTCACCTACGAAGTCCCCCGCAACCGTCAAGAAATGGTCTTAGGAGTTAAGTAATTATGCCAGCAGCAGTGGAAGAAAAAAGCATGGTTCCCACGGTTTTAGTGGGTATTGGTGGTACGGGTAACGAGATTTTATCGCGATTGCGTCGTTTAATCGAGGAAAGTTATGGCAGTTTGAGTAATTTTCCGATTGTCAGTTTTTTGGTGGTTGACACGGATAAGGATTATAAAATCAGTAATCCTGAAGCTGCCGGCAGTGCTTTTAAAGATAACGAAAAACACTGGTCCCGGGTGAGTGGAAAACAGGTACAGGAGATGGTATCTGACATGGATAGATATCCCTGGATTAATAGTTGGTTTCCCCCGGAATTAGAGAGAAATATTACTTCCCTAGAAGCGGGAGCGGGACAAATTCGCGCCTGTGGTCGTTTTGCTTTATTTTGTAATTATCATGAGATTCAAAGAAAATTTCTAGACGCGGTGAGACGGGTAAAGGGACAAGAAAACTTTATGCTCGATCGCTATGGAATTAAAGTTAGTAATAGTGCTATTAATGTCTTTACCACGGGGTCTTTAAACGGTGGTACGGGTAGCGGAATGTTAATTGATATAGGCTACTGTATTCGTAATTGGTTACGAGGGGAAAGTAGTCCTTTGAGTACGGCAATTGTTCCCACTCCTGAAGCATTTGCGGGGATTAGTGTCGGCGATCGAGTTTTGGCTAATGGTTACGCTGCCTTGATGGAATTAAATTACTTTTCTGACTACAGAACCGAATATCATCAACAGTTTAGCAGCGGTTTGGTCGATGAAGTGGTTAGTAAATTACCCCCCTTTGATTTTACCTATTTAGTGGGGACAAAAAACGGAGAAGGTGATTTTAAACTCGGTCAAATTCGGGAAATGATCGCCCAAAATATCTTCCTAGATATGACTTCTGATTTTGCCCCCCATAAACGTTCCATTAGAGATAATATTAAGGGTTCTTGGGCGCAAGCTGACCCAGGGGGGCGCGGTTATCCTAAGCAATTTATGAGTTTTGGACTATCAACTATTGAAATTCCTATTGCCCAAATTCGGGCCTCCTTATCGGAACGTTTAGCCAAAGATTTAATTAATTGGTGGCTGAATGATTCCGTGATTTTACCCGCTCAAATGTTGGAGTTAGTAAGAGGTGATATCCTCAAAAAAATGCGCTTGAGCGAAGGGGAATTAATTATGGATTTATGTGCCGACAAGGATCGCTCTTTAATTGCCATAATCTCCCAATGGATTAACGAAACTCGTCAGGAAATCAATCAAGATAATTGGCTCTCTTGTACCAAACAGGGTGTTAATATTTTAGGCAATGAGCAAGGAAAAATTCTGCAATTTATTAACGATTATTTAACGCCAAGAGTCGAGGAATTTAAACGCAATCATTTACTAGAATTAAGTCCCGATGAACGGCTGCACGGCGATTACCTGAAAAAGATTTATAGTAACCGGGATGAAATTATTCAACGGGGTAAAAAGTCCCTAGAAATGGAGTTTTATAATATCCTTGAAGATCGGAACCGTGGGGTAAAATTTGCCGAGAGTTTTATTGTTTCAGTACGACAAATCTTCACCGACATAGCGGAAAAATTCCGTCGCGATCAAGAACAGGTTTGGAGTCAAAATGAAAGTAAACGTCAACGGGAATACGACACAGCCTTGGCAGAAATTAATGATCTGAAAGATAAACTTCATATCTCGAAAAAAGATAAGATGGAAGAATATTGTGAACAAGCTTTAACGGGATTGGAAGGCTATTTAATGGCCAATATTCAACGAAAAACCAGAGGTGCAGGAGTAGAGGTTATTAATCGTTTACTGGAACATCTTAATCAATTAGAAAGCCGTTTTAATCGCTTTCGTCAGAAATTAATTCAAAGTCGCGATCTATTTAATCTCCAAGCTAACCAACAGATTGATAGTGCCGATGCTTTGTTAATTAATGGGATTAAATTATTTGACAGACAAGAATTAAATAGTCTTTATCAAGACTTTATCGAACAATTTGCTTCGGGGATTGCTGGTAACAAAAATGCCTACGATACGGGTATGGATAACCTTTGTTTACCCCTCTCAGAAGAAATTTTAAAGCAATCTAGCCCCCTCTGGAAAGAAACGCGGCGCGCTGATGAAAATATGCGTTTATTTGACATCACCGAGATTGCCGATATTCGTCAAGGAGATTTTCAACAAGTTATCCTAAACCAAGCTAATCAACTCCTACAAAATGCTCCCGCTAGTAGTCGCATTCAGCAGGAATTAGCCGCTTGCGATCGCTTGTTAAAAATTTACAACAACGATGCCGATATTATCAATAATCTTCGCATTGCCTACCAAAAATCGCGACCCCTAATTATGCTCAATCCTGCGGTTTTGCGGGGAAAAGATGCGGGTTTTACACCCCAATTAAATCAAAATGTTGCCCTGATTGGAGGAAGAAATACCAGTAACCCAGCAGCCCAAAAAATTATTCCGAAACTGCGGGAATTTATTGCCAACGAAGACGATATTAAACCCTTGGCAGAAGTGGAAAAATATCGTCTTGTCTTCGTACAGGAAATTGGCGGTTTTTCCCTACGCTGTCTCGAGGGAATGCGAGAGTTGCGGCAATCCTATCAGGACTGGAAAGGAGAATTTATTCTCGCTAAACGCGCCCAACAAATGGGGGAAAATCGCGATTTACCCATCCCCGTGCATATCCAAAAGGAACCTCCTTTCTGGGATGTTTTTCCCGAAGATCCGAGTATTTATCAATTGGTGGTGACAGCCCGAGCTTTGAAAGTGCTTTTTCCAGAAGTCAATCGAGTCACTAATGAGAAAACAATTCGCTATGAAATTAAAACCGCAACGGGATTAAAAAAAGTCGATATTGCCACCAGTTGGGAAGATGCGGTACAGGTGTTAGAAGTAAAAGCTTGTCGCGAAGATAAGGAAAAAATTCAAAGTCAGGTGACAGCTAAGTTACAGGCTGCAGCCACTCCGGAGAAAAAACAAGCTTTGTATCGGACTTTCATTGAATATTTACAACAACGTTCCCAGGAATTAACAGGAGGAAAAGATAATACAGAATATAAACGGGAAGATGCAATTATTTTGCAGTTAATCCATAACTATAAGTTGGATAGCGCTGGAGAAATACCTCTTTATTCGGTGACGGAAGTGGCTAACCCAGCTTTAATTATCTGCGGTATTTGTGGACATAAAAACCCACCATCGTCTAATTTTTGTTCTAAGTGTGGGGCAAAATTAGTTAAGTAGAAATTAGGCAATTTCTTGTTTTTATTACTGGAATAACAGCAAAAGTGGGGGTGTTACTTGGACTAACATCCCCCACAATGAAGATTTTCGGGAGAAATTGCCTAATAGCGAAAAAACTGGATTATAATAGGGTCTTTACCCAAGATTTTTGCTAACCGCTAACTGCCATAAAACCCAATCAAGACCCCTGTTTATCGAGAGAAAAACCAATGGTAGCCACTTTAAAAGGACGAGATGTTTTAAGAATAACCGACATGAGTAGCGAAGAAATCAGCGCCCTACTCAATCTATCGGCACAGCTTAAAGCTGGCACTCTTAACCCTAGCTGCAAAAAAGTCTTGGGATTGCTATTTTATAAAGCTTCCACCCGGACGCGGGTTTCCTTTACCGTCGCCATGTACCAGTTAGGGGGACAGGTGATCGATCTTAATCCCAGTGTAACCCAAGTGGGGCGCGGGGAACCCTTAGCAGATACAGCCCGGGTACTCGATCGCTATCTCGATATTCTCGCGGTTCGCACCTTTAAACAAGAGGATTTAGAAGCTTTTGCTAATTACTCACGCATCCCGATTATCAACGCTTTAACGGATTTAGAACATCCCTGCCAGATATTAGCCGATTTACAGACTATCCAAGAGACTTTTGAGACTTTACGGGGAATTAACCTCACCTATGTGGGGGATGGCAATAATGTCGCTAATTCTCTCCTCTTGGGTGGTGCTTTGATGGGGTTAAATGTGCGAGTTGCCTCCCCCGCAAACTATCAACCCGATGGGGAAATTGTCGCCAGCGCCCAGGCTATTGGCGAGAAAACCGGTAGTAAAATCTTAATTACCGACGATCCCGTTACGGCCGTAAAAGACTCTCAGGTGGTCTATACTGATGTCTGGGCGAGTATGGGACAGGAAAGCCTCGCTGATGCCCGAATTCCCGTTTTTCAGCCCTACCAAGTCAATGAACAGCTAATGAGTCACGCTGACAAAGACGCGATTATTCTCCATTGTTTACCTGCTCACCGGGGTGAAGAAATTACCGACGGGGCGATCGAGGGTGTACAATCAAAAGTCTGGGAGCAAGCGGAAAATCGGATGCACGCCCAAAAAGCTTTAATGGTGAGTTTATTGGGATTAATCTAGCTCCAGATGCTCAGTTACCTAAAATAATTATTAAACTCGATCATCAATCATCCTAAGACCTGTCCGACACCGGAAGTTAACGCTAGGATTGATGGTAAGAGCAATCATCAGGGCAGCCTCCACACAAACTATATGTCAGACACCTCCGCAGTTAAAAAATATCTCGCCCATTGGTTTCAATTGGGAAAAAAAGTTATTTGTCCCAAAAACCAAGCTATGCTATTTCCGCTGCCAATTTTCAATGCTGATCGCTATTCGTCGGAGTTTGAAGATTGTTGGCAAAAAATGCTCGATCCTGAAAGTGGCGATTGTTACCTAGAGGGTACTCAACAAACTATCCGAGACTTACTTTCCCCTCAATGGGAATTTCATCCCTGCGCTCGTTGTACTATACCCGTACCAATTGAAGTGGTGGGACAATCGAGTTTATCCTGTCCCTGCCATGATTTGAGTAATTGGCCCAATTTAGAATTACCCCTACCCCATTTACCCGTCAATAGTCAAGAAAATCTCGATCGCATCCGGCAAAGATTGCTAAAAAATTCTCACCCACATTAACCGGACAAAAAGAGACGTTAGGGGTAACGTCTCGACAAAAGGGTTGAGATTTAACGATTTCTGCCAAAAAGATTGACTAAATCTCGCAATCTCTCGCTATATTCTCCGGTTAAAGCTTCCTGACGATAGCGCCATGACCAATTCCCTTCTGCGACACTGGGGGTATTCATCCGCGCATCCGATCCTAAACCTAACACATCCTGTAACGGTACGATCGCCTGATTAGCCACGGAACTATAGGCCAGTCGAATCAGATCCCAAGCCACTCCCTGACCACTGGGAGCGCCAAGATATTGATAAAGTCGCGCTTTTTCGTAGTCATTGGCGTTATCTTGAAACCAGCCCACAGTGGTATTATTATCGTGAGTGCCGGTATAAATCACACAGTTGCGTTCGACGTTGAAAGGAAGATAGGGATTACCCGCGTCACCCCCAAAAGCAAAGTGGAGAATCTTCATCCCGGGGAAGGCAAAGTGATCGCGAAAATCTAAGACTGCTTGGTCAATATCGCCCAAATCTTCGGCAATAATCGGCAATTTACCTAAACGAGCGCCAATAGTATTAAAGAGATCATAACCCGGGGCCTTCAGCCAATGACCATTAATAGCGTTTTCCTGGCCAAAAGCCACCGCCCAATAGGCTTCTAATCCGCGAAAATGATCGATACGGATGATATCGACTAGGGAAAGAACCGCTTTTAAACGGCGTACCCACCAGTCAAAGCCCGTATTTTTGAGATAATCCCAGTTATAAAGAGGATTTCCCCATAATTGCCCCGTTTCTGAGAAATAATCCGGGGGAACCCCCGCCACTTCCAAGGGATTACTGGTTTGGGGATCTAGTCGGAAAACCTGCGGATTTGCCCAAACATCGGCGCTATTATGGGAGACATAAATGGGGATGTCACCGATAATCTCGATACCGAGGGAGTTAGCATAGCGTTTTAAGGCTAACCATTGCTCAAAAAACTCAAATTGCAGGAATTTGTGCAGAAAAATCTCCTCTTGTAACTCCTGTTTCGGTGTTTCCAACGCACCCCAATGACGTTCGCGAATTTCTGTCGGCCATTCCATCCATGCTTTACCCGGGTAAGCGTGGGATAGGGCCATAAATAGGGCGTAATCCTCTAACCAATCAGCATTGCCACCACAAAAGCCAGCAAACTGTTTGTAAAGAATTGTGTCAGAACCCTTGACAAAATTGCTCGCCGCCTTTCTAAGTAGGGGAATTTTCCAAGCGATCAATTGCTCGAAATCCACTTGATCGAGGGGAAAATCGGGAATATCCTCGAAATCTGCCTCACTAAGCAGGTTTTTTTCCCGAAGAATATCGAGACTAATCAGGAGATGATTACCGGCAATGGCACTAAAACTCATGTAGGGAGAGTTACCGTACCCTGTCGGGCCTAAAGGGAGAATTTGCCAGAGTTTTTGACCACTTTGAGCCAAAAAATCGATAAATTGATAGGCTTCCCTACCTAGTTCTCCAATCCCGTAACGACCGGGATGACTGGTGGGATGAAGCAAAATACCGCTAGAACGGCTAAAAGCCATGAAAAAACCCCCTTATCCGTGATTCAGTTAGCAGTTATTAACTGTTTAAAGCTAAATGCTCACTGCTATCTCAAAGCTAACCCGATCTCGATCGATAACGGCAATACTTAACAACTTTATTAGACATACAGGACAAAATGAGGCATTACAGCCCGACAGTGCCAATTCAAAAATGAAACGCACGACTCCTCAAGAGTTGACGGAAAAAGGCTGATCAGGTATTGTGCGATCATTAACAAAAACAAATCAGACCCAAAAATGAGCCGCTAACATCCTAACATAGAACAAAGAAACTTGCTCAGGGTAAGCTCATCTAATTTGGTACAAATTGTACTTGACAAAGATTTCTAAATAGGGTAGGGAACTGGCTATAGCACCGTCCCGCACCGCCAGTACCCAGACTTAGCCTCTGCTACCTATGTATAATTCATAATTGGGGTTTGGAGCAGGGAGAGGAAGTTTGAGCATTTGTCCTAAAATTGCCCATACGCAGTTTAAATTCAGTACAGCTACTAAATCCAATGGGTGGTCAGAGTGGTCAGATGCACCCATTTCTCTTTCCTGAGTTTCCCCATCATCTGCTTTGTCCAGATCAGAATCAGCCTTGAGTTGGCTTTAATGTTTATTTTATAGATACCTTTGATGTTAACAGTAGGGAACTATAGCATAATTAGGTTATACTTCATCTTTATGAGAAGCACTCTAATACACCTAAAATTTTTAAATTGAATAATCGATAAATTTCTCACTTTTATTGTCAAAATCAGTGAGTAAGGTCGCTTTTCTTGGTTTTAAATGTACTGTTTGTTCTGGTTGTAACTGTAATTGCTTGTACTCCTCACGATTGAGATAAGCCACCACCATTTCCCCATCGGCTAACATTAATTCTACTTGTATTTCCCAGCCTAAATGAATAACTCTTTTCACCACTGCCCAACTATTCAACCCATCTTGTTCGGGCATAATTTCCAGGTCGTGGGGACGGATAAAAACGGTGGAATTCTGACCCTGATGATGCCCAGTTCCTAATCCTGCTAGATTAGGTAAGATATTCACTTCCCCAATAAATTGCATCACAAAAGCTGTGGCGGGATGATCATAAATTTCGGCGGGGGAACCCACCTGTTCAATCTTACCATGATTCATCACGACAATCCTATCGGCTACTTCCATTGCTTCCTCTTGATCGTGGGTAACAAAAACACTGGTAACGTGAACTTCTTCGTGTAAATTTCTCAGCCATACCCTTAATTCTTTTCTAACTTTTGCATCTAAAGCTCCAAAGGGTTCATCTAATAATAATACATTCGGTTGAATGGCTAAAGCGCGGGCTAAAGCTACTCTTTGCCGTTGTCCTCCTGATAATTGGGCGGGATAGCGATCGCCTAATCCTTGTAATTGAATTAATTCTAATAATTCCTCAACTTTTTTCTTAATTACTGGCGATTTTTGCTGGCGAATTTCTAGGCCAAAAGCAATATTTTGACGAACAGTTAAATGTTTAAATAGGGCATAATGTTGAAAAACAAAGCCGATATTTCTCCGTCTAGGATCCAGATGGGTGGTATCTTGTCCGTTAATGATAATCGCGCCACTGTCGGGAGTTTCTAATCCCGCAATCGAACGCAATAAGGTGGATTTTCCCGATCCTGATGGTCCAAGAAGGGCGACTAATTTGCCTTCAGGAATGGTTAAATTGATATTATCTAAAGCTTGAAAATTGCCGAAACGTTTAGAAACTTGCTGGATGGTAATACTCATATTTTAGGTTAATTGTAGTTAAGTAAGTAGGTGGGTGGAATTAAATATAAGATGAACGTAGGTTAGGTTGAAGCATGAAACCCAACGCCCTCATAATTTTTAGGTTTTTTGTAGTTATGTAGTGTGAATTTTGTGGGCGGTTTTACGTTCGAGAATTTCTTTGATAATTAAAGTAACTCCCGCTAGTAAGGCGAGAATAGCCGCCGCACTAAAAGCGGCAGGAGTTAGATAATTTTTATAGGCCTGTTCTACGAAAATTGGCAGGGTAGCAGTTCTCCCTAAAATACTGCCAGAAACCACAGAAACCGCCCCAAATTCTCCCATCGCCCGGGCATTAGTTAACAGCACTCCGTACATCAATCCCCAACGAATATTGGGTAAAGTTATGCGCCAGAAAATCTGCCAATCACTTGCCCCTAAAGTGCGCCCCGCTTCCTCTTGTTCTAAGCCAATTTCTTCTAAGACTGGGATAACTTCTCTAGCCACAAAAGGCATAGTAACAAATATAGTTGCTAATACCATTCCGGGTAAAGCAAAAAGTATTTTTATATCGAAAAATTCTAGAAAAGAACCTAACCAACCATTGCGCCCATAGAGCAGTACAATCATTAAACCTGCTACCACGGGAGAAACGGCAAAGGGTAAGTCAATTAAACTAATTAATAACGTTTTGCCGCGAAATTGATTGCGAGCAATTACCCAGGCTGCACAAAGTCCAAAAATTGTGTTTAAAGGTACAGTAATTAGGGCAATAATTACTGTTAATCTTACCGCTTCGATAAAGTCAGAAGTTCCCGCCGCTTCTAAAAAAGCTTGGAACCCATTGCGAAAAGCATAGTAAAATACTGCCGCAGCTGGAATAAAAAGCAAGAGGGCAAGATAGACAAGGGCGACGATAATTAGTAGGGGTTTGTAATCCCACTCTTTCGGTTTAGTTAAGGCTTTTGGATTCTGCATTTTTGCTCTGTACTCAATTAGATTCTAATATTTTTTACTCTTTACTTAATTTTGTATTTTTGCCCCCATTGTTGCAGGAAATTAATTACTACTAGCATCAGTAGGGAAACCAGTAATAAAACCATGCCGATTACTGTCGCCCCTGTGTAATCATATTCCTCTAGTCTTTGGAAGATTAAAACTGGGGCAATTAAATCCTTAAAGGGGATATTAGAGGAGATAATTACCACGGAACCATATTCACCGATCGCTCTGGCAAAACCGAGGGCAACTCCTGTTAAAATAGCCGGTAGTATTGTGGGAAAAATCACTAGCCAGAAGATTTGCCAAGAGGAAGCACCTAAAGATAAAGCCGCTTCTTCTACTTCTTTTTCCATTTCCTGTAAAACTGGCTGTAAGGTGCGGACAACGAAGGGTAAAGCGATAAATAACATCGCCACAAAAACCCCTAAAATGGTAAAGGATATCTTAATGCCAAAGGGGGCAAAAAATTGACAGATCCAACCGTTATCACTATAAACTGTGGCTAGGACTAAACCAGCAACGGAAGTGGGTAAAGCAAAGGGCAAATCTACACAAGCATCGACAATTTTTTTACCGGGGAATCGATAACGCACTAATACCCAAGCGATAATAGTGCCAAAAACTCCGTCAATTAAGCCAGCGATTAAGGAAGTAAAAAAAGTGACTTGGTAAGCGGATAAAGAAATCGGTAAAGTGGCAATGCGCCAAAATTCGGCAAAACCAAGAGTTAGGGATTTAGCAAATAATGCCGCTGCTGGTAAAACCAACAAAACCACTAGATAACTAATGGTAATTACCCAAGGAATAGAAACTTTTTTCAGGGCTTGACTGGGAGATAAAGATAATTGTGGGTTAGCCATTGTTTATTATTGCTAGAGATTACCAATTGTCCGCTTCTTCAAGAACTTGTGCTGAATCATACCAAACTTCTACATCTAAATCTGCCAGATAGGAAAGGGCATTTTCTATCCCTTGGGAGTTGCCTTGTAGTTGTAGATCGAACCAGCCATCTTGATTATTATTTGCCGCTAACAAAGCGGAAAATATATTCACTTTTAGACCAGGAAAAGACCCTAAACGTCCTATAATTGGCTCGTTAATATATTGTTTAGGAATCCGAATTTTTATTCTTCGGGAAGTGGGGCGATCGAGTCCTGATTGATCGAGATGTAAGTCACTTTGGGGATGATTAATAGTTTGCCATTGAGGTTGATTATCCATGGTTTTTCTCCTTAGGATTTACCAGCTTTAGTGAGAATTTTATCGAACAAGCCTCCATCATCAAAGAATTGCTTTTGTACTTTATCCCAACCGCCTAAATCCTGCACGGTAAAGAGATTTTTTATCTGAGGAAATTTACTCTCAAACTCTTTAAATACCGTCGGTTCAACGGGACGAAACCCCACCTGAGCAAATTCTCTTTGGGCTGCGGGAGTAAATAAAAACTGCACAAAAGCCTCGGCCACTTTTCTCGTACCTTTTTTATCCACATTGGCATCAACAACCGCCACGGGATTATCAATAGAAATATTGTAATCGGTGGGAACAGTGTAGGACAACTTCTCGCCTTTTTGGTTAGCGAGAATCATCTCATTTTCGTAATTAATCAGCACATTTCCCTGGCCTTGTTTAAAAAATACATCACTAGATTCGCGAGCATCTCTAGGTAAAACTGGCGCATTTTTAAACACTTTTTCGACAAAAGTTTGCGCCGCTTGTTCACTGCCTCCCGCTTGCGTCACCGAACCCCAAAGAGCGAGAAAATTCCAGCGCGCTCCGCCAGAAGTCTTGGGATTAGCGGTAATAACTTTAATATTATCCTTGGCTAAATCTGACCATTGATTAATTTTAATATTGGCATCACGAGGAACAAAAGCCACTACAGATTTATGAACAATAGAGTCATTGGGAGCTTCTTTTTCCCAACCGGGTTGAATTAATCCCGCTTGCTCAATTTTCTTGGTATCCAAAGCTAAAGCCAACGCTACCACATCCGCTTCTAAACCATCGATAACGGCGCGAGTTTGGGAACCGGAACCACCATAACTCTGTTCAAAAGTTACTTTTTGCCCCGTTTTTTGTTGCCATTCCTCGACAAATTTGGGAATGATTTTTTCGTAGGCGCTTTGGGTGACAGCATAGGAAACAAGCGTCACAGTCACGGGTTTTTGGCTGTCATTGCCGCTATTGCTGGGGGATGGGGTGCAGGATACCAGCGTTCCCCCCGTCAGGACAGTTGCCACGAGTAGGGATAAACAAGACTGGGATGACTGCATCGGCGGCGCTCCTAAGCTTTACTCTGAGATTGTATCTGTTTTCAGGTCTGCTTTAATCTTACAGCACAGGAAATAAAATTTCAATACATTTATAAAACAAATTGGGAATAAGGCGATAACAAGGGAAACTGTGAGAAGATAAAATCAGTGCTACATCTAGGTTTGAGACTATGGGCAAGAGCGTCAAAGCCAAAAAAACACCCCTCCTACAACAACTGATTAACCAGAGTTTTCTCTTTCGCGGACTAGAGGAAGCTTGGTTAAGTCAGTATCTCGATGCCGACAATCTCAAGCTAGAGAGGCTATTTTCCAATCGTCCCGTCTATACGGCTTTTCTCCCCGATGAATTTCTAGATGTTTTGTATGTGATTTTGGATGAGGGTGTAATCGTCGTCCGCAGCACTCCCCTCGACCGGATTATTGCCATTACCTACCCCGGCGGCTGTTTTGGCATGAGGAGTTTACCCTTTAGTTATGGTTTAGCCAGTCGTGCCTTTCCCTGTTTGGTGGAATCCTATAAAACTACCCACGTCCTGAAAATTCCCCTATCGTCCCTAGAAAAGATTTACAACGATAACGAAAGTTTTCGTCAACGGTACTGTTTTTTATTTGAATTACAGCAAAAATTCGAGTATCATTTGCTTAATTGCAGTAGCTATCCACCCCAAGCTGTAGCCACTTTACTCAGAGCCTTAATCTACCAAGAAAGAGAATTAGGCAGTCAACCTAGTGCCGAAAATATCTACACTTTTGATTTATCCGTCGATGTGATTGCTCGCGCTTGTCAACTCAATCAACGCACCGTCGAACAGGTATTAAAAGGATTGCAAACCGTGGGATTAATTGCCTCAGAATCGACGGGGGATTTAATTCGGGTACTGGATGCCGAGGGTTTAAAAGAAGTGTACAGTGCCACCAGAGATAAAGTTAATTGGTGGCCCCTAAGATAAGTAGGTTTGGCTGAATAAATCTAAAAACTTTGTTGGATAAGAATTTTAGACTTTTTTCCCATCAAAAAGTGCCAGTTCTGGGAGTGATCGGGGGAAAAATCCCTGGACTTTTTCCCTGAAAATTAGGTAATTGACCCCCTGAAAATGGGTAAAACCCTACACCCCACACCCCACACCCCACACCCTGCCCCCACGCAAAACTTTTTGCCGCAAACCCTATTTACCCTTGCAATTGACAGCGTTTTAAGGCATCTTCGGCAGCCGCTTTGGTGGCATCCTGTTTCCGTTTACCTTTACCTGTACCGTAGAGAAGGTTATTAACCCGCGCTTCGGCGGTAAATTCCCTAGCGTGGGGGGGTCCTGTAACATCAATGATCGCATATTCTGGATTAGAGGCGAAATTGGCCAGCGCCCACTGTTGAAAGAGATTTTTAGCATCGATAAAAGATGGCGATTCCGATTGTTGAGAGACTAAATGAGAGGCAACCGGGATAAAAAGCCCGTGCAGATAGTTTTTAACCGCATTTAACCCCGAATCTAGATAATAAGCCCCAATTATCGCTTCAAAAGTGTCCGCTAATAGGGTAGGATTTGATCGCCCCCGATCTTTAATTGCCCCCTTCCCCAAACGCATTAACTCCCCTAGGCCGATTTCAATGCCCAATTGCGCTAATTGTTCTTCTTTGACCAAATTTGACCGCAAACGGGTTAATTCGGCCTCGTTCATGGCGGGATATTTTTGATACAAAAGTTCGCCCACCAAAAAAGCCAAAATCGCATCGCCCAAAAATTCTAGGCGCTCGTTATTTTCCGTCAATTCGGACTGTTCATTGACATAGGAACGATGGGTTAAAGCGTGGGTGAGAAGGAGAGCATTTTGAAAAGGAGGCAAACAAGACATTACAGAAATGATCAAGTCAAGAGCATTTCTTATTATCTTAATCCGACCCCACCGCGAATAGATGAGACGAACGATCCTTTTTTTACGATTTTTTCCGGCTAGTTTAGGCATAATCTCCCAAATCTTCCCACCGGAAAACCTATCCGCCGCCATTCTTGCCCTAGGTACCCTGGGGATGTGTATGGAACAGGCACGCATGGCAGCGGTGGACTTGGTAGAAATTGCCCAATTTCAGGAAAAAACCAGCGATCCTCGCCTCGATCGCTTTTTTATCGTCACAATTAGTACAATTGTGTTAGAATTATCGGGCTTTTATCGAAAATTTGGGTTGAAAACCCCGTCCTAAAAGGACGGCTTTAAGCTATAATGGAAAAAGCGATAACCAAGCTAAAAACTGAACCTTGACCACAGATAGTAGGGGGGTTTCGTTGAGAAAAGAATTCAAATTCGGCCTTGAACAAGTAAAACTTTCTAGGAAATAAGGTTGAACATGAGATTTTTTCGACTTGTTCAAAGTGGCCGTCGGGCATTCGGAGACTTTAAACGGACGGGTCGGAAAGCGTAAGACTACCGCTAAGGTGGCGGCATCCTGTGAAGCGTCAACCCCGTTGACGCGACCACCCTAAAAAGGTGGCGTGGTGAGGAATCGCCGTCCGTTTTACGGCGGCGAGGATGTCAAATCTCTACCCTTTTTTCTCTCAGTCCCTCTGCCACTAGCTTTCACCCACTTATGTCAGGCAGTCAGCCGCCAATCTTCTTACCTTAGACAAAAATAATGAAATTCGAGGAAATCCAAGAGATTCTTAATCGGCAACTGCTCAAGCTTGAGAATCGCTGTCTCAATGACACAGAACAATTATTATTGCGAGGACTTTGGCAGAAAAAGAACTATCAAGAAATTGCCCAAGAAAACGGTTATAGTAGCAGCTATCTTGCCAATGTAGTTGCCCCAGGACTCTATGATAGAGTCTCGCAACTGATCGGAGAACCGATCAATAAGAAAAATTTTTTATCTAGACTACAATCTCATTTTACCAACTCCACATCGCTTCAGTATTGCGGTCAGGAATATCTCCAAAATGAGCGTCCAGAATACCCAGATGCTCCTGTTCCCTATAATTCTTATTATTATCTAAAACGAACAAAACTTGAAGCAAAAATTATCGAGGAAATCGGACAATCTGGGGCGTTAGTACGCATTAAAGCTCCCAAAAAATGGGGAAAAACGTCTTTATTATTAACAATTTTAGAGGCTTGTCAACAGCAATTCGGTTATCAAGTTGTTAGTTTAGATTTACAAAAAGCAGACCAAGATATCATAGCAAATTTTAACAAGTTCTTACGCTGGATTTGCCGTAATTGCGCTCGGCAGTTGAATTTAGAAGCCAAATTAGATGATTATTGGGATGAAGATATAGGAATTAAAATGAGTTGGACAATTTATTTTGAAGAGTATATTTTACGAGAGATAAAACAGCCACTGGTATTGGCTTTAGACGAAGTGCATCGAGTCTTTGAACATCCGAAAGTAGCAGAAGATTTTTTACCTTTAATCAGAGCTTGTTATGAAGAATCTAAGCGATCTCCCCTGTGGCAGAAATTACGTTTAATTATTGTTCAATCCACAGAATCTTATGTTTCTCTGCGATTAGAACAGTCTCCTTTTAATGTGGGATTACCCATAGAGTTACAGGGTTTTGGTCAAGAACAAGTGGCAGAATTGGCAAAAAAATATCAATTAAATGAATTAGCAACCAACGAAATTCAACAGTTGATCGACTTAGTGGGGGGACATCCTGCCTTGATTCATTTAGCGATTTATCATCTTAGCCAAGAGCAAATCACGATGCCAGATTTAATCAAATCAGCAACTACATCAACGGGAATTTATTCCTCTCATTTACAGCTTCACTGGGTCACTTTACAAAAACAACCCGAACTTGCCGGTATTTTTCAACAGATTTGTCAAGGGAATCAACCAATGATAGTCGATCCAATTATTGCTTACAAACTTAATAGTATGGGTTTAATTAAACTCAGAGAAAATCAAGCAATTGTCAGTTGTCAGTTGTATCAAAAGTACTTTATAAGTCAATATACTGGTTCAGTATAAATAAATTTTTGAACCATGGTATTAAGATAGCGATCGCTCAAGCCAATCATTATTAAATATCGTCTGATAAATCCGATTATGAACGTCCATTTTCCCGTGACGCTTTACCACTAATCCAGATAAAAATAACTCAGGTAAATAGGGATTGTTATCAATCTGTATTGCTTCTTGATGGAGTATTTGTCGATACAAGGTTAATAACTGGGGTCGGTTTGGACTTTGAAGAAGGCGATCTTGAATGGTTTTTAAATGTTCGGGTTGATCCTGCATCTCCCAATCTTGAATAATTTTTTCTGCTACTAAGTTGGCCAACCATTGTTCTTCTTGATTAGAGGGGATTAGTTGCTCACTATCCCGCATCAGTTGACAGAGTTTTTGAGTTAAGAAAGGTTGCCCTCCCGTCCAGCTTAAGACTTGTTTGAGCATGGTCTGAAGATTACTGACTTTTTCTGTTAACCCATATAATAAAGGTTGAGCTTCGTGTTCTTTAAAACTTGCTAATTCAATAGCGTTACCAATATTAAAAGGTGTTTTCTGGGGGTCAGTAATTAAAGCTGAAGGTGTGGTAGCACCAAAAAAGGCAAAAGTTAGCTCTTGAAATTGAGGTTGAATCGCTCTCTGGTTATAAAAAGAACGAATTAAAGCAAAAAAGTCAGAGACATCAAATTTTAACCCTAAAATGCTATCAATTTCATCAATAAATATAACAGTCGATTTTCCAGATTGCCGCTGATCAAAATCGTCATTAACTAGAAGAAAATTTTCTATAAATTGTCCTAATCGTTGTACAGGAGGCAGGTCTAATTGTTCACTCCACCAAGCTTTAAAAGTTTTCAATTCTTTGATTAATCCAAAACTGCGGAGCAGATCAACGGCTAATCCTTTATACCATTGTTCGGGGGTAATATTGTCTGTTCCTAGCCGAGTTAAGTCAATTACTGCACATCTAATTCCCTCCTTTTGTAATTGGCTCATCATCCGTACCATTAAGCTAGATTTTCCTATTTGACGTGCATTTAAAACATAGCAAAATAGACCTTGTTTGAGAGCTTTATAAAGATTGCGATCGGCTTGTCGAACCACATAATTCGGTGCATCCATCGGTAAACTGCCCCCCACTTGATAGACAAATTTGGGAGGTTGTTCAGCACTTTTAAGTAGGTCATTTTCAAAGATAAGTTCTGCTTGGGTTGCTTTCAGTACCTCTAAAGTGTTTGTGAGTTCTTTAGTGCGTTCTTGCACTCTTTGTTCTAAGGTTTGATAGAGTCTGGAGTTATCAATAGAGATAGCAGCTTGAGCTGCTAGAATATTTAATAGTTCAACCCTTTCTGAGGTAAATGCGCTAGTTGTTAAATTATTTTCTAAATAAACAATTCCTTTTAATTGACCTTGATTGAGTAAAGGAATACAAAGAATGGATTTAGTTTTTTTAGCAATAATGTAAGAATCGTTGGTAAATTGACCTGATGAAGTGGCATCATTTAAAACGATAGTTTCTTTTGTCCGAGCCACATAGTAAATAATACTGGTGGGTAAGATAGGAATTGAATGATCATGGTCGATAGATTCTATGGGAATTGACTCTAGGATATTAACCGTTTCTTGATCAATTGTTCCTTGAGCTTCAATGACCCAATTTCCTTCCTGTTCTAAAATCAGACAACCTTTCTGCGCTCCTGCATTTTCAATGACAATTTTCATTAAGTTTGTTAGGAGATTTTCCAGTTTAATTTCTCCAGAAATCGCTTGCGAGGCTTTGAGAATAGTGGTTAAATCAAGAACTGCTCCATCATTACCAGTAGTTGAAATGGTGGTACTCAGTCCTTTAGATTTGTTTTGATTGCTGATGCCTAATAAATATTGAGGGTATTCTTCTTCTAATTGTTTAACTTTGGCCTTTGCACCCCAACGAATGTAACAATGATAAGCATTTCTGAGATATAGTTTACCGATTTCTTCTCTACCTAAAGTAAAATAAAATTCAGAGGCACGCTCATACGCTAAAGCCTCTTCATGGATAAATTCATATTTTTTTGCTCCTTGAATGGCTTTTTCATAAAATTCTTGAGCTTTCCAGTTTTGACCTAAGACTCTCGCTTTTTCTGCTTCAACTAGATCATATTTAGGTTGAAAATTTGCTGGACAATGACTAGACCATATTGCCATCTTCTGCTGATTGTTATCTACTTGTTGTAGTAATTTTCTTTGATCATTTTGCTCTGTGTCATGATAATAAGCTAGAAAACTCAACGATGAATAGAAATTATGTTGTGCTTTAAATAGGGCTGCACCGCTTGTTACCGCTACATATTTTTCTGTATGTTGACTGTTTTCTAAGGAGGCAACAAAATCATTAAAAATATAATAATCAATCATTCTTCCGAAATAATAAATAAATAGTAACCATTGATTATTTTGGTCAAGATATTCTTGGAGATGTTTATCTTCTTCCTCTTGGGAAGTTCCTAGCAATAAAAAATCTTGATGGTGATTAATATCTCGTACATTTTTAGCAGTATTTGTCAAAATAACTAAGAATTTATGAGAATACTCTTGATTAAGTTTTTCCACAAAATGAATGTATTTTTCACAATCTCGTTCTACTTCTTCTAACTGGCATCCTCCTAAAAACTTGATAGCGCAATAGGCCTGTGCGAGAAACCCAACATATTCATTGTGTCCTGTATTAAGTCCTTGTTGCAAGCCATAAAGTAATTTTTCTTGAATGACTTGCTCATTTAGTGGATTTTTCCAACACCATATATAAGCATAATATAAAAAAAATATTTCGGCTTGAAATTTTTGATTATCATCTTTTTCTAATAAGTTAATTGCTAGTTTTCCAAACTTATAACCATAATCAATTTCTGCTGTCATTCCCGACATGAGCATTCCATAAAAAGCATAAATCGTAGAAGCTTGTGGAGGATTGCCGTATTTGATACAGAGATAAGTTAAAGTTAATACTAATTCCGTAAATAGAAGAAAATTAGTTGTATTTGAAGCAGAGCGAATTTGCAGTATTATTTTAATAGCTGCTAGTTTTTTATTGTCAGTCATTATCAAATTATCGGCCAAGTCTTCAATCGATTTATTTTTTAAAAGCAACTTTATGGATCTCTGGCGATTACTAATTCTTTTTTTGATTTCATTTTCTTGAAGAGAAATTTTGATACCTAGTTCTGGTAAAACATTGAGGGCAATATCTATCGCTTTTTGAGGTTGAAAAATTGTAAAGTAGTAGATGATTTGTATTTCATATACCTTGAGTTTATCAAATATGTCTCTAGCTTCTTTTAAGATAGTGTCAGATATTTTTTCAATTTGAGAAAATTTAGTATTTAAGTAAAGAGATTCTAAGGTTTCAACATAAAGTTCTAGAGTTAATTGATAATCAGTTTTCCAGCTATTTAATGTCAACAATTCCAATCCTTTTTCTAAATATCTTAAAGCCGAATCATAAGCTGTTGATGCTTTTGCCTTTTTTCCTGCTTTTAGATTTAACTTAGCCAGTTGATTTTTTTCTAACTGATCGGTAATTAATATTGCTCCCTGATTAAGTTGATTAACAGTATCAAATATTTTATCTTCTAATTGATGCTCTGCTTGATATTTTTCTAATAAAATACGTCCTATTTGCTGATGAAAACATTCTTTTTCTTCTTCAGAAATAAGAGAATAAGCTGCTTGTTGTACTCGGTCATGTAAAAATCGATAATAAATATCAGCAGAATAGTTAAAAGCATCTTGTAGCTTATTATTTGACAAATCTTCTCCATTCCATAATAGAGGAATTTTATAATTTTTGTCTAGGGGAATCACCAAGCCTTCATCTAGAGCTAACTGTAGTTCTTGAGCGGTAATAGTTTCAGATTTATTATTAATAATCCTAAGGATTTCTAAATTAAATTGATTGCCAATACAAGCTGCTAACTTGAGAACCTGTTGCGTATTTTGAGATAATTTTTTAATTTTATTCACCATTAAATCAACTACATTATCAGTAATAGATAAACTTTCAATTTGTTGTATATTCCATTGCCAATAAACTTGTTTTGTGTACTTCGCTTTCTTTAAATCTAAATTTTCCCTAATAAACAGGAATTTTCTATCGTAGAGAGAATAAAACAATTGGGTTAAGAAAAAAGGATTACCCTCGGTTTTTCTGCTGAGTAATTCCCCTAAGGGTTTAGCTAATTCTCTAGAACAATTTAGAGTATCGGCAATTAATTGATTAATCTCTCTGCTTTTTAAAGGTGAAAGAGAGAGCGTATTAATTGTTTTTTGGGCTTGATTAATTTTGCCTAAAGTGTGCATTAGTGGATGAGTTGTTTCCACTTCATTATCTCGATAAGCACCAATTAGGAGAAAATAGTTAATATCTGGCTCTAAAATTAATTGCTCAATTAAATTTAGAGAAGATAAATCTGCCCACTGTAAATCATCAATAAAAATCACTAAGGGATGTTCTGGTTGACAAAAAATCGTGAGAAAACGCTTAAAAAATAAGTTAAAGCGATTTTGACTTTCCGTTTTACCCAGTGGTTCTACAGGAGGTTGCTTACCAATAATTTTTTCGAGTTCAGGGATAACCTCAACAATAATTTGACCATTATTTCCTAAAGTTTCTAGAATCTTGTCTTTATAGGTTTCAAGATGTCTTTCTGGTTCACTTAACAACTGTTTTACTAAATCTTGAAAAGCTTGAGTAATTGCTGAATAGGGAATATATCGTTGTAGTTGGTCAAATTTGCCCTTAATAACTCGTCCTCGTTGGCGTGTAATTGGTTTGTAAATTTCATTGACTAAAGCTGTTTTACCAATCCCAGAATAACCCGAAATCAGGATCAATTCAGATGAGCCTTGATTGATTTTTTCAAAAATGTTTAGGAGTTTTTCAACTTCCCGTTCTCGACCATAGAGTTTTTGCGGAATCTGAAATTTTTCTGGAAGCTCCCGACTTCCTAAAGAAAATAGCTGAATCTGTTCCCCTCTTTTGAGTTGATTGAGACAAATTTCTAAATCATTTTTAATTCCCCAAGCACTCTGATATCTTTCTTCTGGGGTTTTTGCTAATAGTTTTTTGATAATATTAGACACAGCCAAGGAAAGGTCTGGAATCAGTTCGTGTAGGGGTAAAGGGTCTTGAGCAATATGACAATGAACTAACTCCATTGGGTCTGTAGTTTCAAAAGGAAGTCTGTTGGTTAAAAGTTCATAAAAAGTGACTCCAAGAGCATAAAAATCACTACGATAGTCAAGTCCACGATTCATTCTTCCTGTTTGTTCAGGGGCAATATAAGCTAACGTTCCTTCTAATTGATGGGGAGAGATAACGCTGATAAATTCTTGAGCTAACTGGCTAGAAATACCAAAATCAATAACTTTAAGTTCTTCGGTTTTGGGGTTATAGACAATATTAGAAGGGTTAATGTCTTTGTGAATAATATTGGCTTTATGAATAACAGCTAAAGCTTCAGCAATCTTAATGGCAATTTTCAAAAATTCTTCTAGGTTGAATTGACTTTGCTCTAGTAATGATTTTAAAGATTGACCACCAAAGTCTTCTAAAACCATAACTAAACTGTTTTCATATCGCTGTAACTCATAAGCTTTAATAATATTATCAACATTAAAAGAGCAAGTGATTTGGTATTCTTGTTGATACCGAGTGAGTTCTGATGGCGTTGGGTAATTTTCTTTGAGAATTTTAAGGATAACTGCCTGATTATTGGCATGACGAAAACCTCGATAAACTAAGGAGTTAGCACTTTCGTAGAGTTTTTCGCTGATTTGATATTTTTTTTCCATGAGCTACTGATTAAGTTAGTTATAGAATCAAGCAAAAAAGTTCAATTATTTCTATTACTCGATTCTACAACTGATTATCTTCATTTCAGATCGATTGATTACAAACAACTGAGAGGTATATAAGGTGTAGGTGGATTAACAAATTGTGTGTCCCATTCATTAGGATCAGTTATTTTTCTGGGATAGAATGGATATTGTCCATCTTTATCTGGGGCTTCTGCCCAGTTTTTTATGTCCTCTTGACTGAGACTAAATTCACTGGGCCTGGGGGGATAGGGTATCATCGCTTTTTTATAGGGATTTTGGGATTTTTTTCCGACTTCTGAAAGATCGGTGATCGTCCCATAGAATGTGTCCCAACTTACCCCAATCCCTAATTCCATAATTAATTGCCTGATGTCAGCAATAGGCTCCCAAATTCTGACATACTCTGGCTCTTCATTGATTTTTGTTTTGTAAAATGCCTGACCACACAACAAAAGGGCTAAAGCGATGAACTCAAAACTTATATGGTCAGGAGAAATTAAGAAACTTGAAAACGGATCTTTTCCATGAGAAAAGAGTTGAATCCCTGGAATTTTGTTTAGCAAATCATCAAGACCGTTTTCGCAGTCTTCAATTCCATTATTGGTGACACACTGAATTTCCAGTTCCATACTGGGAAAATCAAGAATCTTTTTTACCAAACTTACTCTTGTTTTTGTCTCATTGTCTAGGATATTTTCTGGATTAACCCAAGTATAGGCAATCATTTGGGAGAGTTTACGAGTTTGCAGTAACCAATGGATCATGCTGCCATATTCAAAAGGAAACAAAGAATCGTCGTTGTACTGGCGTTTTGGTAAAAAATCTTGTTCAATTTCTACTCCAGGTGTCGGAAAATCCTCCTTCATCTTAAAATGATTTTTTAAATTCTCTTTTGTGCCATAGACTAATTTAGGAGGACTCTTTAATTCCTTAAATATAAGTAACTGAAAATAATAGTCTTGATGTTCAGTAAGAGTTTTGTGAGTACTGGCAAAGTCTTGTCCAATCTTTATAGACAAATTTGATTGTAAATTTTGAACATAACTGCGAGTAAAGACCTGTGCCATTGGTGAATTCCTCCAGGGAGTTGGTTAATGAGTTTGATTCTACTGTAAAAACTCAGACTGAGCCATAAAAACGGGTAGGATTGTCCGCAAGTATCTTCTCTACTGTTTCCTTAGCTAAATCTTTCTCAAGCTTAAGCACTTGACTAACAATATCGGGCTTATGATCCATGTGTGGATAATCTGAGCCAAAGATAATATTGTCACTGCCAATGTAGTCTATAAGCTGGGACAGATAAGGTTCAGAGGGTTCAACGGCAATAAAGCATTGACGGCGAAAATACTCTGATGGCATTAATCTTACCCGATCTTTGACCTCCCAAGGTGTAACTTGATACTCTTCGTCAAGTCTCCATAACCAATAGGGTAGCCAACCGCAGCCCGACTCTAAAAATCCGATTCTTAGCTGAGGATGACGTTCTAACACTCCCCCTTCTATTAACGCTAACAGTGCCATCATCTGCTCCATGGGGTGAGAACAAGCATGAAGGGCAAAACGGGTGTTAAATCGATCGGCGCCGGTGGTGGGTAAACGACTCCAATGTCCCTCATGAATTCCTACAGCCATGTCCAAATCCTCGCAGGCCGCCCAAAAGGGTTCATAGGCTGGATCGCTCAAAATTCTGCCTTTAACAGGGTTAGGGCGCAAAAAAACCGCCTTCCAGCCCAAGTTCGCCATACGGTGTAGCTCTTTGACCATATCTTCGGGATCGTGTTGATTGACTGCAGCGACTCCTTTCAGTCTAGCGGGGTCATAGCTACAAAATTCTTCATATAACCATGTATTGTAAGCACGGACAAAAGCCCCCATCACTTCAGCAGGTAGGCTATCAATGGCAAATAACCACAGTCCGTAATTAGGATAAATAAAAGCCACATCTATGCCCATTTGTGTCATAGATTGAACATGGGACTCTGGGTTATAGCGATTGAGATAAGCGTGGGGATGAGCTTGCATCATCTGCTTATTCCCTTCTGCTTGGACTTGTGGGGAGATTTTTTGACTAATCGGTTCTCCTTTGATTTTCATGTCAGCAGAAGGAGCAAATTCCCTAAATTTAGGTTCTAGGTATTGGCCCCACATTGCGGGGGGTTCAATGACATGGGAATCAGCATCAATAATTTTGTACCCGTTGAGCATAGCGATTTTTCGGCAATTTTCTACCTAAATTATATTTGATTGGGAAAAAGCGGTCCCTTTTTTGCTGCTTTTTTTTCATCCCCTAAAACTGCATGGATTGATTAGAGTTCTTGCATAATTAATTTTTGAGAGTTCAAAAATGACAAAAACAAGCATGAAATTGCATAAAATCTGCAAGAAGAGCATTCAATTGATTAATGCTCATTCTTAATTCTCCTGGCTCCTGACTACTGGCTCCTTACTCCTCACCTAAGGTCAGATTTTTGATTTCTGCAAGAGGTCTATTGGGTTAAACTTGATACAGCACTTTATTAAACTTAACGAATGGAAGCGATTGAATTTAAAATGATTCTTCATCGAAAATTTGGGTCTGAAACCCCGTCGTTCTACGACGGCTTTACTGTTAAATATTAGAACATTTACGAAATATATGCTAAAATGTGAGACATGGAAAAAGCCTATTCGTTTCGATTTTACCCCACACCAACACAAGAGTCGCTATTGCGGCGCACATTGGGCTGTGTAAGATTGGTTTACAATAAAGCTCTCCATCTCA